>CAZJCL010000057.1:0-3332 GCA_964544025.1 uncultured Opitutales bacterium | reverse complement strand
GAACGCGATCAACCCCGCCACGATTGACGCAATAGCCGCGGCAGCCCCCGCCCGCTTGAACGTCGGCAACAAGCCCAGCATCATCGGCACCGAAATCGGCCCGACCAATCCGCCGAACCAGAAGACGATCAAATTAATAATCCCGCCAAACCGCTCGTTCTCCAGCGCGATCACCAAGGTCAGAAACGTGAAACTGAAAGTCGCGACCCGCGCCACTTTCAACCCCTGACGCTCCGTCATATTCCGAAACCGCTTAAACGTAAGCGGCAAAATATCCCGGGAAATCACCGCCGAAATCGTGTTCGCGTCCGAGGTAGTCATCGACATCGTGTTCGCGAACATCCCCGCCAGCACCAGCCCGACCAATCCCGCAGGAAGATACTCTTTCACCAGAATCGCGTAAGACTGATCGGGTTGCTCCAGACCCGGCAAAAGCAGCGGTGCAGCCCACATCGGGAAAAACAAAACCAGCGGCCAAAACACATACAGCACGCCGGATAATAATGCCGATTTCTTCGCGCTATCCGCCGAAGGAGCAGAAATATAACGCGCCGCCAAGTTCCACGTTCCGCCATTGTAACTGAGGAAATTGATCGTGATTAGCGCGAGGAAAAACAATGGCGTATAGGGTCCATTGAAGAGATCCCCATGTCCTTCCGGCAGATCGTTCCAAATTCCCAAAATGCTACTGGTCCCGCCCAGATGCATCGCCACCGCGACAAACAACACCACCCCGGCCAGAATCTGCACAATAAACTGCGCCAAATCCGTATACAAATCCGCCCAAAGCCCGCCAATCGTAATATAGACCAGCGAAACGATCCCCGACAAAAGAATCCCGACCGAGATCGGCAACCCCGTAAACCCATACAACAAAATCCCGATCGACGCCCACTTCGCGCCGACATCCAATAACTTCAGCAACACCCCCGTCCACGCCATCAACTGCTGCGCCGGCACGTTGTAACGCATCGCCAAATACTCCGTTGGAGACTCGATCTGCCGCGCGATCCGCAAACGACTCCACCGCGGCGCAAACGTAAACGCCCCCACGAAACAAGCGATGGCGATAGAACCGGCCCACCAAACATAAATCGCAAAACCGGATTCGTAAGCAATCGCCGCATATCCGACGAAAACCACCCCGCTGTATCCCGAAACATGGTGCGAAATTCCCGCCAGCCACCACGGCACTTTCCCTCCGCCCACGAAAAAATCGCTCGAAGCTTTGATTTTTCGGATGGATACAAAGCCGATGAACACCATCAGCAGGAAAAAGAGGCCAACCACGAAATAATCCAGACCGGTCATAGCAGAGATAAAAACCTAAAAAAACCGCCCCGGCACAAGAACAAACAACTCCACCGCAAAGCACGCCACCGCATCCCGACGTTGCCTCCTTTAAAAGTGCCGTCGCTCATTGCGATTCCACGATTGCTCCCGCCCGCCTCCCGCGCCAACTTTCCCGCCATGAAACCGAACCGCAAACTCGCCGAAATCAGGACTCCCAACGACGCCCTCCTCGCCCTCTACGAACACGACGGAGATTACTGCATCCGCCTCGACGGCCAAGACGTCATGAACTCCCGCACCTCCGCCTCCGAGCTCCTCCTCGGCGAAGTCTCCTGCGCCGGTTTTCCCAAAAACGATTCCCCGCGCATCCTCATCGGCGGACTCGGTCTCGGCTTCACGCTCCTGAGCGCACTCAAAAGCCTCGGCCCATCCGCCCAAGTCGACGTCTCCGAACTCTTCCCCGAAGTCGTCGAATGGAACCGCGAGTTTCTCTACGACCTCAACGGCAAACTCCTCGACGATCCCCGCGTCTCCGTGATCGCCAACGATGTTTTCCCAATCATCGACCGCGCCCGCCCCGAAACCTACGACGCCATTATCCTCGACATCGACAACGGCCCTCAACCCATGCTGCAACCGGCCAACGCCCGCCTCTACTCCCGCCGCGGAATCAGCCGAATCGCCAACGCCCTCAAATTCGGCGGACGCGCCGCGATCTGGTCCGCCACCAAAGACCCCGCTTTCGAAAACCGCCTCACCCAAGCCGGATTCCGCCTTCGCGCCGTCCCCGCCAAAACCCACCCCCAAGCCAAACGCGACGCCTTCACCATCTACCTGGCCACCCGCCAAACCCCCTAACAAAACCCAACCCACCCACCCAATCTTCCTCTTCCAAAACACAATTCCCCCGCCACAAATCCCGCATCTCCCTTCCGTGTCTTCCGTGGTTAAAAATCCCAAGCCCAAGCCCTTCGCTTCCTTCCTTACCTTCTGTTAAATCCCGAGCCCAAGTCATCCGTGCCCATCGGTGCCATCAGTGGTCCCCCCCCAGAGTCAAAGCTCCGAAAAATAAAAAACCTTGAATCTTTCCCCTCCCCCTCTTGTCTAGGAACGCGCCGCGCAAACCGCCTTCGCACGGCCAAAACCGGAAAAACATGTGGGACCGCCGCCAGTTCATTAAAACCGCGATGATGGCCGCCGCAGCCGCCATAACCGGTGGACTCGCCCCGTCCCTCCAAGCCACCGACGGCCAAACCTACACCGTCCAACGCGGCGACACCCTCAGCGCCATCGCCAAGAAATTCAACCTCTCCGTCGCCGAACTCAAACAGCGCAACAACCTTGCCTCCGACCGCATCGACATCGGCCAACAGTTAACCATCGCCGCCGCCGCTCCCACCCAAACCTACACCGTCCGCTCCGGCGACACCCTCGGCGAAATCGCCCGCGCCCACAACACCACTGTCCCCGCCCTCCGCTCCGCCAACCGCCTTTCCGGCGACCGCATTTTCCCCGGCCAGGAACTCCAGATCCCCGCCGGAGCCTCCGGAGGCTACCGCCACATCGGCGAAGTCGTCCGCGTCACCCAATCCCTCCGCTCCAAGCGAGCCTGGCAATACATCGTCGGCCACCACAGCGGCGTGAATTCCGGCAACGCCCAAATCTACGACCGCTTCCACCGCACCAAAATGCGGATGCCCAACGGCCTCGCCTACCATTTCGTCATCGGCAACGGCACCAACTCCGGCAACGGCGAAATCGAAATCGGCGACCGCTGGCGCAAACAACTCCAAGGCGGACACGTTCGCAGCAGCCGCATCAACGAAATCGCCATCGGCATCTGCGTCGTCGGCAACTTCGAACAACGCCGCCCAACCTCCGCCCAAATCGCCGCCTTCACCGAACTCGTCCAATACCTCAAATTCGATTTCCTCGGCGGCGACTGCAAATTCGCCGTCCACCGCGAAATCGACGGCAGCCAAACCCTCTGCCCCGGCCGCAACTTCCCCACCACCCAACTCCACCAACAATTCGGCTAA
>CAZJCL010000056.1:0-12667 GCA_964544025.1 uncultured Opitutales bacterium | reverse complement strand
CCCACCTTCCCACTTTCCCACCTTCCCACCTTCCCACTTTCCCACCTTCCCACCTCCCTCCTCCTCCCTCATTCCAACGGAAAATAACACCGAAAAACGCTCCCCTCCCCCACAGCGCTCTCCACCGAAATCCCCGCGTCGTGCCCCCGCAACAATCCCGCCACCAACGCCAACCCAATCCCCCGCCCCGTAAACTTCCGCGAAAAAAACGGCTCGAAAATCTTGTCCAAATCCTCCGGAGAAATCCCGTTCCCATTATCGCGAACCGTCAAACACGCGCATTGCGCCGACGCCGGATTCCACCCCACCGGAAGACAACGCGACAGCGGCACCCGCGCCGAATCCACCGTCTCCACCCGCACCTCGACGCGCCCATCCGCCCGCTCCGCGCACGCTTCTCCGGCGTTCGTCACCAAATTCGCCAAAATCTGACCCAAATTCTCCGCCTTCCCCTGCACCGTCGGCCCCGGCTCCGGCAAATCCGCGATCAACTCGCACCCTCCCGGCAAATTCCTCTCCAACGCCGGCAACCGCCGCCTCACCATATCCGCCAAATCCACTGCGTCCGGAGCGAAAATTCCCTCCCCCACATAACGCCGCATCAAAACGCTCATCTCCGACGCCGTCCGCGCCGCCCGCAACGCCTCCTCCAAGCTCTTCCGATGCTCCCCATCCATCGGCATGTCCCCCAACGCCAGCTCCAAATGCCCCATCACCGCGTGAAGCTGATTATTGAAATGATGCGCCACCGCGCTCGCCATCCGATGCAAACTCTCCGTTTTTTGATGCTCCCGCTCCCGCGCCTCGTGCTCCTTCCGCTCCTGCTCGATCCGCTTGTACTCGGTCACGTCCTCGACCATCATCAGCACCGAAGCGATCTTCCCGTCTCCCCCTTTCACCCCCGTCCCGATAATCCGCAGAAAACAAACTCCCGACCGCCCAACCGCCTCCCGCTCCACCGTCCGCGTCGCCCCGTCCTCCCAAATTCTCCTCAGCAAATTCCCTTCAGCCCCATTCGCGAGCGACCCGCAAAACGCCGCGAAATCCGTCTCCACCTCCGGAAACCAATCCCGCATCTTCGGATTCGCCGCCAGCACCTTCAGCTCCGCGTCGACCATCGCCACCCCCACCGGCAAATTCTCCGTCAACGCGCGAAACCGCTCCTCGCTCTGCCGCAGCGTCGCGTGCGCCGCCTCCAATTCCTCCTTCGAATGCCGCAACCGGTCCGCCATCTCGATCACGTCCGACTGGTACTTGTCGGAGATCGCCATCACCTTCGCGAACTGCTGCGCCAGCTTCTTATACCGCTCGGCAAAATCTCCGGACGCACCCGGATCCACCGGCAATAGTTGACCCGCTCCCGGCAATAAATGATCGAAAAAAATTTCCGACGGCTGCTTCATTCGGAATCTTCCGCCGTGACTGGAACAATTTCAAACGGGATTTCAACATCATCGCTGAATTCCTCCGCCAGATCCAACGCCCGCCCATTGTCCTTATCGTAGAGCCACGATACACGCGCCGCGCAACCATGACTTCCCTTGTCCGCCAACAAATCCAACAGATCGAGCATACACTTCGTACTGCTCGAATTCATATACGGAACCTGCACCCGAAGATGCAATTCCTTCATCCGGGGAAGCTCCGCGCGCAATGCCGCGAATATCGGATCGAAAAACTCAAAAGGATTCTCCGGATAACATTCTCCGGTAATCGCCAACATTCCTTTATCCAAAGAAAATTGCACCTTCGGCGACGATTTGGTTGCTGGAATATCTATCATAATCAAGCGCCTTCCACCCGAACGAAAAAACTAAAAAAATCAAAACGGTCGTTCTTCGGATCGATCCGGTATTCGAGCTTCCCCGACGCCCGCCTCGCGATGTCCAAAAGCCCCAATCCGCTCCCCACCGCGTCCGGAGCCCGCTCCGCCCGCAACTGCTGCCGGTACAGCTTCTTCAACCCGTCTTTATCCTGCGAATTGATCTCCTCCAGCCGCGCCACCAACTCCGGCACATCCTCCTTCTCCACGCTGTTCCCCGAACAAACCGTAAAACATTTCCCCTCGCTCCCAATCACCAAAATCGCTCCGCTTTCCGGTCCCGACGTCAGTTGCTTTCGCTTCAAATAATTACGCACATTCTGCGTCTGCTCCACATACACCGCGAAAACATCCGAGATAACACCCTTCTCCAATCGCTCCGCTTCCAAATGACATTTAATAGCACTGCCAATCTCCTCGATAATCCCATGCGTGAACGAACCGTTGAAGCTGAAGAGTATCCCCTCCGCCGTAAAATATTCCTTAAGTCTCAGAACATCCTGCATTAAACATCCTTCTCTTTAACGGACTCTAAATCCGAACAACAACATATCGTCTTTCCGGCCGCGATCACCTTGATACTCGCTCAAAGCCGCGCGAATCCGTTTTCCCTGTTCGTCCATTTCCGGCACACTCTGCCTTTCCAGAATTTCCTGCAAGCGCTTTCTTCCCAGCCCGAAACCGTCCTCCCCGCCCGGCAAATCGAGCACTCCGTCCGTGATCAAATAAAAAACCGTCCCCGCCCCGATCTCCACCCGATGCTCCGTAAACGGCGTCTCCTCCCGCGCCGACGAAAACCCCAAATGCCGCCGGTCCCCCGGAATCACCCGCAACTCCTCCCCCTCCTTCACAAACAACGGCAATCCCGCCCCCGCGAATTCCAACGTATTCGCCTCCGAACGCACCCGGCACAACGCGATGTCCAGCCCATTTTCCACCGGCGAAACCCCGCTGTTTCCGCTCCGCAACGTCTCCTGCACCAACGCGTGCAACTCCTCCAACATCGCTCCCGGCGTCAGCCCCGGATGCAACTCCAGCACCCGGTCCAAAAGCGCGTTCACCATCATCGTCATCAACGCCCCCGGCACCCCGTGACCCGTGCAATCCACCGCCGCCACGCAAAACCCATCCTCCACTTCCCGGAAAAAATAAAAATCCCCGCCCACCAAATCCACCGGCTCGAATATCGCGAAATGATCCTTCAACCGCTTCCGCAAATCCGCCGCCGACGGCAAAATCGACCGCTGAATCAACTGCGCGTAACGGATCGAATCCATCACCCGCTCCTGCGACTCCACCAACTCCCGGTTCGCCTCCGCCAAATCCTTCGTCCGCTCCGCCACCTTGCTTTCCAACTCCCCCGTGTGCGCCCGAATCCGCTCCGTCATCGTCTTGAACGACGCGCTCAGCCGCCCGATCTCCGCCGTCCCCGCCGGCGGCACGTCCGTCTCATAAGCTCCCTCCGCCACCGCTCCCGCCGCCCGCGTCAACGCCCCCAACGGCGTCAAAACCAACCGGCTCAACAAAAAATAAAGCCCCGCCACCACCGCCAGCAACGACACCAAAAACACCAAACCCAACGGCAAAAAATCGCTCAGCCCGATCACGCTGTTCCCATCCACGATCACCAAATTGTACCAATCCAGTTCCGCGATTCCCGCCAACGCCGCCACCGCCGGCGCACCCTCCTTCCGCAACGGAAAAATCCGCGGCGCTTCCCCTCCCGCCGCGATCGCCTCCGCCAAACGCCGCTCGCTTTCCGGATCCGACAACAAATCGTAAATCGTAATCTTCTCCTCCTCCACCGTCATCCGCGCGTTCCTCTCGATCAGCGAACGGTCCTCATGCGCCTGCAAAACCCCGGCGGAATTGATAATCACACTGCTGATTCCCTCCGCCTTGTCGTCCACCAACTGATCCAAGAACTTCGTCACATCCATCCCCGATCCCGCCACCCCGACCGGCCGCCCCTCTTCATCCCGCACCATCACGTTGATCCAGACCCGCACCTCCTTCAGCAACGTATTGTAATTCACATTCAACGCGTAATCCTCGTTCCGCTCCAGGAACGCGAAAAACCAAGCGTCCCCCACATCCTCCGGATTCAAAACCGTCGTCTCGAACCCCTCCACCTCCGGCGTGCTCACATGATAATGATTACTCGCCCCGGACGCCAAAAACACCGTCCCGTATCCGAAAAACCGCCGGTAACTCTCCAACTGCTCCGCCGCCTGCTCCCCCAAACTCGCGTCCTCCTCGTCCAACATCCACGCCCGCACCAACGGATCGTCCGCCAGCTTCCGGCACAAAACCAGTTCCCGCTCCACCACCGAAAGAATCCGGTTTCGCTCCAACACGCTCTGCGCCTCCACATACCGCTCCACCAGCTCCCCGCTGATACTCCGCGCGCTCCACGAAAACGCGAAAAACACCCCCGCCGCCGTCGCCAGATAAGTCCCGACAACCACAACCAGAAACACCCGCCGCAACGAGCTCCTCTCCCTCCCCTGCCGTTCTTCGTAAACCGTTTTCACAAATTCCTCTTTTCCGAGATTCCTCTTTATCACTCCAAACCCACCTA
The DNA here is from genome assembly GCA_964544025.1 of uncultured Opitutales bacterium. Classification (GTDB taxonomy): domain Bacteria; phylum Verrucomicrobiota; class Verrucomicrobiia; order Opitutales; family T3Sed10-336; genus CAZJCL01. Next base: position 8,264 of record CAZJCL010000056.1, on the reverse strand, counting down.
AGTTTCAGCCACCCGCCAGTTGATAAACACCCGCCCCCGAAAACCACATTTTTCCGCGCCGCCCAAAAATCCGATTTTTCCCAAAAATTCCACAAAATCAGCTCGCATTCAGCACACAAGGAGAAGATGATTCAGCACTGTATCGGCAACGATTGCCAAATCTTGAACATTCTTCGATACAATTGTCTTAACACTACCACTTCCCCACGCTTCGAAAGCAAACTTCCTCCGGCAATGAAACGAAAAACCTCCGCCAAAGCCTTCACCCTGATCGAACTGCTCACCGTCATCGCCATCATCGGCATTCTTGCCGCGATCCTGATCCCCGTCGTCGGGGCGGTGCGCGAAAACGCCCGCGGCGCCCAATGCATCTCCAACATGCGTCAAATGGGCCAAGCCGTTTACTTATACGCGGCCGACAACCACGGATTCGCCCCTCCCGGACACGATCCCGACGCTCATGAGCGGGCCACGGGCAGCCCAACCGGAACAAGCGTGCACGGCTCGTTCCACGGAAGCCTCTGGCCTTACCTTTTCGGAGAGGAAATCCTGACCAATGACAAGGCCCGAAATTCCGCATTTGAACCCAATGTTTTCCAATGCCCCACGACTTACAGTTCCTACAAATCTGCCCCCCAGGCACCCGCGAATTTCTTCTACCGCGGTCAATCGACCAACAACTCGAATGGCACCGTGTATTCGTATTCCTGGAACAACCAAGCGTTGCCTCCCGGTAATCCGGCTGCCGCGCAACGCGTCAACTTGGACACCTTGTCGACACCAACCAAAACCGTGGCCGCGGTTGAAAGCTTCTACTGGAACAGCGGGAGCGGCGGCAGTTTCTACAACCAGTTCGGAACCGTCCCCCACAACGAGGCCGGCAATTTCCTCTTCTACGACGGCCACGTCGAGCGCCTCCACCGCACCGCAATCCCGACTCCCACCGACAAAAAAGAAATCTTCTGGTTCGGCGACAACGCCACCAACTAAAACCGCTACTTCCCCCCGTTCCGATCACTCGCTCCTCCGGTAAAGATACTCCGGCGGGAGCCCCAGCCTGACGCAAGATTGCACAGCCGGACCGGATTCAACAAAAATCCGGTCCGCCAAACGCCCCGCCCGCCGCAAAAAAAACCGCTCCCAACGCGCCAGCCTCCCCCGCGTCCCCAACCCCAGAACCTCCCGAACCGGCCCCGGCACAATCTCCACCGCCGCTCGCACAAAAACCCCGTTCAACGGCCGAAAACCCCGCGGCAAAAGCGGCACCCGCCGCATGATCCGCAAAAAATCGAAAACGATTTCCGAACGCTCCAACCTCGGCCGCATCTCCGCCAAAAGCTCCCCCATCTCCCTCTCCGAAGTCGGCGCCCCCTCCGCCCCATAAAGCCGCGCAACCGGCGGCCCTTCCCCATAAAACCGATCCCGCTCCCCCGCGCCCAACGGCCGCACATAGGCGCAATACGCCTCCAAAAACCCGAAACTCGCCGTCGCATGCACCCACCGCAACAACTCCGGATCGTTCGCCCGATACGGAATCCCCTCCCGCGTTTTCCCCTCAATCCGCTCGTGCATCCGCCGCACGCCCTCGATCATCCGCTCCGCCCCGCTCCTCGCCCCATACACCGTAATCATCGCCGCCAAACCCGTCCGCCGCATCCGCCCCAGCGGATCCGTCCGAAACGTCGTATGCTCCCACACCCCCGTCCGCACCCGCGGTTCGGCAAACTCCAGAATCACCGCCGCGATCCCGCCCACCAAAAGCGCCACCGGATTCTTGAAAACCCGCCACGACACCGAATCCGCCTCCAACAAAGCCGGCTCCCCCGCCGGTTCCAGAAAATCAAAAACCGCCCGCTCCCCGCTCCCCGCTCGCAAATGCTCCAACGCCACCCGCTCCAACCGCCTCTGAACCAACCCCGGAAACCGAATCGCCGACGACGATGAACCCAGCATAAACAAAAACCTCCTCCAAAAAAAATTCGCCCCACCCCCAATAACGAACACCAATAACTAATAACAAATAACCAATAACCAACCCAAACCCAAACCGCCATGCCAAACCGACTCGCGAACGAAACCAGCCTCTACCTGCGCCAGCACGCCGACAACTCCGTCGACTGGTATCCCTGGGGACCCGAAGCCCTCGAAGCCGCCCGCGCCGCCGACAAACCGCTCCTCGTCTCCGTCGGCTACTCCTCCTGCCACTGGTGCCACGTCATGGCCCACGAATCGTTCGAAAACGATTACATCGCGAAGCTGATGAACGAACACTTCATCTGCGTCAAAATTGACCGCGAAGAACGCCCCGATCTCGACCGCATCTACATGGAAGCTGTCCAAATGATCGCCCAACAAGGCGGCTGGCCCCTCAACGTCTTCTGCCTCCCCGACGGACGCCCCTTCTTCGGCGGTACCTATTTCCCGCCCGAAGATCGCGGACGCGGCATCGTCCCCTGGCCCCAACTCCTCATGCGCGTCAGCGATTTCTACAAACGCGAACGCGACAAACTCGAAGAAAACGCCGCCAACATCGTCCACAACCTCGCCGCCCTCAACTCCCCCCCGAACACCGCTGCCGACTCCATCTCCCGCGACGACCTCCTCCGCGCCGCCGAAGCCATCTGCCGCACCCACGACGACGATTTCGGCGGCTTCGGCCAAGCCCCTAAATTCCCCCCGTCCATGACCCTCTCCCTCCTCCTCGAAACCCGCCGCCTCCTCGACACCGATTCCGCCGACACCTCGGAAAACTCCGCCGCCGACCCCGCCCGCCTCGACCAAGTTATCACCACCACCCTCTCCGCCATGGCCCACGGCGGCCTCTACGACCAAATCGGCGGCGGCTTCACCCGCTACAGCGTCGACCGCTATTGGCTGATCCCGCATTTCGAAAAAATGCTCTACGACAACGGCCTCCTCCTCGACATCTACTCCCGCGCCTGGAGACGCTTCCAAAATCCTCTCTACCAAGCCGTCGCCGAAGAAACCGTCGCCTGGGCAAAACGCGAAATGTTATCCCCCTCCGGCCTTTTCTACTCCTCCCTCGACGCCGACAGCGAAGGCCACGAAGGCAAATTCTACGTCTGGACCCCCGCCGAAATCGAAACCATCCTCGGCCCCGAACGCGCCCGCGCCTTCTGCCTCGCCTACCACATCACCACCGACGGAAACTTCGAAAACGGCACCTCCAACCCCGCCCTCACCGTTCCCGAATTCGACCAACGCCAATCCTTCGCCGCCGACCGCGAAAAACTCCTCGCCGCCCGCGAAAAACGCGTCCGCCCCGCCCGCGACGAAAAACACCTCGTCTCCTGGAACAGCCTCTTCATCCGCGGCCTCGCCGAAGCCGCCTTCTCCTTCGACCGCCCCGACTACTTCGAACTCGCCGCCCGCGCCGCCGACGCCATCTGGGAAAAAGCCCGCTTCTCCGACGACCGCCTCCACCCCGTCATCGCCGAAACCGGAAAACTCAACGGCTACCTCGACGATTACGCCTTCCACGCCGAAGCCCTCCTCGCCCTCGCCTCCATCGCCGATTTCTTCGCCCCCGGCGCCTCCACCCGTTTCCTCCAACGCGCCCGCACCCTCGCCACCACCATCCTCCGCCACTTCTCCGACGAGCATCCCGGCTTTTACTTCACCTCCGACGACCACGAACAACTCATCTCCCGCCGCAAAGAATGGTGGGACAACGCGATCCCCGCCGGCAACTCCAGCCTCCTCCACATCTTCTCCAGCCTCTACGCAATCACCGGCGAATCCGAATACGAAACCCACTTCCTGAAACTCCGCCCCGCCTACGCCGGCTTCGCCCAACGCGCCCCCAGCGGCATCTCCCACGCCCTCTCCGCCATCGCCGCCGAAACCGGCCAAACTTCCGTCATCAAAGTCAAAGACGCCGATCTCGCCCCCCTCGCCTCCGCCCTCCGCGCCCGCCCCTGGCAACGCCTCTTCGTCCTCCAAACCACCGACCCCGCTCAACCCGTCGGCTACCAACTCTGCACCGGCACCACCTGCCTCCCCCCCACCACCGAAATCCCCACCCTCCTCCAACAAGTCCCCAGCGAGAATCACCATCCCCAAAACCCATGAACCAAACCTCCGCATTGATCATCGGGATTCTCGGAATCCTCCTCACCGCCCTCCTCCCAATCGCCTTGGGCATAATAATCCAATGCCTTTCCCGAAAACCGATCACCCCTCTATTAAACGCCCTCATCGCCCTGATTTTCGTAACCATCCTATTCTGGATATTCGATCAACCCATACTACGAATCATGGACTCCACGGCGCTCTCCCTCACCGGCTCCTTCCTCACGGTCTGGCTACTGATAACAACCGGCTCGCGCATCGCCTTCGGCTTAAAAAACCGAACAACCGCCTCCAAAACAATGCATGAAAAATAGTCAACATGACACACTTCTCCAGAAGTAGCTTTACCAAAAATACCGGTTCTTTTTTACTCCCCTCAGAATGGCATCAGCTATCTCTCCCGACATGAGGAAATGTATGATCGCGCTCTCGACAAACCTGGCTCGCCTCGGTTTCTTCGCCAGTGCGACTTACGTTCTGTTCTTGATCGCTACTAGCAGTGTCGGGCCGTTGCGAGGCGATTCCTCGCACTGGATCCATTTCCAAACGAACACGCAGCTATATCAGCAATTGTATTGGATCGCATTGATCCTCCTGACTTTATCCTCGATTATCTTGGTATTCCACAAGAAACATCGAAAGCTATCGGGACTCGCTCTTCTTATTTTAATCGTCGACCTTCTTTTCCTTAACCGCTTGTATTTAATCATCATTCATGACGCAACAGGGTCGATGGCCGGACGGTTACGGCTAAACCTCAGAGCCAGAACTCCGTACCGCTCGGTGATTCCCTGCTACAAAAAGCCAAGCCGAAGCCTTCGGTCCCTTCTGCTTAATCCAGAGCCTAAATTTATTTGTGCTCATCTGAAATCCGTGGTTAAACATCCAGAGCCAAAGCTTCCTACCCTGATATATTCCGTGTATTCGGTGTGTTCCGTGGTTAAACAAAAGCAGAGCATTCGCCTTCGCTCCCTTTGCTACCTTCTGTTAACTCCCCGAGCCTCAGCCATCTGTGCTCATCTGTGTCATCTGTGGTCCCCCCATTCCTCCACCCTGTTCCACTTCGACATTCTAACTTCTTAATTCTAACTTCAGAGACTTTCCGCCAAATACCGCAACAAACTCCCCCGCGGCACCAATTCCTCACTTCCCGCCCGCAAATTCCGCACCTTCACCGCCCGCTGCGCCACTTCCTCCTCCCCGTAAATCAGCGCAAACCGTGCCCCGCTCTGATCCGCCTGCTTAAACTGTTTCCCAAAACCCGTCTGCCGCAACGGATACTCCACCCGATACCCCGCCTCCCGCAGCAGATAAATATCCCCCAACGCCTCCTTCCGCTCCGCCGCCCCGCCGATCACCACAAAAAAATCCGGCGCGGAAACATACTTCGGCATCCGCTTCCGCTCCTCCAAAAGCTCCCGTAAAACCACATCCCCCATCCCAAAACCGACCGCCGGCAAATCCGTCTTCGTCAATTTCCCCAGCAAATTATCGTAACGCCCGCCCCCCGCCAGCGCCCGCAATTCCCCCTTCCGGTCAAACGCCTCAAACACAAACCCCGTGTAATACGCCAACCCCCGCACGATCCCCAAATCGATCTCAATAAAATCGCCCAACCCCATCGCGTTAAGACCATCCAACAACGTCCGCCACTCCCCGATCCGCCCCTCCAATCGCTCCCGCAACTCCCGCTCTGTCACATGCGCCGCGAAAAACCGCTCCATGTCCTCCAAACTCCGCACACTCCGCAACGACGCGATCTTCGCCCAAAAATCCGGCGCGGCCTCCCCAAAGAACGGCTTCAGTTTCCCCACCGTCACCTCCTCCGGCTCCCGCCCGATCTTGTCGATCACCGTCAAAACCTTCCCCACCGCCTCCTCGTCCAAACCAAATGCCTGCAAATAAAAAATCCACAACTGCCGGTCGCTCAGCCGCACATAAAAATCCTCCGCCGTCAGATCCATCGCCGTCAGCGATTGCACCAGCAACCCGATCAACTCGATCTCCGCCTCCGGCCCCGGCTCCCCCAAAATATCCGCGTTCCATTGATAAAACGCCCGCAACCGCCCCCGCTGCTGCCGCTCGTAACGATACTGTTCCCCCACCGAAAACCACTTGATCGGCCGCTTCATCGCGTTCGCCCTCGCCCCCACCATCCGCGCCAAACTCGGCGTGATCTCCGGCCGCAACGCCACTTCCCGCCCCCCGCGATCCGTAAACGCGAAAAGCTGACTCACAATCTCGTCCCCGGATTTCACCTTGAACAAATCCAGCGGCTCCAGCACCGGCGCGTCGTATTCCGAAAACCCGAACCGATTCGACGTCAACCGCCACGACCGAAACAAATGATTCCGAATCGCGCACTCTTCTGGATAAAACTCCCGAAACCCCGGCAAGCTCTCAAACATGCTCCCAAGCAAACCTCCCAACCGCCCCAAGGAAAGCAAAAACGCACCCCCGCCACCTGAAGCCCCCCTCCAAAATTTGTGTCAATTCGTGTCCATGGCTTCGCCATCTCCGCTTCGCTCCGTCGTGGTTAAACCTCTTCCTCCCCTTTCCCTCCTTTCCCTCTTTCCACTTTTCCGTGTATTCCGTGTATTCCGTGGTTAAAAAACCAGTTCCCAAGCCACCACCTATCAGCAATCCCCCCTCACAAAATCCCCGGCGTCGAATCCACCGCCAATTCCCCCTTCACCACCACCAGCAACCGCACCAGAAATGCCAAATACACCACCATAACAAGCGCCATCAACGCCACGAACTGCGCCGCCGCCTCCGGCTCGAACCACGCCGCCACCGAAATCAAAAACGCGAAAATCGCCAGCCCCGCGAAAATCCGCCGATACCGCCCCGCCACCTTCGCCAAATCCCGGCGCTCCCGCTCCTCCGTAAACTGCATCACCCCGCCCAGCAAAAACCAGACGAGAAAAATCGTCAGCACCCCACCCAGCGACGCCAGCACCCTTCCCGTTTCCACCGGCACCAGATAAAACAACACCGCCAACCCCACCAGCGGCCAAGCCAAATTCCGCGCCTTCGAAAACGCCGCCGCGTACTGCGTCAAACTCCCCGCCGCGACCCCGATCAGCCCGAACCCCACAAAATCCGGAAATAAATCGAATCCCCGAAAATGAAAATCAACGAGCACGAAAATCAGCCCCCAGATCAAAATCCAAAAATCCCTCGCCATACTCCCATAATATCACCTCCGCCCAAAAATTCGAAACCCGAAAAAGCCGGAACCCCATCGCGCCCCACCTCTTACTCCGCCTACCATTCCCGCCCCCGAACACCTCGTGCCCCGTGGCACCAAAAAAACCGAGCCAAAGCCTTCGCTCCCTCCGCTACCTTCTGTTAAACCCCCGAGCCGCGGCCATCCTTACCAAGCTCGTCCGGTTCTTGTTTTCTTAAGAATCCTTTCCTGCAACAGGTTCTGCAAGTTCACCGCGCCTTCCACCGGCTCTCCACCGTTTTCCACCGCTCCGCGAGATCGCGACTCAGCGCTTCCCGGCAACGCGCAATCCACGCGTGCAAATCTTCCGGCGTCATCACCGTGCCGCCCAGCGCTTCGATTGTCCGCCGTTCGGGCAAATCGCGGGTCACGACGATGTAAGTTCCCGGTTCAGCGGATGCCCCGACAATTTGTTCGATCACATCATCCGCCGACATCGAAGAAGGCGAATAAAGATAGGAAAACGTCAAAGACTCGCCCGGACGTTCCACGGTGATCTCCGGCCCCCGTCCATCGAAAACCAGCGTCACCCGCACCCGCTCGCGATCATGAAGAATCCGGACCGCCGCCCCCAGCAACTCGCGGGCAATGGCCCGATCGGGGACAAGCGCCCGTTTCGTCTCCGGCCACTGGTGGATCACGTTGTAAGCGTCGATGAGAAGGTGCCGGGCGAAGTCCATCGGGAGTAAAAGAACGAAAAAACCCGCCTCGGCTCAACTCAAACTCGCGGCTGCGGCGACGTTTACAAAACGAAAGAGCCCGCCGGGCCTCAACCTCCCGACGGGCTCTATACCGTATGCAGAAAACAGAATATCGCCCCGATTCCGAAAAATATCCACCTGCAAGGACAATTTCCCACGAGAAACACGCGGAGGCGTTTCCCAAACCCCGCAGCGCCACATTGGAGGGTCTTTGTCCCAAAGACCATTCGTTGTGCAAG
>CAZJCL010000055.1:0-12773 GCA_964544025.1 uncultured Opitutales bacterium | reverse complement strand
GAAGAACCGTGGCAACGCTACCTCGCCGAAGGCGGGAAAATGAGCCGCGGAGATTGGCGCCGCCATCACGTCAACGATTTCGTCGAGCGTCTTTACAAGGAGGTCAAGGAAGCCGATCCGACCGTTAAAGTCGGCATCAGTCCGTTCGGAATCTGGCGTCCCGGCCATCCGGAAGGAATCCAAACCGGCCTCGACCAATACGCCGTCCTCTACGCCGACGCCAAACTTTGGCTCAACAAAGGCTGGGTCGATTACTACTCGCCACAACTCTACTGGCCGATCGACCAGGCCCCGCAATCCTACCCGCGCCTTCTCGAATGGTGGGTCGGCGAAAACACCCACAACCGCCACATCTGGCCCGGCAATTTCACCAGCCGCATCCAGCGCGACGGCGGCTGGAAACCGGAGGAAATCGTCAACCAGATCCAAATTACCCGCGATCAAAAAGGCGCTTCCGGAAACATCCATTTCAGCATGATCGCCTTTCTCCAAAACCGGCAAAACCTCACCGAAATCCTCGCCAACGGACTCTACGAAAAACCGGCTCTTGTTCCCGCTTCCCCATGGTTGAGCGACCGCACGCCCTCCGTTCCTCGTCTCCGCGTTTCCCAAAGCGTCGTCCGCGGCTCCCGCACCCTCAGTTGGGAATCTCCCGCCGAAGACAAAATCCGCATCTGGGCGCTCCACAAACGCGACAAAGCCGGAAAGTGGACCTACGAACTTATTCCCGCCGCCGGCCGCGTCCGCGCTTCCATCACCATTCCGGAAGGCAGCGACCTCTCCGAAATCGCGGTCATCGCCATCGACGACATTGGCGTCGCCAGTCCCGAAGCCCACCGCCGCCTCTGAACCGCCGCTTCGCCAAACGCATTCACCCAATGCGCGCGCCTTCCCGGCCTACTCGTTCATGAGCACCTACCACGGAATCGGATTGATGTCCGGCACCTCGCTCGACGGCGTCGACATCGCCTACTGCCAATTCGCCGTCGAAGAGAACGAAATCTGGACCTACCAAATCCAGAAAGCCGTCACCCGCTCCTACTCCCCCGAATGGCGACGCCGCCTCGAAACCCTCCAAAACGAATCCGCCGAATCCTTCGCGCTCGCGAATGTCGAATACGGCCACCTCCTCGGCTCGCTCCTCGCCGATTTCATCCACAGCCACAACCTCCAACCCCAATTCGTCGCCTCCCACGGCCACACCATCTTCCACCAGCCCGAAAACAAATTCACCGCCCAGATCGGCGACGGCGAAACCATCGCCGCCTACCTCCCCTGCCCGCTCGTCTCCAATCTCCGCAACAAAGACGTCGCCCTCGGCGGCCAAGGCGCTCCCCTCGTCCCGTTCGGCGAAAAACATCTCTTCGCCGCCACCCGCCTCTTCCTCAATCTCGGCGGCTTCTCCAACATCACCTTCGACGGTTCCGCCCTCGACGTTTCCCCCTGCAACTTCGCCCTCAACTGGGCCGTCCGCCAACACGACTCCTCCCTCGAATTCGATTCCGGCGGCGAAATCGCCCGCTCCGGAAATCTCCTCCCCGATCTCCTCGAAAAACTGAACTCCCTCGAATACTACCGCCGCCCCGCTCCCAAAAGCCTCGGCCGCGAATGGTTCGAATCCGCCTTCCTCCCGCTTCTGACCAAACCCGCCCAAAAATCCCCCGCCGACCTCCTCCACACCCTCAGCCACCACATCGCCGAACAAATTTTCCGCGCCATCGAAAACACCGGCCTCCGCGACACCGAAATCATCGTCACCGGCGGCGGCTCCCGAAACACCTTCCTCGCCGACCTCCTTGAGGAAAAACTCGCCCGTCTCGGCATCGCCTTCAGCACCGCCACCAGCTCCTACCTCATCGATTACAAGGAAGCCATGATCTTCGCCTTCCTCGGCCTCCAAGTCCTCACCGGCCGCGCCAACACCCTCCCCACCGCCACCGGCGCCCGCCACCCCTCTCCCTCCGGCAGTATCCATTTACCCGTCAACGCCGAAAAATTTCCGCTCCTCCCCACCTGGTCCTGACAACTCTCTCCTCTCTCTCAAAATGTTTCAAAACCGCCTCCTCACATCCCGTTTCTCCCGTTTCACCGCCGTCGCCGCCGCCGCGATCCTCGCCATTTCCGCCGCCCTCCCGCTCCACGCCCAACCCACCTCCACCTGGCAACCGACGCCCATCGAAGAGGCCCTCGATCTTCTCGACCAACGCGAAAACTGGCGCAGCTGGCCCTCCATGGAATTCCCCCGCCACCCCGCCGAAAAACTCCTCGCCGGCTGGGTCATCGTTCTCGACCCCGGCCACGGCGGCGACGCCCACCTCAAAAACTTCAAACGCGGCCCCACCGGCGTCCGCGAAGCCGACATCAACTGGCGCGTCGGCCTCCTCCTCGAACGCCTCCTCACCGACGCCGGCGCCCACGTCACCCTCACCCGCCACGGCGACAACGACGTCTCCCTCACTGAACGCGCCCGCATCGCCAACACAGTCCAACGCCCCGACGGCGGCACCGGAGCCGATCTCTTCATCAGCCTCCACCACAACGCCCACAGCAAACCCGAAGCCAACTACACCACCGTCTGGTTCCACGGCGAAGCCGACTGGTCCGAACCCGATCTCGACGCCGCCCGCTACATCGCCCACGCCCTTTTCCGCAATCTCCGCACCGACGCCGCGCTCACCTCCTACCTCATGAGCGACCAGCAAATGTATCCGCGCGGATTCGGCGTCCTCAACCAAACCCGCGTCCCCGCCATCCTCCTCGAAACCTCCTTCCACACAAACCCGCAAGAAGAACAACGCCTCCGCGACGCCCTCTACAATCTTCGCGAAGCCTACGCCATTTACACCGGCCTCTGCGAATACGCCTACGGAGGCCGCCCCACCCAATCCCCGCAAATCTCCCTCGAAAACGGCACCCTTCAACTCCGCGCCCAAATCGACGACGGCATGCCCAAAACCTGGTGGGGCGGCGACCGCAACCGCACCATCACCTCCTCCATCCAGCTCTTCCTCGACGGCGAACCGATCCCCTCCACCTACGACCCCGCCCAAAAAACCCTCTCCGCCACCCTCCCACTCGACCCGTCCAAAACATCCCCCGATTCCCTCCACGAACTCCGCATCCACCACGCCAACTTCGCCAAACACCACAACTGGCCCCAACGCTACCGCCTCACCTTCACCGCATCCGAAAACCAACCACAACCCCAACTCGCCCCCCTCGGAGCCCGCCGCGCCCGCCGCGATTACGATTCTTCCAAACCAAGCGAAGACGAAATTCTCGATCTCCCCGAACCCACCGAAACCGCGACCACCGCCGCCACGGAAACGTCCGCCGAAACTCCCGCTCCGGAAACCGCAAAACTCCCGGTTTCCGCTTCCCTTCGATCCGCCCTCCAAGCCTCTAAACCCGGCCAAATCCTCCCTCTCCAAAACCTCGCCCCCGCCGATTTCCCGCTCCTCGAAACCCGCATCACCGCCCGCCCCGGCCCGCAGCTCATCTTCTCCGACAAGCCCGAATATTTCCGCACCGGAGACGGCGTCGCCATGGAAGAAACCGTCGCCCCCGGCCCCGTCCGCCTCTACCTCTACCACGTTCCCGAACCGACCGATAAACCGAAAACCATCACCGCCCTCATCGAAAACCTCGGCGAAAAACCGCTCACCCTCCGCTTCTCCCGCGACGCCTTTCCCAAACCAAGCGAAGCCTATCACCACATCGGAAAATCCGCCCTCCTCGATTTCCTCTCCGCCCGATCCACCCTCCCGCCGCTCACCGTCGCCCCCGGCGAAATCGCCCCCATCGATTCCCGCCTCGATCAATCCATCGTCCGCCAAGACCAACTCGTCCACGGCATCTACGAATTCGAAATCGACCAACCCGCCCGCATCCTCACCCTCCAGCGCGATCCCGGCGCATCCAACTCCGAAATTGCAAAAACTCTCCCCCGCCTTCCCCAAGTCCTCCCGGACGTAAAAATGAGCGGCGCCGGACGCGGCTCCTTCCCGATCTCCAACCTCCTCGTCACCCTCCCCGCCGAATCCCGCCTCGACACCGCCGACGGCCCCCGCCGTCTCGTCATCGCCGACGGAAAACGCGATCCCTGGATCGTCGGCCACGACTCCATCTCCGGCGAACCGACTCCCAACAAAGGCAACTACGGCGTCCTCTACCGCATCCGCCTCAAACGCGAAAGCACCGACGGCCGTTCCCTCGCCGTCCTCATGCACAACCAATTCGCCGGCCAACCCTGCGGCTTCCAAGCCTCCGCCGTTAAAATCTCCTCCGCCCAACACCCCGGCGGCATCGTCCCGATTCCCGACGGCCAAACCGGATTCCGCGGATCCGACCAAGCCGTCCTCCTCCAAACCTTCCCGCCCCTCCCCGAAGGCGAATCCGAAGTCATCGAAATCGAATACTCCCCCCCCGGCGCCTCCTGCCTCCCCACCCCCATCCTCTTTATCCCGTTCTAACCGCAAATGAAATCCCGGTTTTCGCGCTCCCCAAATTCGTGTTTATTCGTGGTTAAAAAACCGTCCCTTCAAGTCCCGTTAATCCAAATGAAAAACACCATTCCCGTCGCCCTCCAACTGTATTCAATCCGTAACGACTGCGCCGAACGCGGCCTCCCCGCCGTCCTCCACGACGTCGCCGAAATGGGTTACGAAGGCGTCGAATTCGCCGGCCTCCACAACCTCTCCGCCCGCGAAACCCGCCGCCATCTCGACGACCTCAACCTCCGCGTCGCCGGTGCCCATTTTCCGCTCGCCGATTTCCTCCCCGACCGCCTCGAATCCACCATCGAACTCAACCGCGAACTCGGAAACCGCTACCTCATCTGCCCCGCGCTTCCCGCGGAATACCACGACTCCCTCGATTCCTGGGAACGCGCCGCCGATCTCTTCAACCAAATCGCCGACCGCCTCGCCCGCGAAAACATGCGCCTCGGTTTCCACAACCACACCATCGAATTCCTCCCGGTCGACGGCGTTCTCCCCTGGGACATCTTCTTCCAAAACGCCCGCCCCGAAATCATCATGCAAATCGATACCGGCAACGCCCTCGCCGCCGGAGTCGACGCCGCCGAATTCGTCGAAAAATATCCCAACCGCTCCACCACGATTCACCTCAAGGAATTCGCCACCGACACCAAATCCGCCGTTCTCGGCGAAGGCCTCGTCAACTGGTCCGAAATCCTCCGCCTCGCCGAAACCGCCGGCGGCACCGAATGGCTCATCGTCGAACAGGAAAGCCATTCCCTCCCACCGCTCGAATGCGTCAAGCGCTGCCTCGAAAACCTCCGCCGCCTCCAGACCTCCGCATGAAAACCGTCAAAATCGGACTCATCGGCGCCGGCCAAATCGCCTACCACAACTGCGACGCCATCCGCGCCCACCCGCAAGCCGAAGTCATCGCCGTCGCCGATCCCAACCTCGAACGCGCCCGCGCCCTTCAGCAAAAATACAACCTCCCCCACGCGTTCGAAACCGCCGCCGAACTGCTCACGCTCTCCGATGTCGACGCCGTCTCCATTTCCGTCCCCAACGTTTTCCACGCCAGCTACGCCATCGAATCGCTGCAAGCCGGAAAACACGTCATGCTCGACAAACCGTTCGCGCTGAATCTCGCCGAAGCAATGGAGGTCGCCAAAGCCGTCGAAGCCACCGGCAAAGTTTTCACCGTCGCCATGAACATGCGTTTCCGCGAAGAAGCGCAACGCGCCAAACTCCTCATCGAACGCGGCGATCTCGGCGACATTTACCACGCCAAAAGCTACTGGTTGCGCCGCTCCGGCATTCCCAAACTCGGCACCTGGTTCGGACAAAAGAAACTCGCCGGCGGCGGCGTCCTCCTCGATATCGGCGTCCATCTTCTCGACCTCGCCCTCCACCTCATGGACAACTTCGAACCCGAAGCCGTCACCGGAGTCGTCCACCACACCTTCGGCCACCGCGGACTCGGCGGCGGCACCTGGGGACTTTCCGATTCCGAAAACGCCCCGTTCGACGTCGAAGACATGGCCACCGCGCTCATCAAACTCAAAGGCGGCGCCACCCTGAATCTCGAAGTTTCCTGGGCGATCCACCAATCCGAACCCGCCCGCCACAACGTCGAAATCTTCGGCACCGAAGCCGGCCTCACCGCCTTCAACAGCAAACTCTGCCGCTTCGGAGAAACGCCCGAAGATTACCGCGTCACCGATCCCGAGCCGCTCCCGATTCCCCGCCCCCACCAAAACCGTTTCCACAACTGGATCGACGCCATCCTCGGTCAAGATCAACTCCTCTGCCCCCTCAATCAATCCCTCGCCGTCCAAAAAATCCTCGACGCCATCTACGCCTCCGCCACCACCGCCCAAGAAATCCGCCTCTGAGCGCGCAAGATTTCGGTCACAACCGCCCGCAATTCACCGCCCCTCCCGCTCCGATTCCTCCAACCGAATCTTCCGCGCCACCTCGTCCAAATACCCCGCCGCATCCACATCCCCCGGACGCTGCTCCGCCGCCTGCGAAAACGAAACATGCGCCTCCAGCAGCTTCCCCGTCGCCAGCTGGCTCCGCCCCCGCCCCATCCAAACCTCGAAGGTCGCCCCCATCTGCTGCTCCTGTTTATCCAGCCATTCCCAAGCAGCCTCGTGGTTTCCCTCCGCCTGAAACAAATCGACCATTTCGCCAAACAACCGCCCGTCCCAACCCTCGCTCTCGCCGATCCCGCGAAACGCCGTTTCCGCCCGCCGAAAATCCTCCGCCAGCACCGCCACCCGCCCTTCCCAGAAACGCAGCTTTCGCGACGGCCGCTCCGCCGCTTCCCTCTCGATCACCATCAACGCCTTCACCTGCTTCTCCGCGTCGATCAGCAAATTCAAATAATCCAGCAACACATCGTCGTCCGCGAAATCCCCCGCGAACAATTCGTCGTAAACCCGTATCGCCTCGTCCTCCCGCCCCAATCCCGCCAACGCCTCCGCCTTCATCGCCACTCCTTCCCGATCCTCCGGAAACCGCTCCAAATGCGCCTCGATCGCCCGCCACGATTCCTCGAAATTTTCCATCCAAAGGAACGCCTCCACCTCATTTCGCGAAAAAACGGCATCTTCCGGATCGATCCGCGCCGCGGCCACAAACAGCTCCGCCGCCAACGGAAACTTGTCTCTGGCGAAATAATACAAACCGACCTGGTTCACCAAACCCGCCAGAGCAACCCGCCGCGCATCACTCATCCGGAAATACTCCAGCCCGGGCGGCTCCCCGAGCGGCTGCACCGCGTCCAGAACCTGCTCCGGATTCCACCCCGAATCCGACTCGTTCTCCTCGTTCCACGCGTTCACGATCAACATCCGCCCCCCAAACCGATAAAACCGATAATAATCCCGAAAACGCAAATTCCCGTCCTCATACCACACAACCAAATCCCGCGCCTCCGCCCCTTCCGGCGCTTCCCGGTCCCGCTTCGCAATAATCGACCGGCCATCGATTTCCACATTCTGGCTCGCCGCAAAACCATGCGCCAACGCGTCCAGATCAATCCCGATTTCGCCGAAATCGACCCGCACCACATTCAGCTGCCCGCCCGATAAACTCGTCGCCCGAAAAGCCACCTGCTCAAACATTCCCGGCTCCACCCGAATCCATTCGTTCCGCGGCAAATCCACCGAAAACCCCTCCGCCGCGAAATCCTGTTTCCCCTGAATCAGCTCCCCATTGAGCACAAAAACCTTCTCCGGATCGGTCACCCGCATCCCCTCCAAAAACGCCCGGTGATCCGCCCGCAATTCCTCCCGGTTCCCCCGCGGTCCGTAAGCGACCACCTGCACCGCAACTCCCTGCCGCACTCCGTACCAGAATTCGTAATGCAAATTCATCACCCCCACCCGCAGGCTCGCCGAAAACCGTTCTCCCGCGAAACCCGCCACCTCCAACGGCTCCGGCGATTCCCATTCGGCCCCCGTGCCGGCCGACGCCAGATTCGCCAGCACCGCCTGACCCAACGATTCCAACGTCAACCCGCCATCCACACCCGAAATCTCCGGAATCACCATAATCGACGCGTCATGCCGCCGCCGCGTCAAAACAAGTTCCGCCGCCGCGTTGATCGCCTTCGGATTCACCGCGAGCCACGGTCCTTCCGGCGCCGCGAAATACAGATTGTATTCGCGCAACGGATAAAAATCCCGTTCCCGCTCCTGATGGAAAACCGTCGCCGGCGCGCGTTCTCCGGAAACCTCCGCCACGATCGCCACTCCCGCCGAAACCACCACAACCCCCATCAAACCTCCCGAAAGCACCAAAGCCGCAATCCCCTGCCGCCGTCCCCGGTCAAAGAGCAATCGCTTCCGCCGAAAGCGCCGCAGCCCCGAAACTGCCGTAAAAAACGCCACGAATGTCAGCACGATCGTCACGATTCCCATCGCCATCGGCTGCCACGCGAACCGCTCGAAAAACGCCAGAAATCCTCCGATCGCCGGAATCGCCAGCACCATTCCCAACGCGTTCAGACACCGTTTCTCCACCCGCTCCTTTCTCCCGACCAAAAAGCATTTGATCGCCAGAAGCAGAAAAAGAAGCGCGACGGTAACGCGGCCGATTACGTACGGATCCAGAAAAGCAGTCATTTGTGAAACGCGAGGAAAAGGTAAACCCGGAAACCGTAAGCCACGATCCGGTCCGGGCAAAGACTTTTATCCCCGCAACCGCTCCCACCGACCGCCTCTTCGGAAAACTTTCTCCGAATCGCGATTCAGAACGCGATAAGGCGTTGACAAGCGCCGAACCGTCAAAGACAACTTTCTGTTTTCGTAACTGAGCAACCCGATTACATGCAGAGTTTTTCCGAGCAATGTTTGGATATGGCCCGATCGATTCTGGGCCACAACCTCGGTTCCATCAATGATGATGGTTCCATCTCACCGGTGGAAGGAGAGGATCCCAGAGTTGACGAATCGGGTCACGCCGCACTCGCTATTGGCGAGTTCTTCCGCGCCACCAATGAGACGACGCTGAACGATCACGACCTGGTCGATCTTTCCGCCCGTCTCATCACCGCGCAGGCGTTTCGCGATCCGCCCGCCGAAAACGGTCTGGCTTACGCCGCGCTAGGCCTCCTTTCCTTTGGCCCTTCGAAAGAGCGCAACGTCGTTTGGGAACGCCTCGTCGAGCCAACACGCGAGCGCCTCGACAAGCTGTTGCTGGCCCGCAGCGACTACGACAATCACTGGCAATCGTTCAACATCGCCAAGTCAGTCGCCCGCTACAGCATGGGCCTCTCGAAAAAAGACGAGACCGGCAAGCTGATCGACCGTTTCCTCGAACGCATCGCCCAACACAGCTCCAACGGCTTTGTCGACGATTCGCCCGAAGATCTCGGCGGCTCGTTCAACATTTACGGGGTCCTCAGCTTCGTCTTTATCCGGCAATCCCTCCAGCTCCACGCGAACCTGAATTTGCGCG
Source organism: uncultured Opitutales bacterium (assembly GCA_964544025.1). GTDB lineage: Bacteria > Verrucomicrobiota > Verrucomicrobiia > Opitutales > T3Sed10-336 > CAZJCL01. The sequence goes on along the minus strand of CAZJCL010000055.1, from coordinate 3,327 downwards.
AGCGGAAACTGCCGAGCCTCCGCACCCACGCGGAAAAATACATTAAGATGTTGCCGGACATTGTCCGCGACGACGGCCTCGGCTGGGCCTACGGTCGCGCGATTGGCGCCTACGGCCAGATGCACTGCATCAGCCTTCTCCTCCAATCCTTCCGCGACGGCTGGATTAGCGAAGATCAGCGCCCGAAGTATTTCGACATCCTGCGCAAGTTGTTCGTGTTCTTCTTCAGCACGTATCTGGATCAGGAACACGGCTACCTCGTGATCCGGGATGAAGAGCGGAACACCGTCGACCGCCACACCACCCGGATGGCGAACTTCGACGCCGCGCGCTACCTCTGCCAATGGTCGCGTCTCGCCAAAACGGTCAACGCTCCTCTTCCGACCGCTCCGCGCCCAGCCGCGCCGCAAGCCGGGGGACGCTTCGTCATCTTCGACAAGGGCAACCGCAAGGAACAGGGTCTCTACATCTACCGTGATCCGGAGTCCGGACTTCATCTCCAGCTCCCGCTCGTCAGTTCCTACGGCGAAGCCGTTTCCGAGTCGCTCGCCTTCCCGCATGCGCCAGGAATCTTCGATTGGCCGGTAAACAAATACCTGCCGATCATGCTCCCCGAGCTGACGATCGACAAACAAAGCTTCATTCCCGCCTTCTACGGGAAACGCTGCGTCACCGGTCTCGGCCTCCGCAACTCCTTCTATCTCCGTTACGAACAGCCAGAGCTGATCACCAAGGAGCAAAAGATCGTCAACGGAATCGGCAGCTGCAAAGTCAACTGGACCTTCTCCGGAAACAAGATCACCAGCGAGTTCGCGTTCACCGTTAAGAACAACGTCCAGCTGGAAAAAATGTCCTACGCGCTGGCCATCGGCGCTCCGCACAGCCGCTACCGCACCGGAAACACCACGTTCCTCGGTCCGGAAGGTCTGCGCTGCGAGGTGATCAAGGACGATTTCCAGGCCGCGTGGCAGGAAACCGACGTGGTCAGCGAGGATCCCGCCTACCGTTCCGTCTACGGGAAGATTCACTATCTCCAGTTCCTCCGCCGCGATCACCCGCTGATCATGCGCCCGGGACAGGTGTATAAATTGATCGTCTCCTTCGAGCCGGACGTAAAGACCCAGGAATAGCCCATGCTCTCCCGGCGCATCATCCCCTGCCTCGACGTAAAAGCGGGGCGGGTGGTTAAAGGCATCCGTTTCCAGGAACTTCGCGACGCGGGCGATCCAGTCGCCTCCGCGAAGGCTTATCAGGAGCAAGGTGCCGACGAACTCGTTTTCCTCGACATCGCCGCTTCCAGCGAAGAACGCGAGATCATGCATCGCGTCGTCGAGGAAACCGCCTCCGAATGTTTCATGCCGCTTACCGTCGGCGGCGGTTTGCGGTCCGTGGAAAACATTCGCCTGATGCTCAACGCCGGAGCGGACAAGGTCAGCCTCAACACCGCCGCCATTCTCGATCCGGAACTCATCCGCGATTCCGCCCGCAAATTCGGCAACCAGTGCATCGTCGTCGCCATCGACGCGAAGCGCGAACCAGGCGAAGATCGCTGGCGGGTCTACACCCACGGCGGACAACGGCCCACCGGACTCGACGCCATCGAGTGGGCGAAAAAAGTCGTTTCCCTCGGTGCCGGCGAAATCTTGCTCACCAGCATGGACGCCGACGGCACCCTCGCCGGCTACGACGTCGAGCTCACCCGCCGGGTCAGTGAAGCCGTCAGCGCACCGGTCATCGCCTCCGGAGGAGCCGGAAAACTCGAACATTTCCGCGACGTCCTCAAAGAAGGAAAAGCCAGCGCCGTCCTCGCCGCCTCCCTTTTCCACTTCGGCACCTACACGATCCCGCAGGTCAAAGAATACCTGGAAAGCGAGTCCATCCCCGTCCGCCGGTGATTCTCTCGTTCGGGAAACCGTCGCGGAACCACAATCTCCGCGTATTCCACGATTCCTCCCATTCGTGTGAATTAGTGTCCATTGCTTCGCCATCTCCGCTTTGCTCCGTCGAGGTTAACCGGCATGAACAGCCCGTTCCAGCTTTCCGTGTATTCCGTGTATTCCGTGGTTAAAAAAATCGGTGCCCAAGCCTCAGTGCCCTCCCTCCGCGCCTCCGTGGTGAAAATTCCTTTCCCGGCATGAACATCGCCGAATTCGACTTCCATCTTCCCACTGAGCTCATCGCGCAAAATCCTGTCGAGGTCCGCGACCAAAGCCGATTGTTGGTAGTCGACCGGCAAACCCGCTCCATCTCCCACCACACGTTCCAGGAAATCGGCCGATTCCTTCCGGCCGGAGCCACGCTCATCCGCAACAACGCCAGCGTCCTCCCCGCCCGCCTCCACGGAACCCGCCCCACCGGCGGATCCGTCGAGTGCCTCCTCCTCCAGCCAACCGCGAATCCCGCCGAATGGTGGTGCCTCGTAAAACCCGGCAAAAAGCTTCCCGTCGGCGCTCATTTCTCCCTTCCCGAAGCCTTCTCCGCCAAAATCGCCGCGGTCGCCGAAGACGGCCGTCGCCTGGTTCACTTCGAAACCACCCCCGTCGAATCCTTTCTTCAAATGGTCAATCGTGTGGGAGAAATGCCGCTCCCGCCCTACATCCACCGCCAGCCCGACGACCGACGCCGCGAGCAAGACCGCGAACGCTACCAAACCGTCTACGCCGACCGCGCCAAACAAGTCGCCGCCGCCGCTCCGACCGCCGGGCTTCATTTCACCCCGGAACTGATCGAAAACCTTCGCGCCTCCGGATTCCGTTTCTCCGATATCACCCTCCACGTCGGACTCGGCACCTTCCAGCCGATCAAAACCGACACCGTAGAAGATCACCAGATCCACCGCGAGATCTACGAAATTCCCACCGCCACCGCCGATTTCCTCCGAAATCCAGGAACGTCCGCCCGCGTCGCCATCGGCACAACCGCCGTCCGCGCCATCGAAGATATCCTCCAAAAAACAACTCCCGCCGCTCCGCTAAATTCCACCAAAGCCGAAACCGCCGTCGCCGAAGCCGATATCTTCATTTACCCGCCCCGCCAATTCCGCGGCGTCGACGCCCTCGTCACCAATTTCCACCTCCCGCGCTCCTCCCTTCTCTGCCTTGTTTCCGCGTTTCTCACGCCCGGTGAAACCGACGGAATCGCCTGGCTCCGCGACATCTACGCGGAAGCCATTCGCCACCGCTATCGTTTCTTCAGCTACGGCGATGCGATGCTCATTCTTTGATCCGCGCCGCCCGCTCCACGCATTGGGATTTTGCCCTTTCATTCGCGCCCGAAGCCGCCGATATTCAAACCATGGGTCCAGAAGAAGTAAAAACGCTGGTGGAG
>CAZJCL010000054.1:7044-12955 GCA_964544025.1 uncultured Opitutales bacterium | reverse complement strand
GGTTCGTGGTTTTCGAAGAAGCCGAGTTTGGGGAGGAGGCCGTGGAGGTGGGAGTAGTGGCGGACGCCTTCGGTTTCGCCTTCCGGGAATTGGGCGCGGAGGGGATAGATTCCGCTGATGGCGATCAGGCTGGAGACGCGGTCGTCGAGGGCGGCGGTGAAGAGGCCGACTTTGGCGCCGAGGGAATAGCCGAGGAGATGGATTTGGGTGGTGTCGATTTCTTCGAGGGCGGAAACGGCGTCGATGACGGCGCGGGTGTCGGCGACCATTTTTCCGAGGAGCGACCATTCGGGGTAGCGGTTGTAGAAGTTTTGGGCTTCGTAGACGCGGCTGCCGAATCCGATTTGGTCGAAGGCGACGACGGCGAATCCGCGTTGGACGAGGGCGGCGAAATCGGGGCGCTGATCGAGGGTAAAGTTGGCTTGGCGGGGATTCCAGGGACGTTTCGCGGACCAGCCGACGGCGTGGGCGTAGGGGTGGAGCCAGATGACGACGGGGAGTTTTCCGGAAACGCGTTTTCCGTTTTCGTCGAGCGGGTAGAAGAGGTCGGCGTCGAGGCCGTTGCCGAAGGAGATTCCGGAGGAGCCCATGACGTGGCGGGCGAGTTGTTTGCGCCAAATTTCGTCGGCTTGGGGGCGGCCGAAGGTGAGTTCGAGGGCGTTGCGTTTGGGCGGGGAGTTTTCCTTGAACGTGGTGGCGAGGGTGAGTTCGAGGTAGGGGGCGGGTTTTCCGAGGGCCCAGTGGATGCCGTCGAGGGCGGATTTTTTCCAGGCGGCGAGATTCGCGGAATCGAGGGGCGGGGTTTCGCGGATGGGGAAATCGGTGGGGTCGATTTCGATGCCGGTGGTTTTTTTCCAGTTTTCGAAGGTGTAGCCGTGGATCCAGTTTTCGACTTTGGGGAATTCGCGGCGGTGGAAAACGGTGTCGAAGAAATCGACGAAACGCTCGATGTCTTTGACTTCGGGAATGTGTTCGCCGTCGCGGAGATCGAGCCAGAGGTTTTCGGTGGCGTCGTGGAAATCGTAGACTTCGTGGACGCTGCGGTAGGCTTGTTCGATGGCGAAGGCGTTGGCGCTGGATTCGGAATAGGCGGCGTGGAACATGAGGCCGCGCGGGGCGATGAGGGCCATGAGGGAGTTTTGGTCGATGGGGAGTTTGTGTTCGCGTCCGGCGAAGAAGCGGAGGCGCGGGTGGAACCAGTGGGGTTGGGCGCCGGTGAGGAGTTGGATGCTTTCGACGACGTAGGGATCGGCGGTGAAACGCCAGGGATGGACTTCGCCGGTGAGGCCGCTGGCGGCGACGACGGCTCCGATGCGGTCGTCGAAGGCGGCGGCGAGGAGGGCTTGTTTTCCGTTGCGGGAGAGTCCGGCGAGGCCGATTTGGTCGGGAATCACTTCGGGGCGGGTGACGAGATAATCGACGGCGCGGGAGGCGGCCCAGGCCCAGCGGGCGAGGTTGGAGAAATCGTATTCGGGGTAGATTTCGATGTAGGAATCGGAGTCGTCGGGGCGGCCGTATTTGGGGTCGGTGGCCTGGTAATAACAGGCGATGTAGCCGCGGCTGACGGCGGTGCGGACCCAGGGCCATTGTTCGCGGGATTGGTTGGTGAGGAAAACGGGGAAGGGGCCGTCGCCGTCGGGGATCATGAGCTGGAGGTGGAGTTTGGCGCGGTGGTCGGGGCCGAACTCGAGAAGGACGTCGCGGATGGTGACGTCGTTTTCGCGGGTTTCGGTGGAGGAGGCGACGCGGAGATTTTCGGGGGCGGGCGGCATGGTGCCGAAGATCCAGTGCTCGATTTGGGAACGGATCCATTGGCGCTGGGTTTGCCATTCTTCCGGAGTTTCGATCCGGACGGGTTGGCCGTTTTCGTGGCGGACGAGGGGATCGGGGAGGAGGGATTGGGAGGGCAACGCGTCGAAATCGGGCGGGAGTTCGCCGGTGCGGGCGAGCCATTCTTCCCAGGTTTTGTCGTGGGGATTCATGCGTCCATCGGCGGGAGGGCGGCTGGGGAGGAGGTTTTCGAGGAGGATTTCGAGATCGGCGCGGCGTTTTTCTTCGGAGGCGTGAGCGGGAAGGGCCGGGTGGAGGTGGATGGCGAGGGCGAGGAGGATCAGGTGGCGGAAAAACTTCATGGCAAAGGCGATCAGGTTTCTCCGGCGGGCGTTTGGATGCAAACTTTTTGGGAGGGGGGCGCGTCAGGCGGACGCTTTCTTTCGCCAGACCCGCCATTGTTCCATTCCTTCGAAAAAGGAGGGCGGGGCGCGGCTGGGGAGGGATTCGAGGCGTTCGAAATCGGCGGCAAAAAGTTCGTTGTCTTCGCCGGGCCGGAGCGGGTAAGGGGGAGGATCGGGTTCTTCTCCGAAGACGAAAAAGCCGAAGAGGAAGCCGCCGGGTTTCAGGAGATATTGCATCCGTTGCGCGTAATCGCGGCGCATTTCCGGATCGATCGCGCAGAGAAAGGTGCGTTCGTAGATCGCGTCGAAAGATTGAGGGGGAAATGAATACGCGAAGAAATCGCCGGTGAGGATGGCGTCGCCGTGTCCGGTCAGGCGTTCGCGGGCGCGGCGGGCGGCTTCGGAGCTGAGTTCGATTCCGGTTACGTTTCGTCCGGCGTCGAGGGCGGCGCGGACTTCGTGGCCGTTGCCGCAGCCGGGAATCAGCAGTGTTTCGATTTCGGGATGACGTTGGAGGAATTCGGGAAACTCCGGGGGCACGCCGCCGTAGTCCCAAGGCGTGTTTCCGCTGCGATAGCGTTCGTTCCAGAATTCTTCCGATGGCACGCGAGCAGTCTACACGAGAAGGGCGGAGAAGGAAAGCTGCGGGAGGAGGTCAATTTGCGGGCGATTTTCTGGATTCGTGCGTGTGGACGCATTCCCAGCGGCCGTCGGGGAGTTGCTGGAAAATGGAGGTGATGACGAAATCGCCGCCCCAGGGTTCGCCTTGCCGTTGGCCGGACATTTTCGCGTCGAATGTTGCCCAAGCGAAGGTTTCGCCGATGTGGACGCGGAAGAGAGAGGTTTCGAGGCGGAAGTCGCGGATGTTGGCGCGGTGGATTTCGAAAAGGCGGTCGGCGGAGAAGCGGTTTCCGATGGCGGTGAAGAGTTGCCAATCGGCGGAGGTGAACTTGTCGAACAGTTCGCGGTCTTGGGTGCCGAGCGATTCCCACATGCCGTCGGAGGCGATCCGGACAGCGATTTCGCGGGTGTCGAGCGCGGCTTGGGCGGAGGTGAGGGAAAGGAGGGCGAGCAGGAGAAGGCAAGCGTGTCGCATGAGGTAAGAGGGAACGACAGAGCGGGGCGGGAAACAAGAAAGAAAAAGCGGGGTGGCGAATCGCGAGAAGGCCCGGGAGTTTTCCGATTCCCGGGCCTGCTGTTGCTTTGATTATTGCTTTAAAAGGCGTTGTCGCCGTACCAGAAGACTTCTTTGCGGTCGGTGATGGCGGGGATTTCGTGGCGGTTCAGGCGTTCGATGTGGCCGTCGTAGAAGAGGAAGTTGGCGGATTCGTTGTGGGGGACCGTTCCGAGTCTTTGGTAGAACTCTCCCTGGCTGTTTCCGGTGTTCCAGTAGAAACTTTCCACTACCATTACGGTGTGTGTGGAGGTCGTTAGGGAATCGAGGTTGGCGGCTTTTTTTGGGTCGGAATTCGGGGCCGCCTGACTGACCATCGCGTAGGAATAGTTGGCCGTTGTGGGGCTGTTCGCGTTTCCGCTTTGGAAGAAATTCGCGGGGGCCGATGTGGAGGTTCCGTAGTCGTAGGTGGTCGGGCATTGGAAGAGGTTTGGCTCGATCACCGTGTTCCGGATTTTCTCCAGAGTGAGCTCTTCTTCGCCGTGGACGTAGGGCCAGATGCTGCCGTGGAAGGTGGAGGCCGCGCCGGTGCCGGTTTCGCGTCCGGTCGCCCGTTTGTGGGCTTCGGTATCGTTTCCGGGCGGCACTCGGCCGTTGTTGTCTTGTGAATACATGTGGATGGCTTGGCCCATCTGGCGCATGTTGGACGCGCATTTCGACCCGCGGGCGTTTTCGCGGACAGCTCCGACGGTGGGGATCAGGATGGCCGCGAGGATTCCGATGATCGCGATTACGGTGAGTAATTCGATCAGGGTGAAACCGGTTGGCGAGGATTTTGTTTTCATGGTGAAGGTAACGTTGGAGGTTAATTTTGGGTGACGCTCAGGCGAAGAAACCGGCGCGTCAAGCCGTCGGTGGTTTGGTCGTCGAGAACGCGGACCAGTTCGAGGTCGCCGTCGCGTTGTTCGATGATTTCGACTTCGTTTGCCAAGGGCGTCCAGTCGACAAGATTTTCGGAAACTTCGACCGCGATTTCGACGTCGGCGGCGTTGTTGAAGCGTTGGAAGGTGAGGCTCAGGTAGTCGTTGCCGTTTTCCTCGGTGGTGGAAACGACGGGGAGGTCGGCGCGGTTGGGTGCGAGCGGATCGAGGCCGAGCGCGAATTTCACGAGGTTTTCGATTCCGTCGCCGGCGGCGTCGTCGTCGGGTCCGCGGAGGCCTTCGGGGAGATTGGCTTCGGCCCATGCGGCGAAGGTGAGGCCGGTGGAGGGGGCGGCGATGACGTGGGCGTGGTCGTAGATTTTGAGGTTGTCGATGAGGAACTCGTTGGAGCCGCCGCCCCAGATGACGAATTGGAGGGAGGTGAGGGGAGATCCGACGGCGAAAGATCCGCGAGCGAGTTGGTGGTCGTCGAGGATGAGTTCGCCGTTGAGCCAGACATCGTAGGTGTCGGAGGCGACGGTGGCGGATCCGCCGAGGTAGGAGATGGTTTGGGTGTTGTTGTTCAGGACGATTTGGACGTTGTGTTTTTCGCCTTCGGAATAGGCGGCGGCTTTGCCGGAGAGTTCGCCGTTGTTGAAGGTGATTTCGTGGGTGCGGTTGGTGTTGTCCACGATTCCAGCGCCGGGGCGGAGAACGAGATTCGATTCGCCGACGCCGGTGGGCTCGATGAAGTCGAAATCGACGGTGATGACGGTGGAGCCGAAGCGGTTGAAGGCGATCAGGTTTACGTTGTCGCTTTCGGTTTCCACGCCGTCGTTGAAAATCCGCATGTAGTTGTTTTCGGTTCCTTCCTGGAAGAGATCGGCGGAGTCGTTGACGACTTCGATTGCGCGGGCGGGAGGAGCGTCGTTTTCGACGATGCTGCCCCAGAGTTCGACGGAAGGTTTGCCATCGATGGGATTGGTGAAATCGTCGGCGAAAGCGGGGGTTACGGTGAAATCGGGATCCGTGACCCAGGCACCGCCGTAGATGGTCAGGTTATCCATGCGGAAATCGCCCATGGCGCGGCCGAAGAAGCCGATGCCGAAGGAGGTGATGGGTTCGCCCACGGGGACGTCCCTCGAAACGTTGTAAGTAAATTGATGATCCCGGAGGACGATTTTTCCGTTGATCCAGACGTCGTAGGATTCGGATGCGAGGGTTCGGAATCCATCGGCGTAGGTGACGGGATCGTGCGAGTTGTTGTACACCCAGGTGATTCGGTAGGTTTTATCGTCTTCCACCAGATTCGCCACGCCGGAGAAGCCGGTGTTTTCGAACCGGAACTGGCTCGTGGTCCGGTTCGTTTGGGTGCTGATCGGGTCGTCTTCTCCGAATCGCATGATCGGTTCCAAACCGAAGCCGCCCGCGCGATGGTAGTCGAATTCGGCCGTCATGATCGGAGAACCGGGAGTTAACTTGTTTTGCCCGACCACCCAGACGGAGGCGCTTTCGTTGGTTTCCTTGAAAAGCTTGAGGTAACTGCCGTCGAAACCGAGTTCGGCGGAATTTTCGTCGGTGACGATGGCGGTTTGCGTGGCGTTGTGGGTACCGCGGAGGACGTTGGCTGTTTCGCCCCATTTTTCGACGCTGGGCCAGCCGGGTTCGTCGAAGGTTTCCTGAAGCAAAATGGGGGGCTGTTG
>CAZJCL010000054.1:5162-6944 GCA_964544025.1 uncultured Opitutales bacterium | reverse complement strand
GATTCGCCGGAATTTGACTCACTTTACCTTACGAAGGATTCCGCTTGTGGCTACTTTTCACCTACTCTAACAGTAGAGTGATGGCGGGAAGCCGAGTAACGATGAAGCAGGTGGCGAAGGAAGCGGGGGTTCATGTGACCACGGTTTCGCTGGCGTTGCGGAACAGTCCGCAACTTCCGGTGGCGACCCGCGAAAGGATTCGGGGGATCGCAGAGCGGCTCGGTTACCGGCCGGATCCGCATCTTTCGGCGTTGTCGGCTTACCGGCAAACGCTGCGTCTGCCGGGGTTTCAGGCGACTTTGGCTTGGGTGACCAATCATCCCACGGCGGACGGCTGGCGGATCGCGACGCAGTTTGTCGAATATTACGCGGGGGCTCGCGAGCGGGCGAACGAGCTTGGATACGCGTTGGAGGAACTGTGGCTGAGGCGGCCGGGGATGACTCCCGCGAGGGCGGGGCAAATTTTGCGGGCGAAGAACATTACGGGTTTGCTTTTGGCTCCGCAGCCCGCGCCGAACCAGCGGGTAGATCTGGATTGGTCGCGGTATTGCGTGGTGACTTTTGGGTACGGGTTGCGCGAGCCGCGGTTGGCGACGGTGAGCAACCACCAATATCATTCAGGGTTGCGGGCGGTTTCGGAGCTTTTGGAACTGGGTTACGATCGCATCGGTTTGATGATCAGTCCGGATCACGAGACGATCATCGATCATCAGTATTCGAGCGCTTATTACGGGGCGATGCAGCGGCGAAATCGCGGGGAGCGGATTCCGGTTCTTTTTGTGCCGGAAACCGACGATTTCGAGCGTCAGAAGCGGGCTTTTCTCGGTTGGGTGGAGCGGTATCGGCCGGACGCGGTTCTGACGATGCCGTATTACCGGATGCGGGAATTGATCGCGGCGGCGGGATTGCGGATTCCCGAGGATCTTGGTTTGGCGTATTTGAATTTGATTGGGAGCATGAAGGATGGGTCTTTGGCGGGAATGGCGGAGCCGTCGCGGGATGTGGGGGCGGCGGCGGTGGATCATTTGGTCGCGATGATCAATCATGACCGCCGGGGGATTCCAGCCACGCAGAATCTGATTCTGGTGGAAAGCCAGTGGATGGCGGGGCGGAGTGTTCAGGAAGTGCGGCGGTAAGGAAAGAGGTGGCGAGATGTGGCGGTTTCGGTTTGAGAGCATGCTTCATTCGCGTTGGCGAGGGCGAAAGCCATTTGGAGTCCGGCGACATGTCGCTGCTTTGGTCTGGGCGACATGTCGCCCAGACGGAAAGCTCGGACATGTCCGAGCACTCCAAGGTGCTTTGCGCGTCAAACGAAAGCCGGAATTTTTCGGTGGGTCGCGCTCAGCCACTGGAATTAGCCACTACGCTTTCTTTCCCTTAAACGTTCATAGGTGTAGTTGAGCGCCTCAACTCCCCAGAAAGAAAATTTAACCGCTTGATAGTTTTAATTTTGCTTAAAAAGAGAGGGTCTGTGTCAGAAATCAACGCATCACCCGTTGGTCCGATCCGTGAACATACGGATATCAGGTCAAGCCTGAAACGCGTAATAATGTCAGCATAATAGTTGTGTTTTGTCATGTTGGAATCAGGCACCGAAAGAATCAAATTGCAGATATTTGAACTAAGGGATGTTCTGGTATATATAAATGGTTTGTGGATGTGTTTATTGCATGATTGCAGTAGTGAATTCGATACTGTTAGTCTTAGGTTCGAGTGATGATGTGTCGTAAGTGTGTCGCTTTGTGGGAATGCATATTTTGATTGGTTCTTTTTAAAGCAACT
>CAZJCL010000054.1:0-5062 GCA_964544025.1 uncultured Opitutales bacterium | reverse complement strand
GCGATACCGTTAAACGTTGAGCGTAATCAGCTGAATTAATTGAATCCCCGAACCGAATCAAAATGAAGCGCAATCCAAGCCTGGTATTCCGTTCCTTTCGCCTTCTCGCCGCTCTGGCCGTCGGATTTGTGTCGTCGCTTGACGCGCAGGTTTTCTTACAAACCGTTGTTGTGGGTCATCCCGGAAACCGCGCCGATGCCAACGGGGTCGGTGCGGTTTCTTACCCGTATGCGATTGCCCGTTTTGAGACGACGATCGCGGATTACACCGCTTTTTTGAATGCGGTAGCCGCCGACGACCGCTATGGCCTCTATCATGATGGAATGGGCAGCGATGGATCTGTCGCGGGTATTCAGCGCAGGGGGACGCCCGGCACCTACGTTTATACGATCACCAGAGACGGCAGTCGGGCAATCGCTTATGTCAGCTGGTTCGACGCGGCCCGTTTTGCCAACTGGATGCACAACGGTCAGCCATCCGGGGCGCAGTCTGCCGCCACCACCGAAGATGGAGCCTACACGCTGAACGGTGCGATCACCGGCATTTTCCACAGAAACCCGGATGCCCGGGTATGGATTCCGACTGAGGACGAATGGTATAAAGCGGCTTATTTCGATCCGACTCGCGGGGGCACGGGTTACTATTTATACCCTACCCGGAGCGATAGTCCTCCGGGAAATGTGGTCGGTTTATCGCCAAATCAGGCGAACTTTAACAATGGCGTTTTCTCGGTGACGCAAAATGGCGTTCACCTTCCGGGGGAAAACTATCTGACGCCAGTGGGTGCCTACACCGGTTCGGCGGGTTATTTCGGAACCTTCGACCAAGGCGGGAATGTTGCGGAATGGAATGATTTCTCGGCCGCCACGGCGGGCGGTGCGGTTCGGGGCGTGCGGGGCGGCAGTTGGAATAGCGGCACGGCGGCCCTGCGCTCGGATTCCGCTTCCAATATCGCACGTCCCACCCTGGAGGAGCCGAACCTCGGGTTTCGCGTTGCTCTGCTTCCGGATCTCCCAAATGTGCATTCGGCGCTGCGGTCCAGCGTTCATCGCGTCGGCCTGTCGGAGCACCACGACCCGCGGGAATCGAGGATTCACGATCCGGCTTTAAGTCCCGTCCACGATCCCGATCGCAGCGACGGTCACGATTCTTTGCTCAGCACCGTTCACGATCCGCGGGTCAGTAAAGAGGAGCCGCCGCACGATCCAAAATTATCGGCGAATCATAAACCTGAATTGTCCGGGGCGCACGATTCGCGCACCTCGAGGGTCCATGCGCCTTATCATTCCAGCGGGCACGATCCCGACCGCTCGCAACACCACGATCCCGCCGTGAGCGGAGTCCATCGTCCGGAACGCTCGCAGCAACACGATCCGCTGACGTCCGATATTCATGATCCGCTCCGCTCGGACCAGCATAATCCGAATCTCTCGGAGCATCACGATCCGGCGACGTCTGTGGCTCATTCCGCTGACTTGTCAGCCCAGCACGATCCCGTTCGCTCGGATGTCCATTCGCCTCTGCGCTCCAACCAACACAGCCCGAATCTGTCGGCTCAGCATGACCCCGCACGCTCGGAGGTTCACCAAAAAGAGACGTCCGCGCTTCACGACAGCGTGATTTCCATTTTTCACGATCCCCGTCGTTCCGGGCAGCATGATCCCGTTCGTTCCGAAGAACACGATCCGGCCCGGTCCGAAATGCACGATCCGAAACGATCGGAGCATCACCGGCCCGCGCTTTCCGTAAGTCATTCGCCATTTAACTCGGAACATCACGATCCCGATCTGTCCGGTCAGCACGATCCGCGCAAATCGGTTCATCACGAGCCAAAGCTTTCGCAGAATCACGATCCCAAGCGGTCGGAGATTCATTCGGTTTTGCGCTCGCAGCACCACGATCCGCAATACAGCGACACGCACGATGTCCTTTTTTCGGGAGGCCATCGCCCGGAGAAATCGGATCAGCATAATCCGCAACTCTCGAATCAACACGCTCCCGATCTCTCGGAAGCCGGTCACCGCCCGGAACTCTCCGCGCAGCACAATCCGAAACTGTCGCACTACCACGACGTGCGCACTTCGATGCAGCACGACGCGGTCGTTTCGGAGCAGCATCATCCGGTTCATTCAAACGCGCACAAGCCGGAGGTTTCCGAGCAGCACCATCCGGAAAAATCGGTGATTCACGACCCGAAGCGATCCGAATTTCACGATCCGAAGCGCTCGGAATTCCACGATCCCAATTCCTCGATCATTCACGATCCGGTTCGGTCGGATCATCACGATCCCGACCGTTCGCAGCAGCACGCGGCCGATCTTTCGGTAATCCATCAACCCGCCCGTTCCGGCCAGCACGATCCGCAGCGTTCAGAAATCCACGAACCGATTAAGTCGGCACAACACGACCCGACGACATCGGACGCGCACGACCCGGCATTTTCGAAACACCATCCGGAAAAGTCGGAGAGCCACGAGCCGTTGACCAGCGATATTCATTCGCCCCGGCGTTCGGAAAATCATCGGCCCGAAACCTCCGTGATCCACGATCCGCGGGAAAGCGTGGTCCACGATCCGCTGCGCTCCTATCATCGTCCGTTTCTTTCCCAGGGGCACCTTCCGGAGATTTCGGAAGCGCACGATCCGCGGCTTTCGGAAGTTCACAGCACGGATCGCTCCGATCAGCACGATCCGCGCAAGTCGGAAATCCACAATCCGCGTCTCTCGGCTTCGCACGATCCGGATCGCTCGGAGCAGCACGACCCGGTTGTTTCCAATGTTCACGAAGACAAGCTTTCCGTGATTCATGACGGTTTCCGATCAGTTCATCATTCTCCTCTCCGGTCGGAAGCGCACGCTCCAGACCTCTCGCTGGAGCATCGCCCGGACTGGTCCGACAGCGGACACGACGTAGCGGTTTCGCAACAGCACGAGGTGGAAAAGTCGCAGCAGCACGATCCCGTCCGGTCGGAAATTCACCTGCCGGAACGCTCGGCTCAACACGATCCCGCGCAATCGGAAGGGCACGATCCGGCCGTTTCTGAAGTTCACCATTCGGATAAATCGGACAACCACGATCCGCGCAAATCGGACATTCACGACGTCAGAACTTCCGGGCAACACGATCCGAAAGAATCGGAAATCCACAGCGCGGACCGCTCGATCATCCACAAACCGGAGGTTTCGCTCCAGCACGATCCGGCTCGCAGTGCCGTCCATACCGTCCGCGAATCGCAATACCACCGGCCGAGTCTCTCGGTGCAGCACTTGCCGGAAGTTTCCAACGTGCATGAACAAAAGCTTTCGGAACATCATGAACCGTCGCGCTCCGTCGTTCATTCCGTTACGAAATCCGCGGTTCATCATTCCGACCTGTCGGCGCAGCACGATCCGGCCCGTTCCGTCGTCCACTCCGCCGAGCGATCGGTTCACCACGATCCGGTTCGCTCGCACGGGCATAATGTCTTCCTCTCCGACAGCCACAATCCGGAGAATTCGGTGGTTCACGAACCGGCCGAATCGCGGATTCACGATCCGAAACGATCCGCGCTGCACCGTCCGTTGACGTCTGTCGTTCACAGCCCTGTTCAATCGCGCATTCACGATGTGAAGACGTCGCAGCAGCATTTCGTTGGGGTATCGTCGATTCACGTGGCCGATTTGTCCGATCAGCATCGGCCGGTTCTCTCGGCGGTTCATTCTCCGTTGAGATCCGCGCATCACGATGTCGGGAATTCGGCACAGCACCGGCCGGCGCTTTCATCCATCGGCCACAACCCGGTTCGCTCCGAAACCGTCGGCGGCGGCGTATCCGACGAAGAGGCGATTGGCGACATCGTTCATAATAACGAGCGAAGCGAGCTTCATACCGCCGAGCGTTCGGAGATCCACGATCCGAAGCTCTCCTACCTCCATCGCCCGGAGCGGTCCAGACTTCACGATCCGGTTCGGTCGGTCGTTCACGATCCAAGAGCTTCGGAGATTCACGAAACCGAAAAATCGACTATCCACGACGCCGCCGTTTCCCGTATCCACAGTCCGACCGAGTCGCGGCTGCATGTTCCGGAACGCTCGCTGGTTCACTCTGTGATCCGGTCGGACGCCCACGATCCCGTCGCGTCGCGCGAAGTCGAACCGCATACGGTTTCGATTTCGGCAATTCATTTGGCAACCGAAAGCAACGCGCACCAACCGCTTCGATCGGATATCCACTCCTACCTTCGCTCGGAGCAGCACCAACCGGCTCGTTCGGCGATTCACTTCGCCGAAGAATCCGCGAGTCACGACTCCGTTCGTTCGCTTCTGCACGATTCGCGAACCTCGGCCAGCCATAATGTAGTCACGTCTCAACAGCACGATCCCGCGCGTTCAATCGTTCATCGTCCAACGGTTTCCCATCAGCACGATGCGTTGAACTCCGCCGTTCATGCTCCGGTCCGGTCGATGTCCCATGATGTCTCGGTTTCCGGTGGTCATGAGCCGGGTTGGTCGGTTCTCCACGATCCCAAGCGGTCGGAGGCGCACGATCCGGATCGCTCCGTCTTCCACGATCCGGTGCGCTCCGAAACACATGATCCGGCCGAATCGCGGATTCATCGTCCGGACGTTTCCGCGGTTCACGATGTAACCGCATCCACCGCTCACAGTCCTCTGCGCTCTGCGGTTCATGCGCCTCTGATCTCCCGCCAGAATCCGACAACTGGAGCCGTCGATACCGCTTGGCTCAAGCTCACGGGCATCGAAGATCCGGACGCGGATGACAACGGAGACGGCCGTCCCAACTGGGAGGCGTTTGTGACCCGGACCGATCCGCGCGATCCCGATCAACGCTTTGCCGTCACCGAAACGGTGCGCGACAGCGAAGGCCGGATCGTGGTCGCCTGGCCCTCTGTTCCCGGCCTCGTTTATCGCGTCCAGTGGACTTTCAACCTTTCCGCTCCGGACAGTTGGGAGGATATTGCGACGGTCGTCGCTGAGGGATCGCAATCGTCCTATACCGATGTCGAAGCGATCGTTCCGCAAGGTTTCTATCGTGTCGTTGTCCGTCTTGAGGATCAAACAAC
>CAZJCL010000053.1:0-13025 GCA_964544025.1 uncultured Opitutales bacterium | reverse complement strand
CGCTGGGCGGACAGACGGCGTTGAACCTTTCGCTGGAGTTGGCGGCGGCGGGGATTCTGGAGAAATACGGTGTCGAGATGATCGGCGCGAAGACCGAGGCGATCAACAAGGGGGAGGACCGCGAGCTGTTTAAGGAGGCGATGAAGAAGATCGGCCTCGATGTGGCGCGTTCGGCGACGGTGAACAGTATGGCCGAGGCGAAGGAAGCGGCGACGGAGATTGGCGATTTTCCGTTGATTATTCGTCCGAGTTTCACGATGGGCGGAGCGGGCGGCGGGATCGCTTACAATGTGGAGGAGTTTGAGCAGATTGTGGCGCACGGGTTGGATCTTTCTCCGGTGCACGAGGTGTTGATCGAGGAGTGTCTGCTCGGATGGAAGGAGTTCGAGATGGAGGTGATGCGCGATCATAAGGATCAGTGCGTCGTGATTTGCTCGATCGAGAATTTCGATCCGATGGGAGTTCACACCGGAGACTCGATTACGGTGGCTCCCGCGATGACGTTGACGGACAAGGAGTATCAGCTGATGCGGGATGCCTCGTTCGCGGTAATTCGCGAAATCGGGGTGGAGACCGGGGGGAGCAATATTCAATTCGCGGTGGATCCGGCGACGGGGCGGATGGTGGTGATCGAGATGAATCCGCGGGTGTCGCGGAGTTCGGCGCTGGCTTCGAAGGCGACCGGTTTTCCGATCGCGAAGATCGCGGCGAAGTTGGCGGTCGGGTATTCGTTGGACGAGATCCAGAACGATATTACGAGGGAGACGCCGGCGAGTTTCGAGCCGACGATCGATTACGTGGTGACGAAGATTCCGCGTTTCACTTTCGAGAAATTTGGTGGGACGGATACGACTTTGACCTCTTCGATGAAGAGCGTCGGGGAGGCGATGGCGATTGGGCGGACTTTCAAGGATTCGTTCCAGAAAGCGCTGCGTTCGCTGGAAACTGGATCGCGCGGATTTGGCGGCGGCGGGAAATACGGCGACGAAGAGTTGCCGGACACGGGGACGATCAATGCCCGTTTGCTGCGTCCGAACGCGGAGCGGGTTTATTATATCCGTTACGCTTTCAAGGCCGGTTATTCTATCGAGCAGGTTCACGAGTTGACGAAGATCGACGTCTGGTTCTTGCACCAGTTGCACGAGATTTTCGAGATGGAGGAGCAGTTGAAGACGCGGACGCTCGACGATATTTCGATGTTGGAAATGCGGCGGGCGAAGCGTTTCGGGTTCAGCGATTTACAACTGGCGCACATATTGAAGTCGGAGCCGGAACTGGTGCGGCAGAAGCGGGAAGGCTGGGACATTAAGACGACGTTCCGTTTGGTGGATACGTGCGCGGCGGAGTTCGAAGCGTTTACTCCGTATTTTTATTCCAGCTTCGGAATGGAGAACGAGATTACGCCGTCGGACCGGAAAAAGATCATGATTCTCGGCGGCGGACCGAACCGGATCGGGCAGGGAATCGAGTTCGATTACTGCTGCGTGCACGCGTCGTTTGCGTTGCGTGCCGCGGGATTCGAGACGGTGATGGTGAACTCGAATCCGGAAACGGTTTCGACGGATTACGACACTTCGGACCGGCTTTATTTCGAGCCGTTGACGCTGGAGAATGTGTTGGAAATTTACCGGCAGGAGAATTGCCAGGGGGCGATTGTGCAGTTCGGCGGTCAGACTCCGCTGAATTTGGCGGCGGATTTGAAGGCGCAAGGCGTGAACATTATCGGGACTTCGCCGGAGAGCATCGACGCGTCGGAGGACCGGAAGTTGTTTTCGGCGGTTTTGGAGAAAATCGATTTGAAGCAGCCGGCGAACGGAACGGCGATGACCGAGGAGGAAGCTTACGCGATCGCCGAGAAGATCGGTTTTCCGGTGCTGTTGCGGCCGTCGTTCGTGTTGGGCGGGCGCGGGATGTTCACGGTTTACCGGATGGAGGAATTGAAGGCGGTGGTGCGGCAGGCTTTCGACGCGTCGCCGGACAAGCCGGTGTTGATCGACAAGTTTTTGGAAGACGCGATCGAGCTGGATGTGGATTGCATCTCGGATGGCGAAACGACGGTGGTCGGCGGGATGCTGGAACACATCGAATTCGCCGGAGTTCACAGCGGAGACGCGGCGATGGTGATGCCGCCGCATACGTTGGGCGAGCCGATGCTCGACCAGGTGCGGAAGGCGACGGTGGAGTTGGCGCGGGAATTGAAAGTGATCGGCTTGATGAACATCCAGTTCGCGATCAAGGACGACGAGCTTTACATTCTCGAAGTGAATCCGCGGGCGTCGCGAACGGTTCCGTTTGTGAGCAAGGCGATTGGCGTGCCGTTGGCGAAATTGGCGGCGCGGGTGATGGCGGGGTCGAAGTTGAAAGATCTCGGATACACCGAGGAAGTGGTGCCGAAGCATTGGTGCGTGAAGGAGGCGGTGTTTCCGTTCGCGCGGTTCGCGGGGGCGTCGGTTGCTCTCGGGCCGGAAATGCGGAGCACGGGCGAGGTGATGGGAATGGACGAGGATCTTGGGATCGCGTTTGCGAAGACGCAGATGGCGGCGAAACCGGCGTTGCCGTTGGCCGGGAATATTTTCCTGAGTGTGAAGGACAAGGACAAGGCGCGGGCGGTGGATTTGGCGCGGCAGTTGGTGGAGATTGGTTTCTCGATTTACTCGACCAGCGGAACGGCGGATGTGCTGGCGAAGAACGGGATTCCGGTGCATCGCTTGTTCAAGTTGGATGAAGGCCGTCCGAACGTCGTGGACATGATCAAGAATGGAAACATTCAGATGATCATCAACACGCCGTCGGGGATGATTCCGTTGCGGGACGAGAACAAAATCCGGACGGTGGCGGTGGCGCACAATGTTTGTATCATGACCTCCATTACGGCCTCGGATGCGGCGTTGGGCGGGATCAAGGCGTTGCGGGAGAAGGGGGTGCAGGTGCGCTCGGTGCAGGATTATTATTCGACGCTGAACAATCCGGTGACGTTGGTATGAGTTCTTCGCCGGAAACGCTGGTGGCGCTGTTATCGGGGCCGGACCAGCCGGGAATCGTGGCGCGGATTTCCGGCTGGATTTTCGAGCGCGGCGGAAACATTTTGCACGCCGACCAGCATCGCGACCAGGAGGAGGGGATTTTTTTCCAACGGGTCGAATGGGCCAATGGGACGCATCGGTTCGCGGAAGAGGCGAGCGCGTTTGAGGATTACGCGCGCTCGCTTGGGATGGCGGCGCGGATGGGGTTTCAATCGCGGCGGCCGAAGTTCGCGGTGATGGTTTCGAAATTCGACCATTGTTTTCACGACCTGATTTTGCGCTGGAAGGCGGGGGATTTGCGGGGCGAGATCGCGTGTATTGTTTCGAATCACGAGACGTTGCGCCCGGAAACGGAGTCGTATGGGTTGCCGTTTTATTACGTTCCGGTTGATCCGGAGCGGAAGCGGGAGGCGGAGAAACGGCAGCTGGAAATTTTTCGGGAGCACGCGGTGGAGCTGGTGGTGATGGCGCGCTACATGCAGGTGCTTTCGGGGGCGATGCTGGAGGAAATCGGTTGCCCGGTGATCAATATTCACCACTCGTTTTTGCCAGCGTTCGCGGGCGGGAAACCGTATCATCAGGCGCACGCCCGCGGGGTGAAATTGATCGGGGCGACGGCGCATTACGCGACGGCGGTTTTGGACGACGGACCGATTATCCAACAGGACGTGGTCCGGGTGACGCACCGGCATAATGTGAGCGATCTGGTGCGGAAGGGGCGGGATTTGGAGAAGATGGTTTTGTCGCAGGCGGTGAGCTGGCACCTGGAAAACCGGATACTGATTTACGGGCGGAAAACGGTGGTTTTTGATTGAGGGGAAGCGCGGGGATTTCGGAGAGTCGCGCTATTCCGCGTTCGCTTCGTCGATCCATTCCTGGAGGGTGCGGGCGTCGGCGAGGAAGGCTTCGGGATCGTCGTTGCGGACGAATTCGAGGAGAATTTGGTGATCGCGGCCGGTTTTGCGGATCGTGTCGAGGTAGCGGTGCCATTCGGATTTTCCGGCGGAAAGCGGTTTGCGGAGAATGTCGGCGCCTTTTTTCGTCCAGTGGTAGGCGTGGACGTTGGTTAGCTTCGGGAGAATGAGTTCGAGGCCCGTGAGTTTTTCTTCCGGGGTTCCGTCGAGTCGCGGTTGCCAGAAAGTGAATATGTTTGGGTGGGCGATTTCCTCGAGGAGTTTCGCGGCGGATTCGTTGGTGTCGGTGAGGGTGTTGGCGTGGTATTCGAAGGAGATCGCGATGTTTGCTTCGGCGGCGAGTTTGGCGATGCGGCGGGATTCGCGGACGATTTTGGCGCGGGCGGGGGCGGGAGTTTTGGCGGATCCGGCGGTTCCGGCCCAGACGCGGATTGTTGGCGCTTTTAAAGCGACGGCGGTTTCGAGGATTTCCTCGAACGAATCTTGTTCCCGCTCGGTTTGGCCGACGCGGTAGTACGATCCGTAGGCGGAAACGGAGAGGCCGGCGTCGTCGGTTCGTTTTCCCACTTCTTCGGCGGCGGAAATGTTTCCGTGCGGCACGTGGATATCGCCGCCCCATTCGATGCTTTTGAGACCGCTTTTGCGGACAAGATGGATGATCTCCGGGGAGGTCAATTTCCGGAAAGTGATGGATACAAGGCCGGTGGTCAGCATGAGAGATTCGGCGCGGGAAGTCGGGGTCTGGGCCGGATTTTCGGCATCGATTAGCGAACTTGTCCGGTTCCGACGACCACGAATTTGTAGCTGCACAATTCCTTCAATCCCATCGGGCCGCGCGCGTGCAGTTTATCGGTGGAGATTCCGATTTCGGCGCCCATGCCGAATTCGTAACCGTCGGTGAAACGGGTGCTCGCGTTCCAGTAAACGGCGGCGGAATCGACTCCGGTGAGGAAGGTTTGGGCGGTTTTTTCGTCGGCGGTGACGATGCAATCGCTGTGGCCGCTGCCGTGGGAATTGATGTGGTCGATGGCGGCGTCGAGCGACGGCACGATTTTGATGGCCAACG
Organism: uncultured Opitutales bacterium; assembly: GCA_964544025.1. Lineage (GTDB taxonomy): Bacteria > Verrucomicrobiota > Verrucomicrobiia > Opitutales > T3Sed10-336 > CAZJCL01. Next base: position 8,022 of record CAZJCL010000053.1, on the reverse strand, counting down.
TGAGGGAAAGGTATTCTTCGGTCCAGTCGGATTCGGACGCGGCGGTCCAGGGAATCTCACGTTCGCCGTGGAGAAACGGGATCGCGTTTTCGTCGAGCCGGATTTCGACGCCGTTTTGGACGAGGGCTTTGGCCAGGCGGGGCAGGAGCGTCGGCGCGACGTCGGCGTGGATCAGCATTTTTTCTGCCGCGTTGCAGACTCCGGGGCGCTGGCATTTCGCGTTGATGGCGATGCGTTCGGCCATGGCGGGATCGGCGTGGCGGTCGATGTAGACGTGGCAGACTCCCTTGTAATGTTTGATCACGGGAATCAGCGAATTTTCCGCGACAAACCGGATCAAGCCTTCGCCGCCGCGCGGAATGATGCACTGGATGTAGGAATCCAGTTTCAGGAGGGAATTCAACGCGCTGCGGTCGGTGGTCGGAATGAGTTGGACGGCGTCGGCGGGAAGGCCGGCTTGGGGGAGAGCTTCGGCGATGACGGCGGCGAGAGCGGTGTTGGTGTGAAACGCTTCCTTGCCGCCGCGAAGGATGCTGGCGTTTCCGGATTTGAGGCAAAGGACGGCGCAGTCGATGGTGACGTTGGGACGGCTTTCGTAGATGATGCCGATGACGCCGATCGGGACGCGGATTTTGCGGATTTGAAGGCCGTTGGGGCGCTCGATTGTTTCCATTTCCTCGCCGACGGGATCGGTGAGGGCGGCGACTTCGCGAACTCCCCGGGCGATGCCGGCGATGCGTTCCGGAGTGAGTAGGAGGCGGTCGAGCATCGCTTCGGTGAGTCCGGCCTGGTTTCCCGCGTCGATATCTTTGCGGTTTTCGGCGACGATTTTTTCCGCGGATTCTTCGAGGAGGGCGGCGATGCGAGCGAGCGCTTCGTCTTTCTGTTTCGCCGGCAGGCGGGCGAGTTGGAGGGAGGCGGCGCGGGCGCGCTGGGCGATGGCGGTGACCTGGTGCTCGATTTCTTGCTCAGTCATGGCGGAAGGATTTCAGGTGGATGAATATAGGTCAAACTCCCGTTGGCGGGTGTGTGGCGGGTGTGAGAGTGAGGGCGGTTTTTCCATTGCTTTGGGAAGGAATGACGCCCTCAGAATTACCGCTTTTCTTTGGCTGCGCGAAACTCAGACTCGGGAGATTTCGAGGAGCTCGTGGTAGCGTTGGTCGATGGTTTCGCGACCGGCGATTTCGAGTTTGCGCGATCCGAAGGCTTCGACGGTGAGGCTCGCGGTGGCGGTGGCGTAAGCGATGCCGTGTTTGAGCGCGGAGAGATCGTGGCGGTTTTCCGAGGCGAGATGGGCGATTAGGGCGCCGAGATAGGAATCGCCGGCGCCGGTGGTGTCGCGGAGATCGGCGACCGGGTAGGCGGGGAACGCGAAGAGGCCGTCGGGATGGAAGAGGAGCGAGCCGTGTTCGCCTTTTTTAATGAGAACCATGCGGGGACCCATTTTGAGGATTTCCGCGCCGGCCCGGATGAGGTTGGATTCGTCGCTGAGGATGCGCGCTTCGCTGTCGTTGATGAGGAGCATGTCGAGGCGCGGGAGAAGTTTCAGCAGCTCGGAGCGGGCGGTTTCGATCCAGAGATCGCGGGTGTCGGCGGCCACGAACGCGCCTTTTCCGAGTTGGTCGAGCACGTGGATTTGGAGGCTGGGCTGGATGTTGCCGAGGACGACGTAGGGGGATTTGCGGTAGGCGTCGGGCAAATGCGGGTGGAAATCGGCGAACACGTTGAGCTCGATTTCGAGGGTGGTGCAGGTTCCGAAATCGTTTTCGTAGCGTCCGTCCCAGAAAAACGTTTTGCCGGAATCGTTGCGCTGGAGACCTTCGAGATCGATGCCGCGGTTGGCGAAACGGTTGACGTAATCGTCGGTGAAATCGTGTCCGACGACGCCGACGAGCCGGGTGGGAGCGAAATAGCTGGCGGCGATGGCGGCGTAGGACGCGGAACCGCCGAGGAGCATTTCGGCGCGATCGGTCGGCGTGTTGATGTTGTCGAAGGCGATGGAGCCGACGACCAAAACGGGCGAGGCGGCGGCGTTCACGGGAGAGGATTCGCGTTCCTGGAGCGACGTATTCATAAAATTATTCGGAAACGGGGAGGCTGGTAACGAGGATCGGTTCGTCGTCGACTTCGATGGTGATGCTGTAGTCGCCCGGTTTTTCGAAGGCGAGGTTGCGGATTTCGTTGATGAGGTTGACGCGCTGGAGGGGGCTTTGGGCTTCGAATTCGCGGCGGACGACCTCTTTGGGAGTGTCGAGGTTGAGACCGAAAAGGATGCGAATGACGTGTTTGCCGACTTGGAGATCGGTGAGGGTGATGAACCACATCATGCGCGGGTGGACCACGGGAAACCGGCGCGCCTTGATATTGGAGAAAACGCCGAGAAGCGTGTGTTTCCCGGAGCCCGGGTCAATGTGGACGCCATCGCAGGTGATCCAAGCTAGAAGTTGTGGTTTCGATTGCACTGCGGGAGAAGTTGGCGGTTCCGTTCCGCGTAGGCAAATCTTTTGGGCGGAGACGTCTCCGGTGTGTCGAGGGCGGAATGCAGGTGGGGGGAAATTGGGCGGGTGTTTGATCGCCCGGGGTTTTACTGGTGGACATTCTGTATGGATTTTTTCTTGACGAGTTATTGATGAGATAAAAAAGCTACGCGCATCCTATCTAACTTGGTCCTTACACTATTATGAAAATACCATCTACCGCACTGTTTGCATTCGGAACCTTTGCTGCTGTTTTACCGGGAACATTGAAGGCTGATCTTGTTTTCAGCGATGATTTCTCGGCGAATCAACGGGAGTTTTACGAGAGGGTCGATATTTGGCAGTCCAGCGGTGAAAGTGCGTGGAACATCGTGGACGGTGAGATGCGCATGTTGGTGCCGGAGGGCACGACGGCCTTCATGTATAGCGGTGCGACCTTGTCGAACATCGGGGATTACGCGCAGATCGATTTCCGGTTCAGCGCCAACGAAGCGAATTTTGGATTGTCGGCCGGGTTGTATTTGAACGACGCCTTTGCGGGCGGCGGGCTGGAAATCCGGATGACGCTTCAGGATCAGCCTGTCGGGGACTCTCTTACCCGGTTCCAACTTGGCGGGGAGGAAAATGATACCCAAGCTTTTGCCACGAACTCCGAAGTGGACTGGTCGACGCTGCGGGTGGAGATTGTTTCCGTTGAAGATACGACCGCGATTTATGAGTTTTCGATGGAGGGCCGCTATTCGCTGGCGGGGAGTTTTCAGCGGGACGTGGGCCAGTATGTTGGGTTCATGCAGTACAACGGGATGGGCGAAATCAGTCAGGACAACTTCACCGTCAGCGCGATTCCGGAACCGGGAACGACCGCGGTTTTGATGGGAGCGGGCGCTTTGGGCGCGGTGATTCTGATGTCGCGCCGCCGGGCGAAGCGGGCGGCCAGTGTCGGCTGAGTTCGGGCGACGCGGGGAGCGTGGAAGGGGCTCCTTTTATTCCGGTTGCCGAAAAAGCGCAAATGCGGCTTGCATTAGGCGCTGGGGGAGTGTCTTATCTTCCTTTTTCCGGGTGGTCCGGAGAAAACAAAAAATCAAATAACAAAGCATCCATCATAGAGTTAACTTCGAAGGAACTCACTATTCCTGGAATGATTAATTCTGAAAGAACGCTATGAATATCACCGTACGTGACCTGCTCGACGCAGGAGTCCATTTCGGGCACCAGCGCAAACGTTGGAATCCGAAGTCCAAAGAATTCGTCTACGATCACCGCCACGGCGTCTCGATCATCGACCTCGAAAAGAGCTACAACCGGCTCAAAGAGGCTTGCGATGTGGTCGAGGATTTGATCGCAAACGACAAGATCATCCTGATGGTCGGCACGAAGCGCCCGGCGCAGGAAATGATCCGCGAATCCGCCAATTCGGTGCAGATGCCGTATTGCGCGAGCCGCTGGCTCGGCGGGACGCTGACCAATTTCGAAACGATCAAGCGGAGCATCGCCAAATACAAGCGGTATCAGGCGATGGAAACGGACGGTTCGCTGGCGAAGCTTCCGGGTAAGGAAGGGGCGGCGATCAAGCGCGAAATGTCCCGGATGCACCGGAATTTCGAAGGTTTGCAGGAGATGGGCAAACTGCCGTCGGCGCTGTTCGTCATCGACATCAAGCACGAGGCGATCGCGGTGGCCGAAGCGAAGAAGCTGAACATCCCGGTGATCGCGCTGGTCGATACCAATTCCGACCCGAGCCTTGTTTCCCACCCGATTCCGGGTAACGACGACGCGGCGAAGTCGCTTCGCATCATCATCGAGACGATTACCGAGGCGATGCAGAATGGACTCGCGCAGCGCGAATCGCGCCGGGCGGCCAAGAATATGCCGGCGGCGGCCCGGGCCGAAATCGCGGCTGAGCAAAGCGAAGAAGCCGCGGAAGGTGTAACCATCACCGAGCAGGCTCCGGCCGTGGAGCAGCCTGCCGAGGCGGCGCCGGAAGTTCCCGCGGAGAGCGCGGAAACGCCTGCTCCGGAAGAAGCCGCCGCTCCCGCCGAGGCGGAACAGGCTCCGGCCGAGGAAGCGAACGAAGCCGCGAATCCCGCGGAAGAAACCAAGGAGTAATCTCCTTCAACCGAGACATTTATCATGAGCACTGTAATTAGCGCCAAACTCGTCAACGAGCTCCGTCAGAAGACGGGTGCCGGTTTGATGGAATGTAAGAAAGCTCTGGCTGAATCCGAAGGCGACATCGAGAAAGCGGAAACTTTGTTGCGCAAGAAGGGTGTCGCGACGGCCGCCAAGAAAGCGGGTCGCGCGACTTCCGAGGGGATTATCGAAGCCTACATTCATTTGGGCGGCAAGGTCGGCGTTCTTCTCGAGCTGAATTGCGAAACCGATTTCGTGGCCAAGACGGACGATTTCAAGACGCTCGCCCGCGACATTTGCTTGCAGGTGGCCGCCGCGATGCCGCTTTACGTGAATCGCGAGGAAGTTCCGGCCGAGGACGTGGAGAAGGAGCGCGAAATCGCTGTTTCCCAAGTGGCTGGAAAACCGGCGCACGCGGTCGAGAAGATCGTGGAAGGCAAACTGGATAAATATTATTCCGGTATTTGCCTGATCGAGCAGCCGTTCGTGAAGAATCCGGATCAGACGATTCGCGATCTTCTGAACGAGAAGGTTTCGAAGCTGGGCGAGAACATTGTCATTCGCCGTTTCTCGCGCTTTCAGGTCGGCGCTTGAGTATTCCGGCAAGTTAGAATTCTTTAACGAGGGCAGGCGCCATTGCCTGCCCTTTTTTCATTTGTGCAAATGGAGCAGAAGCCGTCGGAGTTTGAGGTTTCGCCGCGGATAATTTTCCGGCGGGGAATTTGTAACCGGTGCCCGAATTGCGGCGGGAAGACGTTGTTCGCCGACCGGGGATTGGCGTTGAACCGGTCGTGCTCGCAATGCGGAATGGATTTCGAGCGGGGGGAGGGATTTTTCCTCGGATCGATGACGCTGAATTACATTTTGACGGCGTTCATTTTGATGCCGCCGATTTTGGTCATGGCGTTGATGACGGAGATCCCGAGCTGGGTCACGATCGTCGTGGCTATTATTGGCGCGTTTATCGTGCCGATCAGCTTGTACCGGGTGTCGCGGAGCTGGTGGCTGATGGCGTATTTTTATTTTCTTCCGCAGGAGCTTCCGGTGAACCGGAAGGATATTCCGCCGCACGAAGATGAGGCGTGAATTCAGACCTCGCGGGCGGGGAAACCGGCTTCGCGGAGTTTTCCCTTCACCCGGTCCAAATCTTCCGGGCAAGGAAGCGAGACGTCGAAGCGGTGGACGGTTCCGCGATCGCTGTCGCGGGATTTGATGTCGTTGATCGCGGCTCCGCAGAAAAAGATGATTTCGGAAAGGCGGAGACGGATGTTTGGAGAGCGAGCGTGTTCAACTTCTAATGATCTTCTCATGGTCGGGAATCGCTGAATGTTTAATTGTTAGGCCGCTTTCCATTATGGACGTCGTTGACTTTGGTTGAAACCCGGTGGAACCGGAACAACCGGTGGGGGAATTCGTTACACGGCGGGGGCATCCGGACCGGGATGATTGGGGGTGGAGCCTAGTCGCTGGCGTGGGCCGCGCGGGAGGCGGGCACGGAAAAGGCCGCGCTTTTGCAAGCCGCGGCCTTTCCGGAAAATTCGTTTTACGCGCGATGAATCAGTGCGCCAGCTGGTATTGACGGGCGGCCTGTTCGGTGAGGTGGACCCACTCTTTCCAGAGGGATTGCAACTCGGAACGGAGTTGCCGGATTTCCGCTTGGATTTGCGCGCGCTTTTCGGCGGAGGCGTTTTTCAGCTCCGCGTATTTGCGGGTGATGGCGGAGGCGTGGCTCTCGAACTTGCCGGCGAGATCTTCCAAACGGTGACGAACGTCCAAGGCCATTTCGTCGACCTCTTCGGCGAGACGCTCCAGGAGAAGTTTTTTGTCCTTCATGACGAGCGCCTTTTGGAGCCGGATTTTGTCGAACCGTTTCAGGTTTTTGACGATGCCGAATTTCGAGGCGGTCCAGACGAGCCATTTGGTCGGATCGAAATGATACCAGCGGATGCCGTTGCGGTAATCGGCTTCGAACGCGTGGTGGTAGTTGTGGTAGCCTTCGCCGAAGGTGAGGAAGGCGAGAATGGCGTTGTCGACCGCGCTGAGTTCCTTGGCGTAGGTTTTCGAGCCGATGGTGTGGGCGAGGGAATTGATGAACCAGGTGCAGTGGTGGAGGGCGAAGATGCGGGCGACGACTCCGGCGAAAAGGGCGGCGATCGGGTGCATGAAAAGGCAGCCGATTCCGAAGACGGCGGCGTTGGTCACGATCGCGAGGGGGAGGTAATAGTTGTGCTGGAACATCACGCGCGGGTTTTTCATCAGGTCGGTCACCCGGCGTTCCTCGAATTCGCGCTTGTAGTCGAGCATCCAGAGAATGTGCGCGTACCAGAAGCCTTTCTTGATCGAGTACGGATCCTTATCGGTGTCGACGTGTTTGTGGTGGATGCGGTGATCGTGCGCCCAGCTCAGCGCGGTCCATTGGAACGCCATCATGGAACCGATCAGGACCGCCCATTCGTAAACGGGATGAGCAGTGTAGGACCGGTGGGCGAAAAGCCGGTGATATCCAGCCGTGATGGACAACCCGCCGATGATGAAAGTCACCAGGAAAAGCGCGACAGCGGCCCACGAGAAGTGGCCGATGAACGACGGGATGAGAGCCACCAGCAGGATGTGGTAACCCAGGATGAAGATGAAAAAGTCCCAATTACGAATTCGCATGATCTTCGGGAAAGGAAACCGAATGCGAAAGGATAAGCAATCCCATCGTGGGAAAAAAAGTTCGGGCAAATAGCAGTTCCGGCGGGGAGGAAACCGGGAGGGGCGGGTTGAATCATGGATTTCCCGGTGTATGGTGACGCCTCCTCTCGGCCGGACGGCGGTCTCGCGGCGCGTTTCGCGTTTGCTTTGGAAACAGCCGGTTTTTCGCGGGCGAAGCGCTTTAGACTGCGGGGATTGGGGGTTTTTGACCTCCCCCGGGCAGTACACAGTTTTCGACTCGTTTGGGTTCGGAAGCCTTGCTTTGGGCGCTGAGGAGGCACTTTTTAGAATAAAACGTTAACTACACCTGCAATCCAAGGAGTCCCTATGCCCGCACAACGAAAATCTCTCATGGCAAAGAATATGCCGCCGCTTTCCCGTGGTTTCACCTTGATCGAACTGCTGACAGTGATCGCCATCATCGGCATTTTGGCGGCGATTCTGATTCCGGTCGTCGGCTCCGTTCGCGAAAGCGCGCGCGCTTCTCTCTGCGTTTCGAATCTCCGGCAAATCGGTCAGGGGATGGAGCTTTACGCGAACGACAACAACGGCGTCGCGCCTCCACCGGCGTTTTGGGGAACTCCGGTGGCGGGGGAAGAACGTTTCGGCAGCAGCGATTTGCGGACGACGTTTCATTATCGGATCTGGGAGTATGTGGGGTATGAGAACGAGGCGTTTGAGCATCCGCGGAATTCGCAGCTGGTGACGAGCGAGATCG
>CAZJCL010000052.1:0-13249 GCA_964544025.1 uncultured Opitutales bacterium | reverse complement strand
CGAGCCACGGCATCAGCTATCCAATTCGTCGAGACGCCGCAGCTTCTCTTGCACCCTCGCCCGATAGCGCTTTTGCCGTTCCGCGTTTTTCCGACGCTTCTCGGCCTCCCCGACTCTCGGCCGCCCCGGCCGCAGGCGCAAAACATTCTCCGGCCGCGTAAAAACATGTCTTCGCCGAAAAGAACCCGGAGCCTCCACCAGCGAGCGCATCCAAAGCGGCGGATAATCATACCAGGCCCGATCCGCCACCCGCCGCGGATCCCGCGTCCATTCCGGTGCCTCAAGATCGACTCCTTCGCAAAGCCACTCCACATACGCCGCCAAATACGCGTCGCATTGCCCGAAATCATTCAACCGCTCGCGCAACAAAACCGGCGCCTTCGCCACCCTCCGCGCAAACGCCGCCCGGCTATGAACATGCCGCAACTCATGTTGCCAATCCCGCACGTTCCGCCCGAATTCCTCCGCATTTTGCACATTCGCGCCAACTTCGGCCGCTGTTTCCGGTCGCTTCCATTTCGGATTCACGGCGCCTCCTCCAAAAGAGATTCCAACAAAACCCGGTCCAGCGGCGGAATCGCGTCATCCGGATAAAACGCGTCCACCGCCTCCTGAATCTCGTCCACCGTCCGAATTTCCGTCTTGCGGATCAGAAACCTCAAATCCTCCAGATCGCCCTGATACGCCCCAATCGGACGTCGGCACGCCAGCGCTTTCATAGCCAAAAGATACCTCGCCGTCGGCACATGAACGATAAGCCCCGTCTCGGCCTCGATCTCCACCAGACGCCGTTTAGCCTCCTTCGTCGGCGAAACGAACTGCGCGACATCCCGGTTTAACCAGTCCGACGGCAAATCAAGTTCACGCGCCACCTGCGCCGCGAGCCGTTCGCCCTCCTCTCGCGGAACCAGAATCGCGTCGATGTCCTTGGTCCCCACCCGACTGTTGTAGGCAAGCAACATGGCCGAACCTCCGTAAATCGAGATCTCCAGGCGAACGTCGGCTTCCCCGGCAAGTCTCCCAAGATGGCTCAACGCCTCCAAAATTGTCTGCCTGTCCACGAATAAACCGTAACGTAACGGAAAACCCTGTCAACACCACCAAACCACAAGACGCCAACCCGCCCGCGCTTTAAACACCTCCTCCGTCACGTCGCCACATCGACCTCGGCAAAAATCAAAAGCTAGCAGCCGAGTCCACGCCTTTGAAGTGCGCCACGTCCACGCAGAGCTTTCGCCCCCGCCCTCGTGACGCTCGAAGAAGCCTGCCCCCCCCCGATCCCGGCAGGGATCACAGCTTGTAGCCGGTGGTTGAGCGAGGAACGAGCGACACCACCGGAAACCAATAAATAACCCTCCGCCCCCCGGCAGGGGCGCCAGCAAATCTCCACGAAAAATCAGTCAACACCGTTCCGTGGTCCGCTACAAAAAATGCCCTTCCCCGTTCTCCGCACGTTGCCTCAGCAAAAAATCCCGCACCCTCGCCTCCCCTTGTTGGCCTCAATTTCCAAAACCCAAAACGCAAATCTCGCCCGCTTGTTTAGTTCCCCTTTCGCTTTCCTCTGGTTATTCGCCCACAAAGCCTCCCCGATTGGACAAAGAGAAACTAACGCTTGACCTGTTTCCGTCCCGCGGAACTGTTAATCCATGAAGTTCCTGCTTTCCCTGCTAGTCGCAGCGACTACCCTCTCGTCCTTGTGCGCGGATCCTTTGGCCTCCTGGTCTCGCCTCACTCCCGCTCCGCAGGGGCAAAATCTTGATAATATCGTCTCCGGCAACGGATTATTTGTAGCGGCGGGCCGCGATGCGGTGGTTACCTCGGAGGACGGACTTAACTGGAATTGGCACGCCATCGAGGGCGATCATCGCGATATTTCCTTCGGAAACGGTCGATTCGTCACCGCCGGAACCGGTATCCAGACCTCCACCGACGGAGTCAACTGGTCGAGACCCGCCGGGGGAAACTTTTTCGGATGCGCTTTTGGCAACAACACCTTCGTCGCTGTGGGCGATGGAATCCTCACCTCCACCGACGGAATCCACTGGGAGCGCCAGTCGTCTCCTGATCGCTTGCTGGCGGTTACTTTTGGTCACTCCGAATTCATCGCGGTCGGCTTCGATGGAAGGATTCTCCGGTCGCCGGACGGAAGAACCTGGTCGTCCGTCGGACCCGGCGGCGGGGCCATGCTACGAGGGGTCGCGTATGGAAATGGCCGGTACCTCGCAACCGGGTTGATCTATGCTGGCAACACGAGCGATGGCATTGTTTACTCTTCGGACGATGGCGGGCTCACCTGGAAGACTATCCCTGGCCCCCAGCAGCTTCCCTCCGGCCGGGTGCAGTTCGAAGGCGGTCTCTTCCTGTCTGCTTGGAGAAGCATGTTACTTTCTTCAACCGATGGGCGGACTTGGACTCCGCGCGGGCCGGCAATCGACGCGGGGATCGGCGGCATCCGGCACGATTATGGACTGTTTGTCGCGGTGGGAGCTCAGGGAAAAATAGGCGTTTCGGAGGATCTCATCACGTGGACCCAGCTCGATTTCCCTGCGGCACCTCCTCTTTTCGCGACCGCCTTTGGAAACGGACGATGGGTAGCTGTCGGTGGTGCCGGTTCGATGATGGGCGCGTCCGGCGACGATTCTTGGGAGGCCATCTCCTCCGGTGTGACCACCGACCTGTTCGATCTTGTCTATGCCGAAGGAAGGTTTGTGGCAGTCGGCCAAGAGGGGGTTATTCTTTTATCGGCGGACGGAATCGAATGGAGCGAGCAGAACTCCAAAACCGATGCCCATCTGTCAGGGATTTGCTTTTACAATGGAATATTCGTCGCGGTCGGAAACGACGGCACGATCCTCGTTTCCGAAGACGCCGTCCAATGGGAGCTTCGACCATCCAGTACCGAGCAGTCGCTCATGGCGATCGTCGGCGGCAAGGGAATTCTCGTCGCCGTAGGATCGGGAGGAACGGTCGTTACCAGTGAGGACGCTCACACATGGGTTCCCTCCACGTTTCTCACCGTGAGTTGGCAAACGATAACCTACGGTGCCGGACGATTTGTGATGGCGGGCCCAGGAGGGCGGTTTTCGGCAGTCGCGAGCTCGGAAGATGCCGATACATGGATCCTGGACGATTCCAGTTTTTGGAATGCCAAGGAAATCAGGGATGTGGAATATCATCACGGTCGCTTCGTTGCCGCGGGAAGCCCGCTCGGCACCGTATTCACGTCGACCGACGGCCAAAAGTGGCGGCGGCAGCCGTATGTCTCGACAGCTCTGACGCTCCATGGCACCGGTTTCGGAGGGAACCGCTTCGTCGTGGTCGGCGGCGTCGGCCAAGCGTTTCACAGCCATCCCCTCAAGCCCCATACGTCGCTCCGTCTGCGGGAGGACCGGTCCGTGACTCTGAATGTGTTCGGACGTGCCGGAGCCCGATACGAAATCCAGACCTCCGAGGACCTTATTAACTGGGAAACTGTGGAATCGGGCGTGCAAACAGATGCCGATCTTGAATGGCAGGAGCCTGCGGATGGCCCTCGAAAGTTTTATCGGGTGAATCTAAAGTAATCACCAATTGTCTGACTCGTCACCTTCCACGCCCGGCATCGAAGTTGATGAAGCCAACCGTGAGACTGCCGTGATTGAAGACAAGCGGGTCCGTCAAATCCGAGTCCTCTTCCTTTTCAATCCCATCGTCGTCGGAGCGCCCACGCCCCCATCTGCTGATCATCGAGGTTCTCTCGGAGGATCTTCGCGATCAGGAGGAATTTGTCCCGGCACCTCAGTGGCACAGGGAAATTCTGGACGAGCGACTTAAGGCACTTGAAGAGGGGCGCGAAGAAACCTTAAATGGGACGACAACAAGCACGACCTCCGCGCCCGTTGACCCTGACCTGTTTCTGACTCTTTTCATGTAGTCCGCCATTCAGTAAACATACAATTCCGAAGCCTGAGCTCTTCAATGGAATCTTTTACAATATCTCCGCACACCACGTCACCCGGAATAGAAAACATCGAGGCGGTTGATTCCGCCTGATCATAGATCGAATCCAATTCGTCTTGAGCGATACTTTGCATATCTCGACGATCACATGCCTCACAACGAGTCTCGGAATACAGCCGCCGCAAATTCAGTGGCACCTGCGCAAGCTCCACCAGTGCCGGTCGGCCTTTTGGATCGACAACTCGAACTCCTTTTAGATCGTCGCCGACCATTCCTCGAAGTTGCTGAAAATCCTCTTCAGATATAACCGCGCTGCTCTCGAACCAAGCAAGTTCACCAGCGATCTTTCCGCGCAATTTCCTCACCTTCGCAGCCCCTACGCGTGCGCCTGGGAAAAGGTCGTTTCCTTCCTTCCCGAACAACATTCGAATCCGCGACATATCATCTCGATTCATGGGAGGCTTCAGCTTATCCAGCTCACACTTTACCTTCTCCGTGACCGGAATGAGACAGTGCGTCGTCGAAATCATCCAAACTTCGCCACAAACGTCACATTTAACAGACGGTATCATGTTTCTTTCCAACCATAGATCGACGCCCGTCTGATAAACTACATTTTCCCGAATTACCCAAACACTCATGGTTCAATATCGATAAATTCTCTCACATAGTAATCGTGCATACTCAAGGCGTTACTATTCCACCATCGATGGGAGATTGATAAGAATTCGCCCGCGCCGCAACCCCTCCGCCAGAGGCAAAATCAAATTTCCTCCCGCCCCCACGCAATTGCATTGCGCCCGTTCCCGGCGTCGGCAGAATCTTTGGCAGTATGCTTTGGAATACCCTCGGAATTGTCCTTCTTGTTTTACTCCTGATTCAGCTGTTGCGCCTGGTGATGGCCTTTTCGATTTTCAATCGATTCCGGCTGACGTGGGAGCAGTCCAAGGTCGTTCCGCTCGAATCGTTGTCGCCGACACTGGTGGCGCGCATCCAGCGGGAGAGCTGCGAGCTGCCGGAACTCGGATTCGCGCCGGTCTGCGTTATCGAGTCCAACGAAATGAACGCGCGGGCGGACCTCAGCACCCATCTGGCTTTTTTCTTCCAGGCGGAAACAGCGACCTACGCGATCGTGCATCTGACGACAGCCGCCGGAACGACGCGCTCGTCGATCATATACTTCGTCAACTATGCAGAAGGCGAAGCGAGCCTCAGTTACCAGACTCTCCCGTTTAAGCTCGAAGGCTCCGATGTATCGCTGATGCCCGATAGCGTGATTGGCCAAATATCCACGAAGAACGATGTCGCTGGCGCTTATCATGAGCACCTCGTCTGGATGGAGGCGGGAGGCATCGAAGCGAACGCGCGGCTCGAGCCCGACCAACTGGCACGGCGGCACGAGGCCGAGAACCGCGCAATCCTGACAAAACTGATCGAATCCGGAAAAGTGGCCCGAGTCGCGGACGATGTTTACCGTTATCGGCCGCTTACTTTGCTGGTCAAAGCGGTTAAATCCCTCATGACGAACGGAGCGACGATGAAATATCTGAACCGCCCTTGGCCTGTTTCGGCGGACGACACGCTAAAACCCGCGCCCGCCGTCGCCGCCGGTTTCCCGGAAGCGGAGGATGCCGTCCCGCCACGCAATCCCGAACCCGAGCAATCAGCTCGGAACTTGTTGTCAGCCCGTCCGGCACCCGCCGATCTTATCGAAGAGGAAATCGACCGTTTTCGCCGCCAGCGTTCGGCGAAAGCGGAACAGCGAGGCAGCGCGCGCTCGAAAGCCGTCTGGTTTCTGATCTCGATCGCCGCGTTCATTGCGATTGGCGGGTTTTTCTGGTCGTTTCGCGTCGCCGCGATCTTGGCGGCCGTCGTCCTGTTTCACGAACTCGGCCATATCGCCGGGATGAAGCTCGTCGGTTATCGCAACCTGCGGATTCTTTTTATTCCGATGGCCGGTGCCGTCGCGATGGGCAACGATGACCGGCCGGTCGCGCCGTGGAAACAGTTGGTTGTCCTCTACGCCGGCCCGCTGCCGGGAATCCTGCTCGGCCTGGGCCTTCTGGTTTGGGCGGCGGCGACCGGATTCGAAAGCGAGCTTCTCAGCCAGATCGTCTGGATTCTGCTGGTCCTGAATATCTTCAACCTGCTGCCCGTGTATCCGCTGGATGGCGGCCAGATCTTTTCGCTTACATTTCTCGGGCGATTCCCCTTTCTGAAGGTCGTATTCCTGGCGACAAGCGTCGCGGTTCTCGGTCTGCTCTGGGTGGTGACACGGGAAACAGTTTTCGGAATCCTCGCACTCATTCTCGGCGCTGGATTGATCTCCGAATACCGGACCGCGCAAGCAGTCACCCGGATCCGGGCCCGGCTCCCGCGCGACTTCGACCGCACTGACGAGTCGATGCTCTTGCGCGAAATTTTTAACGAACTGCGAGACTCGTCGGCGTCGAAATCGCAACCGACCGATCGGTTCGCAATCGCCGGAAAGTGGCTTAAAGAACTTCGGCAAAAACCGGCCGGACTGGCGACCATGGCGGGATCCGCCGCGGCATACACGCTTCCGATTTGGGCACCGGTTCTGCTGTTGATTCCGGCCGCGCATCTGGCGCAGCGGCAATACGAGGAACGGCGGGCGGAGATGATCGCGGCTGGCTGGCCGTCGAACCTCGAAGATCTGGCTGAGCAAGTCACCGACGAGGAGAACGCCTTGCCGCACCTGAATGCCGCCCGTGCCATGATCGAAAGCGACGCGGAAACGGCCGCGCTCGTTGCCGAAATCACGAGATCGTTGCAGGATTGGCTTTATCGGGAGCAACCGCTCACGGAGCGCCAGATCGCGCGGTGGCGGGAGACGCTGGCAACCCCGGAGATCAGTGCTTTGATCAACGAAATCTCCTTGGCGGCAACGAAACCGACGCTTGAGGATCCCGCATGGTATCGCGAGGAATCTGTCCTGTTGCGGGAAGGATACGGCTCCTTCAATCCCGACGAAGCGTTGATCTTGCTGGGGGCGAGCGCGCTGGTTGCGGAACATGACGAACGGTGGGCGCGGTATCTTGCGGCGCTTGATCTCGCGAACTTATTCGCACACCACCCGCTGCCAAGCGTCAGGAATCAGTTCTATAGCGGACGCGGAATTGTCATGCCCCTGCCCGCTGAGCTTTACCGGCAGGGAAGTTCACCGACGCGAGAGGAGTTCGCGGGCGCGACTCAGCGGTTGGCGGAGTTAAAGCACGGTTCAGAGGAAAACCGTCAGCGGCGTGTGCGCGCCAACTTTGTCTTGAGCGCGCTGACCTACGATCGGTTTCCAAACAGAGCTGGCGGCGAGAACGCGGACTATGACCCGGAAACCGATGTCACCTTTTTATCCAGAATTGGCCGCGTGTTCAACACGCTGAATTTCGACGCGTTCGGAAAAGCCGACGAATTGGAGAAACTCAAGGCGATCAGCGCGGCCCCGGTTCCCGTTCCTCTGCCCAACCGTTACGATTTCGAAGGAAGCCGGTGGAAATGGATTTTGGCGATCGCCGGTCCGACGCCGGTAGAGCCACCCTTGTCGTGGCCGCAACTAATCGACTACGACATCGCCGATTTCTCAGCGTTGTTTGGAGCGGCCGACGAAATCTACCGGTTTAAACAGGAGAACGGAGAATACCCGCCGGATCGGAATCGCCTCTGGGAGCGGATAGCCATAAACGCGACCGCCGAGCTGCCGTTGGGCGATCAACCGTATTACAGCCGAATCGACGACGGCTTCGAGTTATATGTTCGCGACGCCTATTTCAATTTCGCCGATGAAGCGGAGGAGGATGAGGAGGAATACGATACGACCGTCTACAATACCTATTGGCGCGGACCGGACGCAGTGTTTCCCGTCTGGGAGTATTGATTGAGAGAATCCCTCCACCATCTCGCGCCGCCCATCCAGCTCGACACTATAAACTAACTGGAGCGACGAGAATCCTCCGTTTCTGCATCCTGCCCAAGGCAAACGTCTCAGTAGCTCAGCAGATGAATGCCTTCCACGCGTCCGAAATGATGCGTATTGCCGGTAACGAGAGGAAATCCGCAATCCAATGAGACGGCGGCGATCCAGAGGTCGTTGGCCCCGATCATCTGACCAGTCACTCGAAGGCTCCTAACTACAATCCGTCGAAATCTCGTTTTTCGAGTAAGATTTTCTCACAACTGCTGACATTCGTGTGGATTCGTGTCCATTCGTGGTTAAGATCCAGTGCCTCATAGTTTGGTTGCGGCTACGTCCCGCTACGAAAATCAGTGGTTTGATCCTGACCCTCCGCCCACCCGTTCACCCAAGAGCGATTCACGCCGCGTGAATGCCTATCCAAAACGCGAAATGCCCATTCACGCCCGCTGAACGCGTGTCCACTCCATCCGATAACCACTCACGCGGCATGAACGCCCATCCAACGTCTCCGACTGCCGCTCACGCGCCGCGAATACCC
The DNA here is from genome assembly GCA_964544025.1 of uncultured Opitutales bacterium. Taxonomy (GTDB): domain Bacteria; phylum Verrucomicrobiota; class Verrucomicrobiia; order Opitutales; family T3Sed10-336; genus CAZJCL01. The sequence goes on along the minus strand of CAZJCL010000052.1, from coordinate 4,841 downwards.
GACCAACATTTTCAACACCCCATTCACGCACGATGAACGCCTTTACAAAACTTCCAACGCCCATTCACGCGCCGTGAATGCCCATCCCAAACCTCCAACGCCCATTCACCCCCGATGAACCCGCATCCAAAGCTCCTCCGCCTCTCTCTCCTACCGCCCTCCTACCGCACCACCCCTTCAATCGCCCGCAACAACCGGTCCAGCCGGAACGGTTTCGCCAAAATCTCCGTCACTCCCACTTCCTCCAAAGCACCCGAAGAATCGTAGCCGATCCGTCCGCTCATCGCCAGAATCGGCAGATTCGGGAACCGCGCCCGCGCCTCCCGCGCAAATTCCACGCCCGACATCTCCGGCATCGCCAAATCCGTCAACACCGCCGCGATCCCCCGGCTCCGCTCCAACACCCGCAACGCGATTCGCCCCCCTTCCACGCCGATCGCCCGGTAGCCGCATTGCTCCAGCATCCGGCAAACCATTTCCCGGATCGCCAGCTCGTCGTCCACCACCAAAATCGTCTCGCCCGCCCCTTCCCCGGCACCGGACTCCCCCCATCCATCCGCCGTCGCCCCGCTCCCCTTCGACTTCGGGCACTCCGAAACCGGCAAATACACCTCGAACCGCGAACCCCGCCCCACCTCGCTCCGCACCGATATAAATCCGCCGTGACTCCGCACAATCCCCAAACTCGTCGAAAGCCCCAAACCGGTCCCGGTTTGCAGGCTCTTCGTCGAGAAAAACGGGTCGAAAATCCGCTCCAAATGATCCTTCTCAATCCCCGCTCCCGTATCCTCCACGCTCAAAACCGCAAACGATCCCGGCTTCGCATGCGGCGATTGCGGCAACTCGTTCGCCGCTACCTCCCTCGGCTGCACCTCGAAAGTCAACGTCCCCCCCGACGCCATCGCGTCCCGCGCGTTCACGCACAGATTGAGCAAAACCTGGTGAATCTGCGTCCGGTCCGCGTCGACCAGCGGCACCTTCCGCGCATAACGCTTCCGCAGCACCACCTCCCGCGGAAAACTTTGCTCCACCAACCGCGCCACCTCCTCGATCAAATCCACCGGATCCTCCGGCGACCGATTCCCGTCGATCCCTTTCGAAAACGTCATCAACCGCCGCACCACTTCCGCCCCCCGGTGCGCGCAATCCTCGATCGTCTTCAACGCCTTCTCCCGCGCCGCCGGCGACAAATCCATCCGCAACATCGACGACGCCATCGCCACCGGCGTCAAAATATTATTGAAATCGTGCGCCACTCCCCCCGCCAGCGCCCCGATCGATTCCAGCCGCTGACTCCGCAAAAACTGCTTCTCCAACGCCTTCCGCTCACTGATGTCCCGCAAAATCGTCAACATCAGCCGCTCTCCGCCATCCACTCCGATCGTCGTGAAAGTGACCTCCACATGACGCGCCTCGGCCGCCCGAAACCGCAACCGGTCCTCCAACCGCACCAGCGATTCTCCCCCCGCAAAACGCCGCCGATACCCGCGCCAAATCGTTTCAATATCGCAATCATCCGGATACGCCTCGGTAAAAGGTTTCCCGATCAAATCCTCCCGCCGCAAACCGGTCATCTCGCAAAAATTCCGGTTCACTTCCCGGATAATCCCATCCCGGTCGCTCAACCGCATCGCGTCCCCCGACCACTCCCAAACCCCTTTCAGCCACGCCCGCGACTGACGCAGCGCCTCCGCGTTGGCGATCTGCTCGCTGATATCCCGGACAATGGTCGAAAAATACGGACGCTTCTCACTCCGGTGCGCGATCAAAACCTGCGACACCGCAACCGTCGTCCCATCCCGCCGCCGAAGTTCCGTTTCCCCCCGCCACGAACCCTTTCGCATCGCCGCCGGAATCGCCTGCGTCAACAAAATCTGTCGCGCCCGCTTCGTCGTAAAATCCCGGATCGTCAACCCCGACAAATTCTCCTCGCTCCCATAACCGGCCATCCGCCGCCCCGCCCGGTTCATGTAAACGATCCGCCCCTCCGCGTTCGCCCTCGCCACCAAATCCGAAGTCGCCTCCACGATCGCTGCCAACCTCCGCCACGACGCCACCGCCTCCTCCTTTTCCTCCGTCAATTTCCGCTCGATATGCGCCCGCCAAACCGCCGAAACCAACCGCGCTAATCGATCTTTCAACAGATAATCCGCCGCACCCAAATCGATGCATTCCCGCGCCGCTTCGTCATCCAGCGATCCCGTGGCGACGATCGCCGGCGTCCGGTTCCCCATTTTCCGCAAAAGCCGCAACGCCTCGATCGCGCCAAATCCCGGCACGTTCACGTCCATCAAAATCACGTCCGGATTCTCCCTCAGCGCCTCCAGAAAATCCTCCCGGTTATCCACCCGCCGCGCACTCGATTCCAATCCCGCCTTCTTCAAATGAAAAAGCGTCAAATCGGCATCATTGGGATCATCCTCCAGGAGAAGCAGGGAAAGCCTGTGGTTCTTCTGCATGAACCTCCAACGGTAACACGATTATCTAATTCAGTGACAGGATTTTCGCCATTTGTGGGGTCAATTCCTCAACGCATTCGCCCGGCTCCACCGGCCTCTCCCCCAGCCCTCCCGAACCGCAAAAACCCCACCGTTTCCCGCGCCTCCACCCTTGCCCCTCCAGCCGGTTTCCATGCTATAGTGTCCCATCTTGAACACCAAGAACACAACCGCCGCCCGCGAAACCCTCGACTGGGGCCACCTTCCCTACCGCGAAGCATGGCAACGCCAGGAGGAACGCCTGAAACTCCGCCAACAGGAAGAAGTCTCCGACGCCCTCATCTTCGTCGAACACCCGCCCGTCTTCACCCTCGGAGTCCGTCGCGGAGCCGAGCAACACCTCGTTTGGCCCGAAGAACAACTCCAACTCCTCGGCATCGATCTCGTCCGCACCAATCGCGGCGGCGACATCACCTACCACGGCCCCGGACAAATCGTCGGCTACCCGATCGTCGGCCTCCACCATTTCCGCGATCTCCACGGCTACCTCCGCCTCCTCGAACAAACGCTCATCAACGCCGTCGGCTGCCACGGCCTCGCCGCCTCCCGCCGCCCCGGCAAAACCGGCATCTGGATCGGCGACCGCAAAATCGCCGCCATCGGAGTCGCCGTCAAACAATGGGTCACCTGCCACGGTTTCGCCCTCAACCTCAACAACGACCTCGAACCGTTCTCCGGCATCGTCCCCTGCGGCATCACCGACGGCTCCGTCACCTCCGTGAAACGCGAACTCGGAATAACCATTGATCCCGCCGAAATGAAATCCATACTCGCCACAGAGTTCTGGAAACTCTTCGAAGACACCTTTTCGTCATGATTGAACGCAAGCCAGACTGGCTCCGAGCAAAACTTCCCTCTCATCCCGCCTACCGCGAAGTCCGGGAGATCGTTGACCGCAACCGTCTCCACACGGTCTGCCAAAGCGCCCAGTGCCCGAATCTCGGCGAATGCTGGTCCCGCGGCACCGCGACCGTGATGATTCTCGGCAACATCTGCACCCGCTCCTGCAATTTCTGCGCGATCCAGACCGGCCGCCCCACCGAACTCGATTTCGGCGAACCGGCCCGCGTCGCCGAAGCCGTGCAAAAAATGGGCCTCAAACATTGCGTCATCACCTCCGTCGCCCGCGACGAATTGATCGACGGCGGCGCCTCCGTCTGGGCCGCCACCATCCGCGCCATCCGCTACCGCAACCCCAACACCGGCATCGAAGTCCTCATCCCCGACCTCAAAGGAAACACCGAGCACATTGACATCATTCTCGACGCCAAACCCGACATCCTGAATCACAATGTCGAAACCGTTCGACGCCTCCAAAAGAAGGTCCGCGTCCAAGCCCGCTGGGATCGCTCCGTCTCCGTCCTCCGCCACGCGAAAAGCCGCGGCTTCGTCACCAAAACCAGCCTCATGCTCGGCGTCGGCGAAACCAAGGAAGAACTCCGCGAAGCCCTCCTCGAACTCCGCGAAGACGACATCGACATCCTCACTCTCGGCCAATACCTCCAACCGACTCCGCAACACCTCCCCGTCGACCGCTGGGTCACGCCGGAAGAATTCCGCGAATGGAAAGAATTCGGCCTCTCGATCGGTTTCGGCGTTGTCGAATCCGGACCGCTCGTCCGCTCCTCCTACCACGCCGAAGAGCAATCCGAAAAATACCGCCCCACCCCCGCGACCGCCTGATCCGCGCTTTCCGAACTTCCGCCGGTCGCCGCCTCAACCACGGCGGTCCGGCAAACCGCTCGCCGCTCATTCCCGCAGCTTCTCCTCCAAAAACTCCCGCAACGCCACCACGTTATTCCGTTCCGTATCCCGCGAACTGAAAAGCAACGTCACTTTCCCCTCCCGAGCCGCCTCCAAAATCCCCGCCCACGCCTCCGGATTCCCCTCCAACTCCTCCCGGTAACGCCGCCGAAACTCCTCCCACTTCTCCGGATCGTGCGAAAACCACTTCCGCAAATCCGTGCTCGGCGCCACCTCCCGCACCCACCCATCGATCCGCAAATCCGCCTTCTTCACCCCCCGCGGCCAAAGCCGCTCCGTCAAAAACCGCTTCCCATCCGCCTCCCCCGCCGGATCATAAACCCGCTTCACCGCAATCTCTTGTTTCCCCCTATTCATTCCCAAAAAACTACCCACCGCCCCCACCCCACGCAACAGTCAGTCAAGAGCCCGACATTCATAATAATCTTTCGGTCGCATACCGCCTCCGATCCCGGCAGAGGAAGACTTCTCCTCGCCCTCCTCCGATCCCGGCAAGGATCACAGCCTGTAGCCGGTGGTTGAGCGAAGCGAACACCACCGGACTCCAATGGAAAACCTCCGATCCCGGCAGGGATCATA
>CAZJCL010000051.1:0-13250 GCA_964544025.1 uncultured Opitutales bacterium | reverse complement strand
TCCATTCCCCGATCTTCCGAAAAACCTCCGTCGCCGCCGGCCAAAAATAATAACTCAACACCGCCGTCAGCCCCAGCGCCCAAAGAATCGCCCCGGGAACCAGCGTCGCCCGCGCCGCCGCGATTCCCTGCGCAACCGGCCCCGCCGATCCCGATTCAGATGAGGTCATTGCAATGTATTACCGGATCCAGCGCCGGTTCGCTTACGCCGGCTGCTGCTGCGAAATGCAGTGCAGCGCGCCGAGCCCGAGAACCAGATTCACGCAATCGATCGGCACGATCTTCCGGCCCGGAAAACATTCCTGCAAAATCTCCGCCGCCAATCCATCCGTTTCCGGCTGATTAAAAACCGGCAACAAGACCGCGCCATTGATAATCAGGTAATTCGCGTACGAAGCCGGCAACCGCTCCCCGTCACAAAAAACCGGTTTCGGCATCGGCAGCGTCTTCAACTCGAACCGCTTCCCCGCCCGGGTCCGCAAATCCTTCAACCGCTCCCAATTTTCCTGAAGAATCGGAAAATTCTCATCCGCCTCATTCTCCTCGATCACCGTCAGAATCGCGTCCGGCCGGTAAAACCGCGTGATATCGTCGATATGCCCGTCCGTGTCGTCCCCGACGATTCCATCGTGCAACCACAGAATCCGGTCGACGCCCAGATTCTCCCGCAGGCGCGCCTCGATTTCCTCCCGGCTCAGATGCGGATTCCGGTTCTTGTTCAACAAGCACGCTTCCGTGGTCAACAACTGCCCTTGCCCGTCGACCTCGATCGATCCGCCTTCCAACACCATCGGGATCTCAAAACGCCGCATCCCGAGCTGCTCCGCGATCCGGCGCGGAATCTCGTTGTCCTTGTCAAACGGCGGATACTTCTCGCCCCAAGCATTGTATTTCCAATCCGTGATCGCCACCTCGCCCGTCCGGTCGTTCTTCACGAAAATCGGACCGTGATCCCGGCACCAGCAATCGTTCGTCGGATTGTCCAACAATTCCACGCGCACAATATCCGCGCGCGCCTCGTTCAACAAACGCAGCGCTTCCGCGTGTCCATCCGCCGCCAGATTGATCCGCACTTTCTGGAAACGACTGATTGCCGAAGCGATCTCCGCGAACTTCGCCGGAACCTTTTCAAAATGTCCCGGCCAAGTCGCCTGACTCACCGGCCACGAAAGAAAAATCGCCTCCTGCGGTTCCCATTCCGCGGGCGCACGGAAACCGAGAGAGGATGGAGAAGGATCTGTTGCCACCTTTTAAAAGAAGAAAAGTTAACGTGGATTAATCGATGTAGCGCTTCTGGATCGGACCGTAAGTCTCAATACGGCGGTCACGGAAAAACGGCCAGTTCACGCGAACTTCGTCGATGATGCCAAGATCGCACTCGACGTGCGTCACCCCCGCCTGATCCACCGGCCCTTCCGCGATGATCTGCCCATACGGATTCGCCACGAAAGATTGCCCCCAAAACTCGAGGTTTTCCTCCGTTCCGACCCGGTTCACCGCCACGACGTAGCAACCGTTCGCCACCGCGTGTCCGCGCTGCACCGTCTGCCAAGCCGTATGCTGCGCCTCGCCGTATTGCGCCTTTTCCTTCGGAATCCACGCGATCGCCGTCGGATAAAACAAAATCTGCGCGCCGGAAAGCGCCGTCAGCCGCGCCGCTTCCGGATACCATTGATCCCAGCAAATCAGCACGCCGATTTTCCCGAAACGCGTTTCCCAAGTCTTGTAACCGAGGTCGCCGGGGGTGAAATAAAACTTCTCGTAGAAACCGGGATCATCCGGAATGTGCATCTTCCGGTATTTGCCGAGATACTTCCCGTCCGCGTCAATCACCGCCGTGGTGTTGTGATAAATCCCCGGCGCCCGCTTCTCGAAAAGGGAGGCGATGATCACGCAACCCTCCTCCTCCGCGACTTTCGACAAAATCTCGGTCGTTGGTCCCGGCACTTCCTCCGCCAATTTGAAAAGACTCGCATCCTCCTTCTGGCAAAAATACGGCGTGAGAAACAGCTCCTGGAGGCAAACGACCTGCGCTCCACCCTTCGCGGCTTCGCGAATCCGGGCGATCGTGCGATCGAGATTATCCTGCTTGTCCCAGGTGCAACGCTCCTGGATAAGGGCCACGTTAACTTTCATAAGTGCAATGACCTATGATCAATAAACCACTTTGTTCAAGGGATACTCGATAATTCCCTCCGCCCCGAGCTCTTTTAGCTGCGGAATGATCTCCCGGACCACGCGTTCGTCCACGATCGTCTCCAGCGCGACCCACTCCGGCGAGCTCAGCGGCGAAATCGTCGGATTCCGCAAAGCCGGCAACGTCTTCAGCAATTTCTCCAGCTGCTCCTTCGGCGCGTTCAACTTCAACCCCACCTTGCTTTCCGCTTCCAAAGCCGCCGTCAACAGCAGCGCGATGCTCTGGATTTTCTTCCGCTTCTCCGGAATCGCCCAAGCCGCCTTGTTCGCGATCAACTTGATGTTGGTCTCCAGCAACGTGTCGACGATGCGCAGCTTGTTCGCCCGCAGCGAATTCCCCGTCTCCGTCAAATCCACGATCGCGTCCACCAAATCCGGAACCTTCACCTCCGTGGCCCCCCACGAAAACTCAACCTCCGCCCGCACGTCCCTCTCCGCCAAATATTTCCGAGTAATGTTCACCACCTCGGTCGCGATCCGCTTCCCGGCCAAATCCTCCACGCTTCGGATATCCGAAGCCTCTGGCACCGCCAAAACCCACCGCGCCGCCACCGCCGAAGCGCGACTGTAAACCAGATCGCAAACCTCGACCACGTCGGACCCGTTCTCCACCACCCAATCGTAACCAGTCAGGCCGCAATCGAAAAACCCATGCTCCACGTAACGGCTCACCTCTTGGGCGCGAACGAAACGACCTTCCAGATCCGGATCGTCAATGCTCGGTTTATAGGACCGCGAGCTCTTGGAAATCCGGAAGCCCGCTTTCGCAAATAGCTTAATCGTAGACTCCTCCATACTCCCCTTGGGGAGCCCGAGCATCAAACCTGATTTTGTTTCCGACACCCCTGAGAACACACGCCGAAACCCCGCCACAGACAAGCCATTTTTTTTGACAATTCCCCGCCGCCTGCCTACTCTCTGGCCGTTTCATGTCCGCTCCTCTGCCAATACCCGAAGGCCATCCGGCGCCTTCCTTTCCCTTTACCGAAGCGAATGGAACCGCCCGGAACACGACCGATCTCATCGGCCGCCCCTTCGTCGTCTATTTTTATCCGAAAGACGACACCCCCGGATGCACGAAAGAGGCCTGCGGTTTCCGCGACAACTTTCCGGAATTCCAAAAGCTCGAAATCCCCGTCATCGGAGTCAGCCCGGATTCGGAAACCTCCCACGCGAAATTCCGCGAAAAGCACAACCTGCCGTTCGCGCTGGCTTCCGACGAAGATCATTCCATCGCGAAAGCCTTCGGCGTCTGGGGCGAAAAACAATTTATGGGCCGCCGTTTTGACGGAGTCCACCGCACCACATTCATCGTCGATCCGCGCGGCCAAATCGCCAAAGTTTATCCGAAAGTGAAACCCGCCGAACACGCGCGGGAAATCCTCGAGGATCTGCCATCCCTTCTTTCCAAATGAGCGCCTCCAAACCATTGATCGTTATCGTCGAAGACGAAAAAGAGCTGGCGGGGCTGGTTTCCGACCGGCTCGAAGCCGCGGGAATGAACACCCTCGTCTGCCACGACGCCGCGCACGCGTTCCGCTTTCTCACCAAAAACTTCGCCAACCTCATCCTCCTCGATCTCGGCCTCCCCGACCGCGACGGCTTCTCCCTTGTCGAGGAACTGAAAAACAAGGGCGTGGAAGTCCCCACCATCTTTGTCACGGGCAGCAGCTCGGAAGTCGACATCGTCAAAGGCCTCTCCATGGGCGGCGACGACTACATCACGAAACCGTTCAGCTTCCCCGAACTCGTCGCCCGCATCCAAGCCGTCCTCCGCCGCGCCGAAACCGTCAGCGACAACAAAATCACCCGCAACGCTTCCGTGGCCGAGGAGCCGTTTGAATTCTGCGGCGCGAAAATCAATCCCCAGCGTCTCGAAGTGATCTTCCCGAACGAAAAAGTCGGGAAACTCGGTCGCAAGGACCTCGGAATCCTCACCTATCTCGCCAACAACAAAGGCGTCGTCCTCACCCGCAAAAGCCTCATTCACTCCGTCTGGGGAATCCACGCCGATGTTCGCAGCCGCTCGCTCGACCAATACATCGTCAAAATCCGCGACACCTTCTCCCAAAACGGCTGCGACCTCCGCCCCTTCAACACCATCCACGGCATCGGCTACATCTACGACCCCGAAAACGTCGCCAAAACCTAGCTCAAAAACCAGAGCCCAAGGCAAGAGTGTGGGCTCTAGCCGTCCCCGAGCCCCAATTCCCTCACCCCTCCAACCCCGAAAACAGATCCGGCCCGGGATACCGTTTCCGCGCCTCCTTCAAGTGCGTTCGCATCTCCAGCTCCTCCAGCATGGAAAACAGCCCTTCCGCGTCCGGATGATATTTCTGATACGGCGGTAAAACCACATCGCAATTCAGCGTCACCAACTGAAGATTCCGCGCCAGATTCTCCCGGTTTTCCACCAGCTTCTCCCGAAACCGCTCCGGCTTCACCTCTTCCAACCGGCTGTAAATCCCGTCAATCGTCCCGAATTCCTCCAGCCACTTCGCCGCCGTCTTCGGCCCCACCCCCGGAATCCCGGGAATATTGTCAATCGCGTCCCCGATCAACGATAGGTAATCCGGAATCTGATCCGGCGAGACCCCGAACTTCTCCTTCACTCCCGCCGCGTCCAATTTTCGCCACCCCGTTTTCGCGTTCGCCGTGGGCGGCGGCACCATCATCCACACCCCGTCCCGCACACATTGAGCAAAATCCTTGTCGGCGCTCACGATAAACACCTCGTTCCCCTCATCCGCCAAGGCCCTCGCGTAACTCCCGATAATATCGTCCGCCTCGACCTCCGCGATTTCTACCATATCCGCGCCGAGCTTCCGCGTCATTTCCTTGATAACGGGTATCTGTGGCTTCAACGTGTCCGGCATCTCCGCCCGCTCCGCCTTGTATTCCGGCAACAAAGCGAGCTTCGCCGGATCTTCCCCGAGATCAAAAACCACCAGCACCTCGTCCGGCCGCTCATCGTCCGAAAGTTTCCAAAGCGACCGGAGCCAGCCGTGAATCGCGTTGGTCGGAAAACCGTCGGCCCGCGAAAGGTGGGGAATCGCGTAAAAGCAGCGAAAAACAAGATTGTAACCGTCGATAACCAGCCACTTAGCCATAAACAAACTTCAGCAAAACCTTGGCCCAACGCAACGGCGCATCCATTCACCCACAAAAAAACCCCGCCTTTCGGCGGGGTTCTCACAATACTAAAACGCTTACTGAATCACCTTCTCGCGCGAAACCGCACCGGATGGAGTCACCACAGTCGGATTCTGGTAAAGCGCACCCGGCTCAACCGTGCTGAGCTTCTGGCGCATCGGCGAACCTCCCGGGCTCACCAAGTTAGCGGTCACGAAGATCAACAAATTGCGCTTCTGGGATCCTTCGCCCTCCGAGCGGAAGAGACGGCCCACGAGCGGAATGTCGCCTAGAACCGGCACTTTGTCCGAAACCGTCCGAACTTCTTCCCGGGTCAATCCGCCCAAAACAACCGTCGCACCGTCCCAGATGTTCACCGTGGTGTTCACCTCGCGGGTCGCGAAGATCGGCTGGTAGAATCCGGATGGAACGCTCACGCTCTGGCTGTTGGTAACGGCGATCGAGGTGCCTCCGTATTCCACGAAGCCTTGGAACTCGGTGACGCGCGGATTCAAATCAAGAGTCACGCTGCTGTCCTGCTCCACCGTCGGCGTCACCGTCAACTCGACACCGACCCGGCGCATCTGGAAGTCCTGCGGAGTTCCCGGCGTAATCGTCACACCGGCATCACTGCCCTCACCGCCGCCCCGGCCGACTTCACTCTGGGTGTCGCCGTAGGAATCCGGATAAAGAATTTCCTGGGCCACGTTGATCGTCGCCTGGTTTCCGGAAATCACCGTCACTTTCGGCGCGCTGAGAAGATCGGCACCGGTGCGCTGCTGGAGAGCCCGAATCGTGGCGGTCACGTCGTAACCGTTCGGCGTCCGGTTGATCACAGCCAAATTAGCTGCGCCACCGCCGAGTTCCGCTCCACCCGGCACAGCCGGAGGGGTCGTCGGAATCGTAATTTGGCCACCGGGAACATTCTCGCCGGTGATAACGGTTGCGTTGGAAATCTGATTTCCGGCAAACGCGCCCGCCAACGTCCGGTTGCTGCTTTTGAATTGATTTCCGCTCGGCGAAGTAACTTCCCAGTTGAACCCGAATTCGTCGACCGCTCCTTCACTGACTTCCAGGAAGCGGGATTCGATCTCGACCTGACGCACGTCGGTCAAACGGCGGAAAACGTTGCGGATCCGCTCAAGATTCCGCGGAGTCTGGGTAACCCAGATGTCGGAACCGTCGTAAACCAGGCTGCTGCCGGTCACGTTGAAATCAACACCGGCGGCTTGTTGAAGGAACTGCCGCAATTGCGAGGATTCGCCACCGGCGGGAGCCGCGCTCGGAGCTGCGGCGGACGGAGCCGCTGCGGTGGGAGCCGCAAAAGGATCGTCGACAGCCGTGGTTTCGGCCGCTGCCGCTTGAGGAGCCGATCCTCCGCTCGCACCCGCCATCAGACGACGGATCGTGGCTGGCGAAACCGGGAAGTTTTCGGTCTCGAGATTGGCCGGACGACGCGCGCCGGGACGAACGATGACCACGCCGTCTTCCACTTGGTAATTGAATCCGACTTCATCAACGATCAGGTCGAGAATCCGACCGAGGCTCAAGTCGCTCACATTGATGTGAACCGGACGAGCGGCACCCTGCGGATCGCGCGGGACGATGTTCACGCCTTGCCCCGCCGGATCGTATTCGCGCGAGATTGCGCTCAGCGTGTTGATGGCTCGGGTCAATTCGAGTCCGTCGAAATTCACGCTCGGAATGATGATGCTCTGGAGCTTTAGCTCGATAGGACCGGGTTCTTCCGGACCCGCTTGTTCCGGCGGACGCTCCACGTAAATTTGCGGACGCTGCCAGGCCGATCCGATTTCCTCGAGCATCTGCATGCGGGTCTTCTCCCGGTCGAGATGATTGCGAGTGCGCTTCTCTTCGGCGATCCGGGTGAGCATCGCTTTCGCTTCGGCGTTATAACCGTCCATCGCTTCGACTTGGCGGAAGCTTTGTTCCGCGCCGCCGACGTCGCCATTCAGGTATTGCGCGCGTCCGACACGGAGAAGATTTTTGATCGCTTCCTGATCGGCCGGGAATTCAGGGCTAACTTCCTCGATCGGAATCCGGCGCGGGCTGAGAATTTCTTCCTCGATGTTTTCCGCGACCCGGCGGGTGCGGCGGGATTCGTCCGCAAATTCCAGGTATTGCTCCAGCGAGGCTTTCGCGCCTTCCAAATCTCCGTCGGCGAGTTGCTGCTGCGCCCAATCCTGATAAACCTCGGTCAAATCACGGCGGATGCTCTCCTGAAGACGCTCGGTTTCCGGAACATCCTGAATGGCCAATCCCGCTTCACCGAGAACGCGCGCGGCGCTGTCGTATTCCCCTTCTTTCTGAAAATTCTTCGCCGCAGCGCGGAGGGCGTTGGCTTCGTCGATCGCCGCTTGGACGCGGGCCGCTTCTTCCGTCGTGAAAACCGCCAAGTCGATCCCGGTCCCTTCGACGGCCGCCGCTTCTGCGGGCACCGGTTGCTGCATGTTCAGCTCGACGTTCTCCAACAACCGCCGGATGCTCGCGTCGTTGGGATTGAGTTCGAGAAGTTTTTGAAGAGAAGCCCGCGCGCGCTCAAGATCCCCGACATCTCGCGCCGCCAATGCATCAGACATCAGGCGGATCTTTTCATCGGTTTGCGTCTGAGCCTGGAGCGTGCCCGTAAGCACTCCCATGCTGAGCAGCACACAGCACGAGTAAGGGTTGAGGAGTCTTCGGATCATACGGTAGGTCTTCATATTAAAATGATGGTGGAGGTTGTAGCGCTATTGGTTGAGGGCGCAATGAAAAATTCAACTTTATACTAGAAGGCAAACTGCGTTCCGGAGCCGTCTCCCGAGGTGCTGGGCGGCGGTGGAGGAGGTTGGGTTTGCCGTTGACCGGTGGTTGGCTGGCCGGACCCGGGGGTGGACGTCGAACCTTGCGAAGGAGTCTGACCCGTCGCCCTTTGCTGCGCTTCCGGACGAAGCACCGCCAGCGTTTTCGTTTCCCGCTCCGTCGGGTCGGCCCGATTGATTTTCACCACCGTGGCCGTCGGCGCCTCGATCGCTTCCACTTGGTAAGTGAATTCGCCAACGTTGAAAGATTCACCTACCTTGGCGCCAATCTCGGCTCCCTCCGTCAAAGTGGGAATGAAAATCGCGGTCGGCTCATCCTCCTTTAAGGTCTGGTCGGAACGCAATTCCACTTCCGTTTCCAAGCGCTTGTCGTAGATCACGACGAACGCGACCTCCGTCGTCACGTTGGTGCTGCCGGCATGCGGCACGGGAACCCGCTCCAGCCGGAACGACCGCAGTTCCGCCTCCAGAGTCGGATAATCCTTCGTTTCCTTGGCAAAGACAAAATCTCCCGTTTCCACGTTCTCCAGATTCACGAAAAACCCTGCGTCTCCCCGGCCGCCGCCATGACCGGCGATCTGGATCCGGTAAAGCTCTTCGCGCACGTCCACCAGCTGAACGCCGAAATCCGGCTCCTTCGGCACGTCGATCGTGTGGCGGAGATCGAATTCATTCGCGACCGCGTTGTAGTAAATGACCGGCGGCGTGAAGATGTCGAAAATCCATTGCGGCCCGGCCGACTGCGGCTGGGGGTTTTCCCACGCCGCCACCGCGACTTCCACCTCCGGCGGAGGCGATGGCGTGAAAGTGTTTTCCGGCGTCAGCCGGGGATTATCCACAAATTCCGTGATCGGCTTCGGCTCAGGTCCCAGAAACGAGAAGGCGAAGGTGATGAGGAGAACCACGAGGGCCAGGCCCAAAAGTATCTTGTCGTAGTGTTTTCGGATCATGTTGGTGCAATACGTGGCTTAGCGCGCTTTCTCGACAGGACGGACATCGACAAATTCCAAGGCGACGGTGAACCGGGAAAGATTGTCCCGCACCAGCGGAACCGCCTCGCGGGTCTCGTTCTCCCCCTCCGCCGTAGCGTCCGGAGTCTCCTGCCGGGCGGGTGCCGAACGGCGACGCGGGCTGCCGCCTTCCGCCTGCTGGCGCTGCTCTCCCGGATTCTCCGCGGCCGGCGTGACTTCCACCTTCCGAACCATAAGTGGAGTTTCATACGTGGAGAGTTGATTCAAAAAGGAACGCAGGGTGTCGGTGTGGCCGGTGAAAACGACCTCGAACGGGAGCGTCGTCGCCATGTCCGGAATCGCCACCGAAAATTTCGATTCGAGATTGAACGAGCCGCCTCCTTCCCGCTGCCCCTGGGAACCGCCTTCACCCGGACGGCGAATCGAGAGGAGCGCTTGCGGCCCGGCTTCGAAAACCTCGTCGAGAATGCGAGCGACGATCAAACGTTGCTTATAAACTTCCGCCAACTGATCCTCCGCCGGTCCGGTGGTCGCATACGCGCCGAAACCGAAAGTCTCGTTTTCCGAGATACCCACCTCGGCTTCCGCGGCCTTGCGGCGATATTCCTGAACGAACGACGCGATATCGAAAAAGGCGTCGGCCCGGCTTTTCGGGTGGTTTTTGAAAGCCTCCTGAAGTTCGCTGTCGCCCTTTAAAAGGGTGTGGTACTGCCCCAGTTCGTCCTGCTTCCGCTCCACCTCGGTCTGCAAAAGGGCCACGTTGTTTTCGTGCGGGAGAATCTTTTTCGAAGAGAGCTTGTTGTGCTCCTCCACCTTCGCCTGGAACTCCGCTTCGGCTTCGTTCGCCTCCTGGCGGCGCCCGAGAACGTAGTAAATCTCGGCGGCCAGCAATCCGGCCAACAACACCATGATAATGGTAAAAAGGATGTTTTTCTTAAACCAAGCCATACGAAAGATGTTTAAAGCGGCTGCTTATCGTTGAGCACGAGAACGAACTCGAAGCGAAGGATTCCCGGCTCGCTCGGGTCGAACTGCTCGTTTTGAACCTCGGTGACGTAATCCGACTCCTCGAAGCTGGCCAAAAGCTCGTTCACCCGCTGCTGACTCGTGCGACTCACCGTCGAAAGCGGATTTTCCCGGTCCAGAAGCCGGCCCGAAAGGTTCAAACGAATCGCGCCGCCGCTGGAGGCCGCTTGCGCCGGCTGGCCTGTGGCCGTCCCAAACAATCCGCCTCCCGTCGCCGTCTGCTGCTGGGCTCCGCCGCCTTGGCCGACGATCGTCATCCGGTCGAGCCAGACGTCCTCGACTTCCGCCAAACGACCCTGCAAATCTTCCAGGAAAAGGATCCAGTTGCCTTTCGCTTTCGCGAGGTTTTCGAGGGAATCGATACGGCCTTCGATCTGCTCCACCTGCCGCGCACTCGCTTGGATCGCCTTATCCGGCCGGCGCAATTTGACCAGCTCGTCCTCCAGCTCCGCCGCCTGCCTTTGATGAATCTCGGCCTGCGTTTCGAAGTGGAAAACCGGAATAAACGCGGCCACGACAAAAATCGCGGCGGCCGCCACCAGGAAAATCCGTTTCCGCTTGAACTCGATCTGCTTGGCCAGAGCCGGCGGCAAAAGGTTGAAATGCGTGCGGGCGATTCCGGCTCCGCGCAACGCCGTGCCGACCATTTCCCCGACTTGCATCCGGTGCGGATCCACTTTCGGCTCCACTTTCGGCCCGACCTTCACGTTCCGAAGCCCGTCATACCAATCGACGTGGATCTTCAGTTTCTCGGAAAGCGTCTCGATGATGTTCGGCACCGCCGCTCCGAGACCGGTCAGATAAAGGTTCGACACCTGATCGGTGCCGCTTTGACGGCGGAAATTCACGATCGACCGCGTCAACTCCATGCTGAAGCGACGGTGAAACGATTCCGTCGCCCGGTGAACGACTTGCTGAAACTCTTCCGGAATATCCGCGGTTTCACCGGCGAAGACATGAAGCTTCAAATCCTCCGCCCGCGCGAACGGCATCTTCAACTCGTCGGAAATCGCCTGCGTCAACGTGTTGCCCGCGATCGGCACGTTGCGCACGAAAAACCCGTTTTTGTCGATGAACAGAAGGTTGCTCGATTTCGCGCCGACGTTGACGACGACCGATCCTTCTCCCGCTTCCGGATAGCTGTAATTAAAGGCGTTGAATTGCGCCATCGGAGCCGGATCGATCACGTGCGCCTCGATTCCGATCGCCGCCATGAACGCGCAAAGCTGCATCATGATGTCGATCTTCACCGCGACGAGCGCCACCTCGAATTCCGCCCCGTCGTCGAGAATCACTTCGTAATCCCAGACGACATCGGGAAGCGGATACGGGATGTTCTGCTGCGCCTCGAACTTGACGATCTGGTCCCGCTTCGATTTCGCCACGTGCGGAATCTTGAGGAACTTCATCAGCAGCAGATTCCCGGGAGCGATCAAATACGCCGGGCCCGAAATCTTCTTCCGCTTCGAAATCGCCCGCACTCCCCCCTGAATCGCCGTCACCCACTCCTGCTCCGTCGTGTGATCACTCCCGATGACCTCCGAATCGAAATCCGTTAAAACCACTCCTTTCGGACCAGCGGTGAAAATACCTGCGGACACGTGGTTGGCGCCACAATCAATGACCAAAACCTTTTTAGATGAACTCATTGGCGGGAGAAACGCATTCCAAAATTAAACCTGCCGCTGCAAGGATAAAAGGCCCCGAGAGCCAATATCGAACAGGACGAACCGGACCGGCTGGCCACCGGTTCCCCGCGATTCCGCTTCGTGAAAGCCCGGAAGGCCTTGAGCGGAAATCGCAAAAACATGTTCGCCGAAAGCTGTGCAGCGGGTCGTCAGAAGAGATAGAAAATAAAGTGAGAGATCGGTGAGAGAGGCACCGGGAGGAGTTCCCCCACCGGGCACGCTGGGCGGTATTAATTCAGCGTCCAAACGACAAAGCAACCCAAAAAGTTCCCGAAAAAGTTACGGAATTTTTAGATTCTTCGCCGGAATCGTCCGCCAAACCGGCCCGAATCTCCCCGCCCCGCCGCCCGCACCGCCGGATCCGCTTTTCAGGTTGCCCCCCGGTCCTTCCATGGGAGACTGGCAACATGTCCAGCAGCGTGCAGCTCCCCTTCAAGATCAGCGTTCTCGTGTTTATCCGCGACCGCCAAGGCCGCCATCTTTTGCTCCAGCGCGCCCGCGAACCGAACAAAGGCATGTGGAGCCCGATCGGCGGAAAACTGGAAATGAGCATCGGCGAATCCCCGTTTGAATGCGCAATCCGCGAAACCGCCGAGGAAATCGATGTCGCCGTCGAAGAGAAGGACCTGCACCTGTTTGCCATCATCTCCGAAAAGGATTATGAAGGAACAGGGCACTGGCTCATGTTTCTCTTCAAATGCCACAAAACCATCGACACTCTTCCCCCCTCGATCGACGAGGGCGTATTCGCCTTTTTCACCCGGGAGGAACTGGCGAAGGTCTCCCTGCCGGAAACCGACCGCGCCGCGCTCTGGCCACTCTACGACCGCTACCAGGACGGATTCGTCAGCCTTCGCGCGAAATGCGATCCCGCGCATCCCCTCGAAATCACCATCGAGGAGAGCCGGGAAAACCGGGAACCCGCCGTTTCATGAAACTTTTGCAAATTACTGGTGTCAGCGCTCATTCGTCTCTCCCGCCGCACCGCTCGCAAAAACTATTTGCCTTGATTATTTTGGTTTCGGACCGAATCTTGAACCTTTATATACAGAAACCGTGAGTAAAAAGACCAATCCTACCATCGATCTCGATCAATCTTCCGGAAAGGCCAAGAAAATGGCTCCGGTAAACGCGGCGCTCACCTCAGAAGAGAAGATCGACCTTTACACAGAAATGGTCCGGATCCGGCGCTTTGAAGAACGCTCCGTCCGCTGCTACCAACAAGGAAAAATCGGCGGCTTTTGCCACACCTACATCGGCCAGGAAGCCGTGGCGACCGGCACCATCTCCGTTCTCGATCAAGAAGATCAAATCATCACCGCCTACCGCGACCACGCCCACGCCCTCGCCGTCGGCATGTCCATGAACGAACTCATGGCCGAAATGTTCGGCAAATTCACCGGCTGCTCCAAGGGCAAG
>CAZJCL010000050.1:0-13539 GCA_964544025.1 uncultured Opitutales bacterium | reverse complement strand
GTGGGTTTACAAGTTGTGATTGATGAATCGGCGGCCGTTGAGGCGGATGGCGTGGATCATGCCGTGGCGAAGGTATTGGCGGGCGGCGGCTACGGCTTCGGGCAAATTCGAGCCGCGGGCGAGATGGGCGGCGATGGCGGCGGAGAGCGTGCAGCCGCTGCCGTGGGTATCGACGTTTTCGATGCGTTCGTCTTGGAAACGCCATTCGCGGCCGTCGGGGGAGGCGAGGATATCGGTGAGGATTTGGCCGGTTAAATGACCTCCTTTTAAGAGAACCGGGCGGGAAAAGCGTTTCGCGAGGTCGCGGGCGGCGGCGGCCATTTCGTCGAGATTGGCTGGGGTTTGTCCGAGGAGGACGCCGGCTTCGTCGAGGTTTGGGGTGATGACGGCGGCGAGCGGGAGGAGATCGTTGGCGAGGGTTTGGATCGCTTCGTCCTGAAGGAGGACAGCGCCGCTGGTGGCGACCATGACGGGATCGATGACGAGCGGGATTTCAGGGCGTTCGCGGAAAAAGGTGGCGGTGGCGCGGATGAGGTCAGCGGAGAAAAGCATGCCGGTTTTGGCGGCGCGGAGGGGGAAAAAGCGGTCGAGCTGGTGGATTTGTTCGAGGAGGAATTCGGGAGTTACCGGCATGACGTCCGTCACCGAATCAGGATTTTGGGCGGTGAGGCAGGTAATCGCAGTGACGCCGAACGCGCCGCAAGCGGTGAAGGTGCGGAGATCGGCTTGGATACCGGCTCCCGCGCCGCTGTCGGATCCGGCGATGGTGAGTGCGACGGGCGTTTCCATGAAGTGCGAATTGCGAATTAAGAATGTCGAATGGGAAGGATGGAGGAATGCGGGGGAATGAGGAAGGACGAAGTTTGGGGATGGGGATGGGGATTTGAGATTTGAGATTTGAGATTGGGATTTTACCAGACTTCGACGGGGCCTTTGGGGACGCCGATTTTTAGGGTTTCGTCGGGGGAATCGGGGAGGAAGGAGGCGGTGAGCGGCTCGGGGCGGAAACGAAGGAGGAGTTCGCCGGTTTCGTCGAGGAATTGGCGGCGCCAGGTCGTGTATTCGTCGAGGAGATGGAGGAAATCGGCTCGGGTGGCGAAATTGTTGATTCCGCGGTTGAAGAAGTTGCTGGGGCCGAAGCGGCGGGAATAGCTTTTGGCGACGCGGCGGAACATTTTGCAGCCGCGGTTTTCGCCGAAGAATTCGATCATGAGATCGAGGTGGCGGATCATGACGGTTTTCCGTTCTTCGAAAGTGGCTTCGGGGAGAAGCTCGCCGGTGGCGATGTAGTGTGCGGTTTGGCGGAAAATCCAGGGGTTGTAGAACGAGCCGCGGCCGATGCTGACGCCGGAGCAGCCGGTTTCGGCGAGCATGACGCGCGCGGCTTCGGGAGTGGTAACGTCGCCGTTGCCGATAACGGGGATTTGGGAAACGGCTTGGGCGACGGCGCGGATCCCGGCGAGGTTAACTTTTCCGCTGAAGCCTTGTTCGCGGGTGCGGCCGTGGACGAAAATCGCGGCGACGCCGGAAGCTTCGAGCACACGGGCGAGTTCGGGGGCGGTGATATTTTGGTCGTCCCAGCCGAGGCGCATTTTCGCCGTTACAGGGATTTTGACCGCTTCGGCCATTTTGCGGATCAATTCCCCGGTTTTGCTCATTTCGGTCATCATGGCGGAACCTCCGCCGACGCGGCAGATTTTCGGAACGGGGCAGCCCATGTTGACATCGACGGCGGCGGCACCCATTTCCTGGACCATGATCGCGGCGTCGCGCATCTCTTCAGGATTGGAGCCGAAAAGCTGGACGGCCATCGGTTGGTCGTCGGGGGAAGTGTGGGCGAGTTTGAGGGCGAAACGGTTTCTTTCGAGGAGCGATCGGGCGTTAACGAGATCGGTGGTGACGAAATCGAGTCCGCCGATTTCGCGCAGGGTGAGACGGAACGGCAGATTCGTGTAGCCGGCGAGAGGTGACAGGAAAAGGTTGGATGTTAACTCAATGGAGCCGATTCGCATGGTTTCGCTGGAAAAGAGCCGCGGCGATATCCGGGCGGAAAAACGCGCAGATTAATCGCGTTCCGGCGCGGCGGAGATCGCTTCGGCCGCCGCACGAATCGTGGAAAGGCGGTCACGGATCTGGTGAAACATCGCGTCCGGCGAGAGTCCGTTTTGTTCGCGGAGGGCTTCGACGGAGCTTCCGTGTTCGATGAAGCGGTCGGGCCAGCCGACGCGTTCGACGGGAAGAAGAATTTGCGATTCCTGTAACGCTTCGAGAACGGCGCTGCCGAATCCGCCGGTGACCACGTGATCTTCCATCGTGACGAGAAGCGGAAATTCGCGGGCCTGGCGTCGCAGGAGACGAAGATCGAGAGGTTTCGCGAAACGGGCGTTTACGACGCAGGCGCTAACTTGTTCCTCGCGCTCCAGGCGGTCGGCGAGTTGGAGGGCGTCTTGAACCATCGAGCCGAGGGCCCAGATGGTGAGGTCGGTTCCTTCGCGCACGATTTCGGCTTGTCCGATCGGAAGCATTTGCGGGTTTTCCTTGATCGGAGTGCCGACGGCAGCGCCGCGCGGGTAGCGGATGAACATCGGCGACGGCGTGTTCAGGCTGGTGTGCAGCATGTCGACCAGTTCGTCCTCGTCTTTCGGCTGCATGACGGTGGCGTTCGGAACGCAGCGGAGGTAGGAAATGTCGAACAGGCCGTGGTGCGTAGGTCCGTCGTTTGGCGAGAGTCCGGCGCGGTCCATGGCGAATGTTACCGGCAGATTTTGCAGGCAAATGTCGTGGACGATCGGATCGAAGGCGCGTTGCAAGAACGTGCTGTAGATCGCGCAGACCGGTTTGAAGCCTTTGGCGGCGAGACCGCCCGCGAAAAGGACGGCGTGTTCTTCGGCGATGCCGACGTCGAAGAATTGGTTGGGGGCTTCCTGGGCGAGTTTGGTGAGGCCGGTGCCGCTCGGCATGGCGGCGGTGATTCCGATGATTTTCGGGTTTTTGACCGCGAAACCGAGGAGGGCGTCGCCGAAAACATCCTGATAGGCGGGGGCGGCCGGAGAGGAGCTGGTTTTGCTTTTGCCGGTTGCGATATCGAACGGGCTGGTGCCGTGGAATTTTTCCGGGTGTTGAATCGCGACCGGGTAGCCTTTGCCCTTGGTGGTGATGACGTGGAGGAAGACCGGTTGTTCGGCGCGCTTGGCGAACTCGAAATTTTTGCTGAGGAGATCGATGTCGTGTCCGTCGATCGGGCCGAGGTAGCGGACGCCGTATTTTTCGAAAAGGCTGGCTGGGGCGACGATGCTTTTCGCGCTGTGTTTGGCTTTGGAGCCCATCCGGATGAGGGATCCGCCGCCGGGAACTCGTCGGAGGAAGGATTCGAGATCTTCGTGGAGGCGGTTGTAGACCGGGTTGGTGATCAGTTCGGTGAGGTATTTCGAAAGGGCGCCGACGTTGCGGGCGATCGACCATTCGTTGTCATTGAGGACGACGATGAGGCGTTTGGTGCAGCTCGCGATGTTGTTGAGCGCTTCCATGGAAATGCCGCAGGTGAGGGCGGCGTCACCGATTACCGCGACGACATGCTCGTCGGAACCGCGGAGGTCGCGGGCGGTGGCCATGCCGAGGGCGGCGGAAAGGGCGGTGCCGGCGTGTCCGGCTCCCCAGCTGTCGTGGGGGCTTTCGGCGCGGTTGAGGAATCCGCTGAGGCCGTTGTTTTTGCGGATGTTGCGAAACGCTTCGCCTTGGCGGCCGGTGAGGAGCTTGTGGACGTAGCCTTGGTGGGAAACGTCGAACACGAACTCGTCTTTCGGCGTGGAAAAAACGCGGTGGAGGGCGATGGTGAGCTCGACGACGCCTAGGTTCGGGCCGACGTGACCGCCGTTGACGGAGGTTACCTGGAGAATCTCGTCGCGGATTTCGGACGCGAGCGCGGCCATTTGCTCTCCGGTGAGAAGCTTAACATCGTCGGGGCCCCGAATGCCGTCGAGGATTCGGTTTCCGTGGTTTGAAAGTAGATCGGCCATTGCGGGTGTTGTGGGGGAGCGACGGGAAATCAATCCTGCTCCAGCTCAAACGGTTCGAAGCTTTCGGCGGCCCCGGATTTCTTGAGCAACTCGATTTTCAGTTCCGCGTCGCGCAGTCGCTTGCCGCAGATTTTCAGGAGCTGATTGCCTTCCTCGTACTTGCGCAGCAAATCGGCCAGAGGGATGTTTCCCTCCTCCATCGCTTCGACAATCTCTTCCAAACGGCTGAGAGCGTCTTCGAATGCGGGCGTTTCGGCCTTCTGTTCCTTGGCATCTTGCACAGAAGGCTACAATGCCGAGGAGGGGCCCGATTTCAACTTGTAAGTTTGAACGGACGCGGTGGGCGGTGCGGAGATGGCGGATCATCCGGTCATCGGCGAAGCGCCGATGCTACGGTGGTGGGTGGTGCGGGTGGTGTGATTTTTTGGTTTAGCGGCCGGGGGGAGTGCCGTATTGGCCGTTGGGGCGGATTTCGACGGCGGCGTGGTCGCTGACGGCGATTCCGACGGAGTTGGAGACGACGACGGAGTAATTGCCGGCGTCTTCGGGTGAGGCGTTGTAAATCGTTAGCACCGGGTCGAGCGCTTCCTGGATCACTTCGCCGTCTTTGACCCATTGGAAATAGAGAGGGCTGCTGCCTTCGGCGGTCACGGCGAGGGTGAGGGTGGTGCCGGCCATGACGGCGGTCGGTTCGGGCGAGTCCAGAATGGTGGGCGAAACCGCGAGCATGGCGGCTTCGCTGACCGCTTCGCCGACTTCATTGGCCGCGGCGACGGAATAACGTCCGGTATCGCCGCCTTCGACCGGATCGATGCGGAGGGTTTGAGAGGTCGCGCCTTCAATCGGTTGGCCGTCTTTGAGCCATTGGTATCGGAGGGGAGGGCTTCCGGCGGCGCTGGCGGAAAACTCGACGGAATCGCCGGCGCGGGCGGTTTGGGAGCGCGGATGGGTGGCGATGGCGGGCGGGAGAACGAGGCGGGCGGGTTCGCTTTCGGCTTGGCCGGCGGCGTTGACGACCACGACGTGGTATTGTCCGGCTTCGGTGGCTTGGACTCGTTCGAGGGCGAGGCGCGGTTGTTCGGTTTCCGCGAGGAGTTTGCCGTCTTTCATCCAGCGGTAGACCAGCGGTTGCGTGCCGATCGCGCGGACTTCGAAAACGGCGGCGCCGCCGAATCCGGAGAAGATTTGGGCTTCGGGTTGAAGGACGATGTGGGGAGCGATTTGGAGCTGGATCGGCTCGCTGACGACGCGTCCGGCGGGATTGGAAACGTGGGCGGTGTAGACGCCGCCGTCGTCGACGCGGATGTTTTCGAGAACGAGTTCGGGTTCGGTCGCGTCAGGGATGTCGGCTCCGTTTTTCCGCCATTGGATGGAAATCGGTGGGGAGCCGCTGGCGGAGATGGCGAGGGTGAGGCGTTCGCCGATTCTCGCGGTGGCGAGCGCGGGCGGTTGTTGCTGGATTTGGGGGGCGATGTAGAAATCGATTTCGTTGCTGGTGGCGCTGCCGAACCGGTTGCTGACTTCGGCGGTGTAAATTCCGGTGTCGTCGTCCGAGACCTGCTCAATGATGAGGGTATCGCCGGGCGGGGCGTCGATGGGTTCGCCGTTTTTGAGCCAGCGGAACTCGAGCGGCGGTGTTCCGGCGGCGTTGGCAGAGAGAATCGCGGTTTCGCCGATGACCGCGACGGCCGGAGCGACTTCGATTCGGATGGTCGGATCTTCGACTTCGATGTTCGAATTCGGGCTGCGGGTGTTGCCGACGGGGTTGGCGACAATGACGGAATACGTTCCGCTGGAATCGGCGCTGACGGTTTCGAGGGTGAGCGCTTTTCCTTTTTCGTCGGGAAGCGGGCGGCCGTCGCGCATCCATTGGAAGATCATCGGTTTCGAGCCGCGGAGGAAAGGGACGAGCGTGACGTCGCGGCCGGCGGAAACGATTCCGGAGGGCAAAGGGGAAACGATGACGGGCGGCTGCAAGTTGCCTTGGACGGTGAGGGTGCGGGCGGCGCCGACGGCGATGTCGACGACGTTGCGGAGATTTCCGGGCGGCGTCGCTTGTCCGTAGTAGTTGCTGCCCCAGATCGCGATTTGGCGGTTTTCGCGGATCGCGGCGCTGTGACTGCTGCTGGCTTCGATGGCGACGGCATCGGAAAGCCAGACGGGGACGGAAATTTGGCCGAACAGATTGCTGCCCCAGCCGACGACGGAGCCGTCGCGTTTGAGGGCGAGACTGTGGTAACTTCCGGCGGCGATCGCGATGACGTCGGTCAAATCCGCCGGCACGGAAGTTTGTCCGTAAAAGTTGTGGCCCCAGCCGATGACGGTTCCGTCGGAGCGGAGGGCGAGGCTGTGGAGTTGTCCGGCGGAGATCGCCATGACGTTGTTGAGATTTTGAGGGACGTCGATTTGGCCCTGGTAATTGTTTCCCCAGGCGACAACGGTTCCGTTGGCCCGGAGAGCGAGGCTGTGAAATTCGCCGGCGGCGATGGCGACGACGTTGTCCAGGCTGGGCGGCGGGGTGGCTTGGCGGTAGAAATCGTCGCCCCATGCGACCACGGTTCCATCGTCGCGGAGGGCGAGACCGTGGGCGCGACCGGCGGCGACGGCGACGATGTTTTGGAGGCGTTCGCGGTTGGGGGCGACGCCGGTTTCGAGAATCGCGCCCCAGGAGACGACGGTGCCGTCGCTTTTGAGGGCGACGGTGTGCGATTCCCAGGCGGAAATTTCGATTACCGACGCGAGCTCGGCGGGATCGACGGTTTGGCCGTTGTCGTTGTTTCCCCAGCCGATGACGCTGCCGTTTTCGCGGAGAACGAGGTTGTGAAACGCTCCGGCGGCGATGCGGCGGCCGTCGTTGATTTGTTCGGGCAAAGTGGTTTGGCCGTAGTGATTTCGGCCCCAGGCGAGGACGGTGCCGTCGTCGCGGAGAGCGAGATTGTGGTCTTCTCCGGAGGCGATGCGGGTAATGCCGCGGGCTTCGGCGGGCGCGTCGCTTTGGCCGAACGAGTTGTTTCCCCAGCCGATTACGGAGCCGTCGCGGAGCAACGCGAGGCTGTGGGCGCGTCCTCCGGAAACGGCGACCGCGTTGGTGAGGTCTTCGGGAACGGCGGTTTGGCCTTCGTCGTTTCGGCCCCAGGCGACGACGGTGCCGTCGCGGAGAAGGGCGAGACTGTGGTGCAAGCCGGCGGCAATCGCGCTGACGTCGGTAAGACCTTGGGGAACGGCGGTTTGGCCGTGGCGGTTGTCTCCCCAGGCGACGACGGTGCCGTCGGCGCGCAAAGCCAAAGTGTGGCGTTCTCCGGCCGCGACCGCGGTGACTTCGCTGAGATCTTCGGGGACGTCGGTTTGGCCATAGCGGTTTCCGCCCCAGGCGAAAACTTCGCCGTCCCGCGACAAGGCGACCACGTGAGTGGCTCCGGCGGCGACCATCGAAGCGCTCAAATCTTCCGGGATGGTGACTTGGCGGAAGTTGTTGGAGCCCCAGCCGACGACTTTTCCGCCGGGACGGATCGCGATGTTGAAATCCTGTCCGGCCGCGACATCCATGAGCGTGTCGATTTCTTCCGGCGGAGGCAAAACCTGTCGGCCCCAGCTGGTGACCGTGTTGGCGGCGGCGGAGGAAACGAGAAAAGCCGCGGCGAGGAGGGCGGCGAGTCGGGTGAATCGCGGGAAAGCCGGATTTCGGTTGGCGGCGGAAAAACGGGGAAATTGGTATTTGGATTGGATCGGCATGGGCACCTCCTTTAACTCGGAATTACAGTCGCTAGAGCACGGGATATTGTAAGCCCGATCCGGCCGATCTAAAAGAGAAAACCGCGTTCCGGCAGGAAGTTGCGGCTTTCCCCTAGGTGGTTTTGGATTGCGCGGGAAGCGTCTGGAGGCGGAACTGCTGGCTCCGGTTCTATCGGGTGAAAAGGGTCGCGGGATCTTCGCTGGCGGCTAGATTGCGACCGTTTTCGAGAACGGAGATGAAGCCGTTTTTCTCCCAGCGCCGGAGCCGGTAAAGCGTGGCGAACGTGAAATCGGGGACCGCGCCGCCTTGGCCGCCAACGACTTCGCCGCCGCGCCGGACGTTGTCCATCAGCCAGCCGGGCATGCGCAGGTGATACGGGTTTCGCTGGACTTCGCCGACGTGGAAGGAGAGGGCGGCGAGGAGATCGGCGACGTCTTCGGGGCTCGATTCGACCATCAGATTTGGACCTTTCATCGCGCCCCAGAATTCGGTTTCGACGGCCCAGCAGGAGACGTTTCCGAGTTTTTGCAACGCTTCGACGACGAGATGATGGACGCCGATGTGGCTGGTGTTGAAATCGTCGTCGTGCGGGAGGAAAACGACTTCCGGGTTTTGCTCGCGGAGGATTTCGGCGATGCGGGAAACGGAGGCCGCCCATTGTTCGGGAAATTTTTCGCGGCCGGCGAGGTTGATGTTTTCGAGTCCGTTTTCGGCGGTTTGGATGAGGCCGAAACCGATGTAATCGCAGGCGGCTTGTAACTCGCGGAGGCGCGCGGCTTGGCGGGATTTGTTGCTTCCCTGGGTGACGGCGACGTTGAGAACGCGCATTTTGCTTTGGCGCATCAGGCGGAGTGGAAGTCCGCCGATGATGACCTCGTCGTCGGGATGCGGGGAAAAGATGAGGGCGCGCGGCGCGCCGGCGGGAAGATCGGGCGCGGGCGGCATCGGGAAACCGCCGAGCGGCAGGTTTTTGCCGTCGGCGATGAGGTTGGCGATGTTGGAGACGAAATCGCGGTAGGGATTCATGGAGGTGGAGGAAGGATTTTAACCGCTGATGAACTTAGCGAGGCATAGCCGCAACGCCACCTGGATAGGGTTCACCACAGAGGCACGGAGGGCACGGAGCGGCTTTGGCGCTGAGGGTTAGACCACAGATGGCACAGATAGGCACAGATAAGGTCGGGATTTGCGGCATGAGAATATTGTTCGAGAGACGAGATTTTACTGTGCTGCCGGTTTTTTTGTTTTTGCTGGGTTGGGAAATCCGGTCATCCGCCAAGGGCGGATGTTGCGGGATTCGTTCTTAACGGAGGCATATCAGCGGGCGACCGGGTTTTCGCGGGAAAGGACCGGGAGACTGGCGGCGGCCATCGCTTGGCCGTGGCGTTTTTCGGTTTCGCCGGGGACGTGGAATTTCACCTTTTTCGAAAGCTCCGGGAATTCCGTGTCGAGGACTTCGCGGGCGCGTTCGAGGATGATTTCGCCGCCGCGTCCGCTGGTGACGCGTCCGAGCGCGAGGAGGTAGCGGAATTCGTAGAAATCGGCGTAGTGGGCGATTCCGTAGCCGAAGTAGACGCCGATGGTTTCGTAGATTTTCGCGGCGCGTTCGTCGCCTTCGGCCATCAGGCGCTGGACTTCGAGCAGTTTTTCCGGAAGCGGCATGCCGGACGGAAGATCAATTCCGGCGGGGGCGACGAGGCGGCCGACGCATTGCTGGGAAAAATAGAGGGCGCCGACACCGTAATCGCCGGACCATTCGTCGACGGGGGCGTTCGGATTGTAATCGACGGGAGCGAAGGCGAGTTCGTTGAGCCAAGGGGTGATGTTGCCCTTGGGATCGACGTAGCCGACCGCTTCGCTGGAACCCATGGCGACGCCGAGGACGGCGTTGTCGTCGATGGCCATCGAGCCGGCGAGGGCGGTAACTTCGCCGTCGTTGACCAGTTCGAGCGGCACGTTCCACTCCTTTTGGAGGTCGAGGAACAGGTTTTTGACCTTCGTATCGAAAAGCTCCTGGGGGACGCCCCGGAAGAGCGAGGCGACTTTGACCTGGTTGTTAACGTAGACGCCGGCCGAGCTGCCGCCGATTCCGTCGACGCGGGGGAGGTGGGCGGCGGCTTGTTTGAGGCCGTGGTTGATCTCGTCGTAGTGCCATTGCGGATCGGTTTGCGGACGCGGATCCCACGGGTATTCCTCGGAGAAAACGGTTTTTCCGTCGATCACGGCGGCGAATTTGCGGTCGCTGGCGCCGAGATCGAAACCGATGCGGCAGCCGTCGAGGTGGCGTCCGAGCGGGATGTTTTTTTCCTGTTCGGCGGGGATTTCGTTCGCGTCGCTGAGGATGACTTCGAGCGGAGTTTCGTAGATTTTGTCGCCCATGATTCCGGCGTCGAAACGTCCGGAAGCGGATTGGCGGAAATGCGTTTGGAGGCGTTCGCCGAGATCGCGGGGGCCGGAGAAATAGATTTTAGCACCGCCGCGGGACCAGAGGAGGAATTTGAGGAGGCGTTCGAGGTATTGGAAGTTTTGGTGCGATTCCGGATGTTCGGAAGCGAAAATGGCGGTCGAAAAGCGGGAGACGGAGCCGGGGCGGCGTTCGAGGGCGATTTCGACGGGCGTCGATTTTCCGGAAGCTTGGACGGCTTCGCGGAAAGCGCGGTTCGCCAGCACGGCTGGACGGAATCCGGAATCGAGAACCGGGACGATTTTCGGCTCAATAAGTTTTAGACCTGGCTGTTCGTTCATGTTCGATCGGAATAGATAAACGTGGGGCGGACTGACGTCGCTGACCTAGAACCGAAGGTTCTGCCGGATTAAATTCAATTGGGCAATGTTTTTCGCCGGAGTTAGGCGCGGCGGGGCACGGGAGGGTTCAGCTTTTAGAGGTTTCGGTTATTTCCGGTGGCCGTAGCGGTTGGAGTTTTCGAGGCGGTCGAAGTGGTGGTAGGCGAGGAGGGAGATTTGGGCGATGGCGTCTTCGGCGGCTTGGGTGTCGGTGTTCCAGCTGGCCATCGCGGCGATGATGAAGGGGCGGTCTTTGAGGAGGACGATGCCGATGTCGTTGACGACGCCGCCGACGCTGCCGGTTTTGTGGGCGACTTGCACGTTTCCGGGGAGGTCGCGGGAGATGCGGCCGCGTTTGGGAAGGGCGAGGATGCGGAGGATTTCGGCGCAGCTTTCCTCGTCGAGGATTTCGCGGCGGTGGATCAGTTCGAGGAGGCGGGCGGCTTCGGCGGGGGTGGAGATGTTTTCGCGGTTTTCGAGGCGGGCTTGGCTGTCCATCATTTTGCGCTGGAGGCGGGTTTGGGAGAGGCCGAGGTCGTCCATGGTGCGGTTGACGTTTTCCATTCCGACCAGATCGATCAGGATGTTGGTGGCGGTGTTGTCGCTGAGGACGATCATGAAGCGGGCAATGTCGCGGATCGGCATGGAAACTTTTCCGGGAGTGAGCGCGTTCAAGATGCCGGCGCCGCCGACGAAATCGCTTTGCTCGATGGTCATGACTTCGTCGAGGGCGAGTTTCCCTTCGGCGGCCTGTTTGAAGAGTTCGACGAGGATCGGAACTTTGATGACGCTGGCTTGCGTGAGGGTCATGTCGGGGCGGACGCTGAAGGTGTATCCGGTTTTTAGATCTTTGACCACGAGACCGAACGCGCCGTCGATCTGCTCGATGGCTTCGCGGGCTTTTGCTTCGAAACGTTCGCGGAGGGCTTCGTGGGCATCGGATTCGTTCATGGCGGAAAAGGCGGCGGAAAAGGCGGCGGATACGGCGGCGGCGGAAAGGAGGAGGGCGAGAAGGGAGGTTTTCATGAGTGAGTGTGGGATTTGTTTTTAGCCGCGATGGAGGCGGATTAACACGAATTATTTTATGATCTGCTCATTTGGGTTGTGGGAATGGGTGTTTCTGAACCACGCGCAAAATCGGGAAATCGCCTTCCTGTTTCCAGTGGCTGAATGCGTCGTAATGTATCAGGCCGTGCATCGACTGAGCTTCGAGCGCGGTGGCGATCATCAGTCCGCGTAGTTGCGATGTGGGGACGTAGACGTCGCCGGCTTTGGCGGTGTATTTGTCCGGCCGAAGGGAACCGGTCGGGATCGTCGTTGCATTTTCAAAAACCTCTTCGACGAAACCGTCGATCCGGAATTGCTCGACGGCGAAGCGCTCGCCGCCTTCGAGAACGGAAAGATCCACGCGGTGCTTTTGCAGGAGGTCGATTGCGGCTTGTTCGGCGGCTGGGAGGATGTAGCCGTTCGGCATCGTGGTTTTCCGCTCGGGCACGACAAGCGGGAAGTAGTTTTCGATTTCGGCGGTGACGATTTCGCCTTCTTCCCAGTCGCCGGCGTCGTTCCGGTGGACTTCGCGGACCGGGAGGCGCAGCGGTTCTCCGTTTCCGGCACGGCTCATGGTGAGGACGAACTCCGGCACGCGGCCTTCCCGAAGTTGTTTGCGGGAATCGCGGACGGCGCGGGCCACCTCGTCTTTGTTTTCCGCGACGAATTGCAGCAGGCCGCCGATCGCGGCGGCTTGCGCGGTGGTGCGGTGGGCGATGCCGTTCCGATTGTCGCGCTCGCGGCGTCCTTCGAGGATTAGGGAAAACGTGCCCAGAATCGCCAGCCCTTGGCGGCCGTCGTTGATGTTCGAGGTGCTGTAGCGGATCGAATCCGGATTGCCGACCGTGTAGTTGTGATGGGAAAAACCGGCGCTTTCGAGGTGGTCGCCGATGAAGTGGAGGAACCGGTTTTCCGCGAGATCCCGGATCGCGGCGGGGACGTTGAGGTTGGTCGGCAAACCGAACTGCACGTCGAAGGGGCGCATGTATCCGTGTTGCAACCATGCCTGCGCCCACGGCTGGTATTCGTGAACATCCAGCGCGACTTCCGGCTCCCATTCGTGAAACAAGTCCCGGAGGTGGCGCACCTCTTTTCCGTTGAGGATCAGGTGACTTCGGTTGAGGTCGACGTCGGCCGCGTTTCTCCGCTGAAGGGTTTCCGCGCCGTCGGGATTGACTTGGGGGATGACCAGCAGGTCCATTTGCTCCAGCCATTCGAGGTTTTTCCCGGCGGCGAAATCGCGGAGGAGCGTTAGGATCGCGTCGTTGCCCGACGGCTCGGCACCGTGCTGCTGGCCGTAGATCAGGACTTTCAGCTTTTCGTCATTTTTGCCGAATGTTTCGTCGGCGGTGACTTGCGCGTAGAAAATCTCCCGGCCCTCCTCGGATGTTCCCAGGAGGTGTTTGGAAATCAGGGGGCTGGCCTCCTCCAGTTCGGTCAGGAATTCGGCCACGCGGGCGTGCGGCGTCCACTGTTTGTGATCCGCTCGCTCCACAGGTGTTTTCAGCGCCCCGAGGAGCGGTCCGGCCGATATCGCGGACAGGATGGCGAGAAGGGCAAAGATTCGTTTTCCAAAGGTTTTTGTCATAGCACAGTCGTTATCGTCGCGCTGGGGTGGAGATTGCATCGTTCTGAAAATCGTCGGGAAGCGGACCCGAATACGAGCGACGATTTCAGCCGGACAACCCGGTTTTTGTAAAGCCCGAAGCAAGCGTTCCCGGATTCCTTGCGCATCGGTTCCGCTTGCTCCTTGCGGGCTGGCGATACTTTATGAAGGCATGTCGATGCTGCGTCGCTTGGTGGTGTTAAGTCTGCTGGTTTCGCTGCTTCCTGTTGAAGCCGCGCGGCCGAATGTTTTGTTTATCGCCGTCGACGATCTCAACGACTGGGTCGGGCCGCTCGGTGGACATCCTCAGGTGCAAACTCCGAATCTGGACCGGCTGGCGGAGCGCGGCACGA
>CAZJCL010000049.1:10803-13802 GCA_964544025.1 uncultured Opitutales bacterium | reverse complement strand
AAGATCAATTCGATCCTCGAAGTCGGCGGCGAATCCGGAAGCCAGTCGTTCAACCGCGATTTGCTGCGTCTCATCAAGGCCGGAAAAATCAGTAAGCAGGAAGGGCTTTCCGCTTCGCCAAATCCGAAGGCACTGGAAATGAATATGAAGGGGATTTTCCTCAGCGAAGGCGGAATTCTCGGATAACTGGTTATGGGAACTGTCGGACTTCTTTTCTCGGGGCAGGGCGCGCAAAAAGTCGGTATGGGCAAAAGTCTTTACGAGGCTTTTCCCACCGCGGCCGCGCTTTACGATCAAGCGAACGAAATTCTCGGCTGGGATCTGAAAACGATCTGTTTCGAAGGTCCGGAGCGGGAATTGACGGAAACGCGGGTTTGCCAGCCGGCGCTGTTTTTGCATGGGATCGCGATCACCGAAGTGTTGCGCGAAAAAGGGCTTCTCGACGGGGCGAAAGTCGCACTGGGCTTGAGTCTCGGGGAAGTGACGGCGTTGACGGCGGCGGGTGTTTTCGATTTCGCGACCGGCTTGCGCGTCGTCGCCCGGCGTGGACAGCTGATGCAGGAAGCCTGCGAAACGACGACCGGCGGAATGGCGAGCGTGATCGGTGTCGGGCGCGAAGATGTGGCGGCGCTTTGCCAGGAGTTCGACATCGATATGGCGAATCTGAATTGCCCGGGCCAGATCGTCATTTCGGGCGAGAAGGCGAAAGTGGAAGCGGCGGTCGAGGCGGGGAAAGGGCGCGGGTTTAAGCGCGTGATTCCGCTAAATGTGGCCGGCGCTTATCACAGCCGTTTGATGGAACCGGCGCGGGCGGCGTTCGCGGAGTTTCTCCAGCAGATTCCGTTTCATCCGCCGCAGCTGACGGTTTTCAGCAACACCACGGGAGCTCCGGTCCGGACGGCGGACGAAATCCGCGAGGCGCTGGTGAAGCAGGTGGTTTCGCCGGTGCTGTGGGAGGATTGCATGCGGGCCGCGGCGGCGGAAGGCGTGAACACGTTTATCGAGTGCGGGCCGGGCGGAGTTTTGGCCGGTTTGGCGAGACGGACCGATTCGGCGCTGAAGGTTGTCAGTCTCGCGGAAGCCGAAGATATTGAAAAGATTGCTCTTTCGGGTTTTTGAGCAATCGTCTCTTTTTTACAATCGCGGCCCGGCGGTTTCGCGGCGGCCGACGCGGCGCGGACCGGCGGCGGTTTCTGAGTTTTTGTCAGCCGCCGAAACGCGTTTTTTTCCCATTACATGGATCTGAATAACACCAGGAACTTTTGCATCATCGCTCACGTGGACCACGGAAAAACGACGTTGTCCGACCGGTTGCTCGAACACACGGCGACGGTGACGATGCGCGACATGAAGGACCAGCACCTGGATTCCATGGATCTGGAACGGGAGCGGGGAATCACGATCAAATCGCACCCGGTCTCGATGGTTTACCCGTCGAAATCGGGGCAGAAATATTTGTTCAACCTGATCGACACTCCTGGACACGTCGATTTTTCGTATGAGGTTTCGCGGAGTTTGGCGGCGTGCGAGGGAGCGCTGTTGTTGATCGACGCGTCGCAAGGCGTGGAAGCGCAAACGGTGGCGAACGCGCAGCTGGCGTTTTCGCAAAACCTGAAGGTGATTCCGGTGATCAACAAGATCGATTTGCCGAGCGCGAATCTGGAAATGGTGTCGCGGCAGCTGGAGGATATTTTGACGATTCCGGCGGAGGAGGCGATTTTGGCCAGCGGGAAAAGCGGGATCGGAATCGAGGATATTTTGGAAGCGGTGGCGGAACGGTTGCCGGCGCCGCGATGGGCGGATTATCCGGCGACGCGGGCGCTGATTTTCGACAGCTCGTTCGATACGTATAAAGGCGTGATTTGCTACATCCGCGTGTTTTCCGGATCGGTGCGGGCCGGAAGCCAGATGTTGATGATGAGCGATCAGGTGAAAATGGAGATCAAAGAGGTCGGCATTTTCACGCCCGGAATGGTGAAAACCGATGAGATCACCGCCGGAAACGTCGGCTACATCGTGACCAACATCAAATCAGTGGCCGACGTGAAAACGGGTGACACACTGACCGGCGCGGATAAACCGGCGAAGGAGATGCTGCCGGGCTACAAGGAAGTGCGGCCGATGGTTTTCAGCGGTATTTATCCGATGGATA
Source organism: uncultured Opitutales bacterium (assembly GCA_964544025.1). Classification (GTDB taxonomy): domain Bacteria; phylum Verrucomicrobiota; class Verrucomicrobiia; order Opitutales; family T3Sed10-336; genus CAZJCL01. Next base: position 11,650 of record CAZJCL010000049.1, on the reverse strand, counting down.
CGTCGGATTTCGAGAAGTTGAAGGCGAGTCTCGGGCGGCTGCGGTTGAACGATTCGGCGTTGATTTACAGCTCGGAAAGTTCGGCGGCCCTCGGTTTCGGTTTCCGTTGCGGGTTTCTCGGGTTGTTGCACATGGAGATCGTGCAGGAGCGGATTCGGCGCGAATACGGTGTCGATATTATCCTGACGTATCCGAGCGTTGTATACAAAGTCCAGCTCGCGACCGGTGAAGTTGTCGATATCGACAATCCGGTTCATTTGCCGGATGTCGCGCATATCGAGGAGATTTCTGAGCCGACGATCGTGGCGACGATTCACGTTCCGACCGATTCCGTTGGCGATATTCTGGCGCTGGTGATGGATAAGCGCGGGCGCTGCGATCACACGGAAACGCTCGACGATCAGCGATTGATGCTGACTTGCACGCTTCCGTTGAACGAGATTCTGGTCGATTTTTACGACCGGTTGAAAAGCATCACGCACGGCTACGGATCGATGGACTACGAGCTGTCGGACTATCAGGCGGCCGATTTGGTGAAGCTGGATATTTTGGTGAACGGCGAGCCGGTCGACGCTTTTTCCTGCATCGTTCACCGCGCAAAAGCGGAGCACAAGGGGCGGGCGCTTTGTTCGAAACTCTCGGAGTTGATTCCGAATCAGTTGTTCAAAATTCCGATTCAGGCCGCGGTGGGTGGAAAAGTGGTGGCGCGCGAGACGATCAGCGCATTGCGAAAAGACGTGACCGCGAAGTGCTACGGCGGCGATATTTCCCGGAAGCGCAAACTGCTCGAAAAGCAGAAGGAAGGGAAAAAGCGGATGAAGCAGGTCGGCCGGGTTTCGATTCCGCA
>CAZJCL010000049.1:0-10703 GCA_964544025.1 uncultured Opitutales bacterium | reverse complement strand
TCGATGTGGCCGACGTATCACGGGATGACGCACGAAGTTTTTCCGAACGAGGAGGAAGCTCCGGGCGGCGCGGCGCGGATTTTCCGGACGATGGCGTATGGCGCGAAACGGCATTACGTGGAAGCGCCGGTGAGCGGGGAGGTGAAAATCGCGGTGGCGCGGGATCGTTTGCGCTTGGCGGCAAATCCGGCGCAAGGACGACGATATTTCGTGTTTCCGACGCCGCTTTTGGAATATTACCTGTTCGTTGGCGAAACGCCGGTGGGCGTGAAAGTGCCGGCAGAATTTCAGATTGAACCGGTTCTCCACGAACAATTTTTTCCAGATGCGCCGAGCTTGGAAGCGGGATTGGCCGCGCAGCATCAGGCGGGAAAAACGCAGGTGCCGGAAGGGAGCAATGTTCTGCTGATCGGAACGGGCATTAACGTGGAGGCGGGCGATCCGCTGGTGAATTTCGATATTTTGACCGGCGATCAATTATTCGTGGACCGGATGTCGTATCATTTCGTGCGACCGAAAGTCGGCGACGGAATCGTGTTCCGCACCGGAACGATTGCCGGATTAAGCGGACCGACCGGCGAACCGGAGAACAAATATTACATCAAGCGGCTGGTAGGTGTTCCCGGCGACACGTTGGAGATCGATGGACCGGTTTTGATGAGAAACGGCGAACCGATTTCCGGAGCGGGGGCATTCGAGAAAAACGCGGATCAGGAGGGAAGATACCGCGGATACGTGGCTACTGGAATGCTGGCGCCCGGACGACAGGTCGAGGTTGAGGAGGGGAAGTTTTACGCGTTGGGCGACAATTCCGCCAACAGTCTGGATAGCCGAGCCTGGGGATTCGTGCCGGAGGAAGAAGTGGTAGGGCGGTCGCTTTTTATCTATTATCCGTTCACAAAACGTTGGGGCCCGGCGAAGTAGGAGAGGCGAGAGGGAAAAGCAGAATACGTTTCCACGATCCAGCTTAGATTGGCACCAGTTCTATCGGAATATGTTTCGCGTAATGCGTGAAATCGCCATCATGCGCGAGTATCGCCATTTTGCGCCGGACGGCCATCGCGCAAATCAGAAAATCGGCATGATTGCCCTGCACGCCATTGCGGCGGCAAACATTAAACAAATTCGCCGCCAACATATGATCCGCGCTGGTGGCCAGAATATCAGGATATTTGAGAAGAGAGCGGGCAATTCCCTGAAAATGTTTAATTTCCTTAATGCCGCTCAAAACCTCCTGTCGAACGATACCCGGCATGGCGATTCGATCTTCGGCGATCAACTGGCGAAGGCGTATAACATGCGGCTCCGGTTCTTCATCCGGTTTACGCCGGCGAATATAAAGCGACCAAACCGAGGTATCGACCACGACAGGCTTCATTTAGTTTTTTTCTTCTGCTTCGGGTCCGCTTCCGGCCAAAGATCGACCTTTCCTTCCCAGTCCAGTATATCGCATTTTTCGCGGTGACTCACAAATTCCTCAAGCGCCTTTTCGACGGTTTCGCGTTTCGTTTTGAGCCCGCCCAATCGGCGAGCCTTGGAAAGAAGATCGGGATTTATGTCTAGATTCGTTGCCATGTGTAGAAATTCGCACAAGCGGCCCGACCGGTCAAGCGGGCACCGGGGCGGACGTCGCCATCGGTTTTTCGCGATCCCTTGTTCGGTATTCATTTGGATTTTGCTTTGTTGGGGGATTCTCAATATCCGTTTAAGGCATGACCCGACGGAAAAACGCTGTAACGGAACTAAACAGGCACCCCGAATCTACGCCTCCCATTTTTCGCACAATAAACATTATGTCTAATATTGTTTCTGGAGGAGTTGTATGAGTGCTTCGCCCACGTCTGACGGGTTTCCCCTGTTCAACTGGCTGGATCACCGCGCTGCCGGAGTGTTGCTGCACCCGACCGCGTTTCCCGGGGAATTCGGTGTGGGCGGATTGGGAGACGAGGCGCGGCGGTTTGTCGATTTTTTGCAGGAGGCGCAGATTCGGTATTGGCAGGTTTGCCCGCTGGGACCGACCGGCTACGGAGATTCGCCCTATCAATGCCTGTCCGCTTTCGCCGGAAATCCCTACCTCATCGATCCGATCGAGCTGGTCGAGGCCGGAAACCTCACCGACGCGGATCTGGACCCGTTACGGGAACTCCCCCGCGAACGTGTGGATTTCGGCAAACTCTACGAACGAAAATGGCCGATTTTGCGAACGGCCTTTGAGAATTTTCGCCAGAATCCCCGCCGTCTCCCCTACGGCGATTTTGAAAAATTCAAGAAAACACACGGGGCTTGGCTCGAACCGTTCGCATGGTATCAAACGCTGAAATCCGATTTTGGCGGAAAGCCGTGGCACCAGTGGCCGGATGATTTCCGCGACCGGCAACGCTTCGACCCGCAAAACGCCCCCGAAAATCTCCGTGTCGACGCCGAGGCCCAGCGTTTTTATCAGTATCTTTTCTTCGGACAATGGCGGCGGCTCCGCGAATACGCCCGCGAACGCGGAATCGAAATCATTGGCGATATTCCGATTTTTGTTTCCTACGACAGCGCGGATGTCTGGTGGTCTCCGGAGCTTTTTAAGTTGAACCGGTCGACCTTCGAACCCACGGCCGTGGCGGGAGTTCCGCCCGATTATTTCTCGGCCGACGGTCAATATTGGGGCAACCCGCTATTCGACTGGAAACGTTTGGAGGCGACGAGTTACGCATGGTGGATGGAACGGCTCCGGGCGAATTTCGAGCTCTACGACGTCGTCCGCATCGACCACTTTCGCGGGTTCGAATCGTATTGGGAAATCCCTTTCGGTGCCCCTTCCGCCAAAGCCGGAAAATGGGTCAAAGGTCCGGGGCTGAAGTTTTTCGAGAAAATCGCGTCGCTGTTTCCGGACGCGCGAATCATCGCCGAAGATCTGGGAAGCTTAACCCCGGCGGTTTTCGATCTTTTGCGCGACACCGGCCTCCCCGGGATGGCGGTTCTGCAATTCGCGTTTGGCGGCGAGGCGGATAATTTCTACCTGCCGCACAATCTGCGCCCCAACAGCATCGTGTATTCGGGGACCCACGACAACGACACGACGCTCGGCTGGTATCGCGCGGCCGATCCGGAACTCCAGGATCATGTGCGCCGCTATTTGCGGATCGACGGCGAGGAGATCGCCTGGGATTTCATCCGCGCCGCTTACGCCTCAACCTGCCGCTTGGCCATCGTGCCGCTTCAGGATTTGTTGAGTCTGGATTCCAGTGCTCGTTTCAACATTCCCGGTCAACAACAGGGAAATTGGCAATGGCGCTATCTGCCGGAGCAACTTTCCGAACTCTGCGATTCCAGCGCCGCCTACCTCGCCGATCTGGCCGAACTTTACGGCCGCGAGCCAATTGCTCCGGATTCCGAGGAATCGCCCGACCGGAAGCCTTGACAGCGGCACTTCGCGAGAGCCATGCTGCTTCCGCACCCAAAATCGTCACTCAGACTTCATCACGCGTGGAAGAGGCAAATTTTCTGCAGGAAGGAACACTTAAATATCTGATCATTCTCATCGGCGGATTGGCTTGGTTGGCCATGATTTCGATTTCCTCCCGGTTCAGCGGATTGCCCCCCCGCCGCCGTTCAATGGTCAATCTGCTTTCACTGGTCGCCGGCCCGGTTGGCTGGGCTATTCAATTCGCCTCGTACCGGCAGCGAACCCACAAAGGCGCCGCAGAGGAAAACGCCGCCCGTCCCGCGATCGGAACCCGCGAAAATCCGGCCGCCACCGCGCTCGTCAAAACCGAAGCCAAACCCCGCAAACGCTTCTTCGGCTGGTTCTCCCGCGAAAAAACTGATGACCAGAACGACAGCCGGAAATTCAACCAACTTCTTCGCGAGGCGGTCGAGCATCAAGCCACCGATATCCACGTCGAAGCGCACGAGAACCATTATCTGGCCCGGATCCGCGTCAACGGAATCCTTCGCGACCACCAGCGGTACAACCGCGCCGACGGCGAACGAATTGTCGCCATCGCCAAGGTTTTGGCCTCGCTCGATGTCGCCGATAAACTGAAACCGCAGGACGGACGTTTCGAGTGGGTTTTGCCGGATAAATCGCTGCGACTCGATATTCGCCTTTCCGTTTCGCCTTCTCTGCGCGGCGAAAAACTGGCGCTCCGTTTCCTCAATCGTCCCGCTTCCGCTGTCGATATGTCATCGCTCGGAATGAACGAATCGATGCAAAAAGCGATCCGCCGCGCCACCCGCCATCCCGAAGGTTTTATCCTGATGGCCGGCCCGACCGGTTCCGGGAAAACCTCCACCGCCTACAGCATCCTTTCCCTTCTCGCGGGTCCGTCGGTCAATATCATGACCATCGAAGATCCGGTCGAATACACCCTCCCCTACGCCACCCAAATCGCGATCAATCCAAAAATCGGCGTCACTTTCGAAACCGGTTTGCCCACGCTCCTTCGCCAGGATCCGGACATCATTCTGATTGGCGAAATGCGCGAACCGGAATCGTTTCGCATCGGTATCCGCGCCAGTCTTTCCGGCCACTTGGTCATCAGCACGATGCACGCCCGCGACAGCATTCAGGTTTTCGCGAATCTGCGAAACATCGGCATGGAACCGTCCAGTCTCGCCGCGGCGATCAAACTCGTCGTCGCCCAACGTCTTGTCCGGGTTTTGTGCCCGCACTGCAAGGAGCAGGAAGGCGAACTCGACGAGGATATCATGGATTTTCTCGGAGCCGAAGCGCAGCACATTCCGATTTATCAACCGGGCCCCGGCTGCGAACATTGTTACCAATCCGGCTTCGTCGGCCGCACCGGAGTCTTCGAATTTCTCACCATGGATTCGACGGTCAAGGAATGGCTCGAGGAAGGAAATCACGAATCGGAACTGCGTCGCGCGGTCGGCGAACGCGGTTTCCGCTCGATGCGCGAAGATGCGCGGGACAAAGTGTTTTCCGGAAACGTCTGGTCGCAAGACGCGATCCGGGCCGCTGGAATGGAGGTCGCATGACGGAAACCGTAACTCTCATCGCCCTTTTCCTGTTCTTCGCCGGGATCATCTGGATCGGCGTTTCGAAAGCGTCGGAAGACGGTTTTTTCACCTCCCTCTGCACGCTCCTCGTCGTTTTCTCGGCGTTTCATTTCGTGAACCTCCAATGGAGCGCATTTTACAATTTCCTCCGTGTCGAACTCGAGATGACCGGCGCTCACGGAATCTCGACGGCTTATTGGATCGGCTTTGCACTCATCATCGCTCCCGGAATGCTGATCGCCCGGTTGCTGGCAAAACCGAAAGTCCCTTTTCCTCCGCCATTCGAACATTACGGAACGATCGCGGCTGGCGGATTGGTCGGCCTGATTCTTTTCGCAACGATCGTCCAATCGCTGGCGAAATTCGATTTTTTCGCGACGACTCTCGCGCAACCGCTCGGCTATTTCCGCTTCCTCTTCCAGATTCTCGGCGCGCAACACATCACGTTTTAAGCGCCCGGCCAGCGCGATTCGCAGTTATTGTTTCGGCAAAAAATAACCGCGCTGCTTCTCCGAAATTTCCATCCCCACCTTCTCCATCACCTGAAGCAAATCCTCCCAAACGGTCCGCTTCACCTGATTCGATCCGTTCCGGATAATATACGATGGATGATAAGTGATCATCGTCGGCGTCCCCCGAAAATCGCTCCATTTCCCCCGCAGGTCGCGCATCCGGCGTTTCGGATCCGCGCCCAAAAGTCCGGAAACCGCCGTGTTTCCGAGCGCCACGATGACCTTCGGTTTCACGATCTCGATTTGCGCCAGCAAATACGGCAAACAAAACTCCATCTCCTCCTGCGTCGGCGGCCGGTTTCCCGTCGGCGTCGGCATTTCCGGGCGCCAGTTCATGATGTTGCCGATGTAAACATCGCTCCGCTGCAACCCCATCGCCTGGATCATCCGCGTCAGCAATTCCCCGGCTCGTCCCACAAACGGTTCACCCGCGATCTCCTCCTCCGCCCCCGGCGCTTCGCCCACGAAGAAAATATCCGCATCCAGATCGCCGATACCGAAAACAACCTGACACCCCTCCTTCAAACTCGCGTTGCAAGTCGGGCACTCCAGCACCTGTTTCCGCAGCGCTTCCCATTGCGTCTTTTTGTCGCCGGAAACGAGTTCAACCTTCGGTGGATTCGGCAGCTTTCGCACCGCTTTTTTCGGTGCCGGCGCCGTCGCGGTAGTCGGATTGAAATCCGGCAACGGACCGCTTTCGCCCAGCAACGCCTTCACCCGATCCGGCGAAACGCGAGGCGACGGCGCGCTCGGCGTTTCCCGCTCCACCGTCTCCGTTCGTGCTCCGCTCCGGAATTTCGCCGTCCGCTCCCGCAATAGATTCAGCGTCTCCTCCGACACCGCGACCGCCGAAACGCCCTCCAGTTTCAGCCGCCGCAATTCTTCCGCGATGATCGTTAATTCCCGTTTCATTTCGCCGCCGGAATATTCGAGGTGGAAAGCAACCGTTCCACATATTTCCCCAACATGTCGAACTCCAGATTCACCGCGTCGCCGTCCCGCAACTCCCCGAGATTCGTCACCTGCAACGTGTGCGGAATCAGCCAAACCGCGAAACTCTCCGCCCCGGCTTCCGCCACCGTCAACGAAACGCCGTTGATCGCGATGCTCCCTTTATAAATCAAATACCGCACCGCCCCCGTCGGCGGTTCGATCTCCAGAAAATAATCGTTCCCCCGCTTCTCAAAAACCCGAACCCGTCCAACCCCGTCCACATGACCCGTCACGAAATGCCCGCCGACCTTCCCGTTAAAACGCAAACTCTCCTCCAGATTCACGAAATCTCCCGCCCGCAAAACGCCGAACTTCGTCACCCGCACCGTTTCCTCCAAAAGATCGAAACAAATCCGCCCATCCCCGAACTCGGTCGCCGTCAAACAGCACCCATCCACCGCGATACTGTCGCCCACCGCCAAATCCCGCAAAACCGCCTCCGCCTCCACGCTCAGCCGCCAGCCGCCAGCTTCCCGCCGAAATTCGAGCACCCTTCCCTTTTCCTGAACAATCCCGGTAAACATTCTTCGCTTCTCCTGAAACGAACGCTGCCGAACCGCCCCGGAATTGGCAAACCCGAATCCGAAAACCCGCCCGCGCCCGCCTCCCCGAAGTTCCGCTCCTCCAATCCCCCTTGCCAAGCCCGCCCCCCTGCCGGATGATCCCGCATGACTCCCGAAAAGAAAGCCAACCGCGACCTCTGGGACGCCTGGACGGAATTCCATTTCACCTCCGATTTTTACGACGTCGAAAAATTCCGCGCCGGCGGCTCCACCTTGCCGCCATGCGATCGGGATGCCGTCGGACCCGTCGACGATCTCTCCATTCTCCATCTCCAATGTCATTTCGGCATGGATACGCTTTCCTGGGCCCGTTTGGGAGCGAAAGTCACCGGAATCGATTTCTCGGAAAACGCCATTTCCCGTGCCCGCCAACTCGCCGCCGAATGCGATCTCCCCGCCCGCTTCATCGAAACCGATCTCTATTCGGTCCCCGAAAAGCTTTCGGAACAATTCGACTGGGTAATCACCACCGCCGGCGTTCTTCCGTGGCTTCCCGACCTGAACCGCTGGGCGAAAGTCGTCGCGCAAATGCTTCGCCCCGGCGGCCGTTTTTACCTCCGCGAATTTCATCCCCAAGCCCAAGTCATCGATGAAACCTCTCCCGATCCCGACGCGCCGCGCTTCCGTTATTCCTATTTCCCCACCGGCGAAGGCATCTGTTCCGGCACCACCGGAACCTACGCCGTCCCCCACGCCCCCGTCGAAACCGTAAGCTACGAATGGCCCCACACCGTCGCCGAAACCGTCCAAGCCCTCCTCAACTCCGGCCTCCAACTCACCGCCATCGAAGAATTCCCCTACACCACCTACCGCGCCCTTCCCTGGCTCGAAAAAGATTCCGACGGCAACTGGCGCTGGCCCGGCCCGCACGCCTTTCTCCCGCTCATGTATTCCCTGCAGGCGGTGAAACCGTAGCCCGCCGCCGCGCCGCTCACTTCCTCAGCCGCAACACATACCCCAAAATCATCCCCACCAAAAACACGAACGGCACCAGCAAAATCGGCGGTAACCCCGCCTCCCAAAAGAAAATCCGGATCGTGATCGCCGACGTCGCGGCCTCCATGTTCTGAAAAATCAGAATCAACAACAGCAGACACAATAAGATCGCGCCGCCGATTTTCGCTTTTCTCGCAGGTGTCATGGCCATCGTGGTTTCCTTATCTAACCATTTCTCTTACGCATCCGCAATCCTTCCGCGGCAACCTTCCGTCTCCACCAGCAATTCCGGCAACTGCGCCAGCGAACCAATAAACCGGTCCGCCCCCTCCCGCACCGCGACCCGATTCGCGTACCTCCCGAAGCCAACAAACATCTCCACCACATCCTTCGTCTCCAAATCGCTCACCCCGTCGCCCACCATCACCACGCGATCATACCCGTTCCGCTCCCGAAGCCGCGACACCACTTCACTTTTCCCGCCATTCCGCGTCGTCGGATAATCCCCGTCAAACCCCCGATACCCCCCATCCTCCTCAAAAAACAAATCCACCGCCTCCACCTCCGAAATCTCCAAAAAATCAGCCAACGGCCGAATCGCCTGCCGGTAACCGCCGCTTACGATCGCCACATCCCAGCCGCTTTCCCGCAACTCCCGCACCGCCTCCCGCGCGTCCGGCTCCACCGTTTCGATATACTGCCGTCCGATCCGCTCCGTCTCCTCCCGCGTCGGCCGGATAATCTCCAGCCGCCGCCCAAAAACCTCATCCAGCGGAATCGTCCCCTCCATCGCCATCCGCGTCATCTCCTCGATCTCCCGAAAAACCTCCGGCCCGCGCAACCGCGCCATCTCATCCACGCCCTCGATCTCGCTCAACGTGCTGTCGCAATCGAAAAGAATCAATTTCTTCATTCCCCCACATTCCAACCCCGCTCCCCCCTCAACTCAACCCGCAAATCCCACAACCAAAATCCGATTTTACCAACCTCGCCCTCCTATACCATTCGTCGCCTCTTTCCGTGTCTCAAAAACAAATAACAAGCTTCCACCCTTTTCCTCATCCATTCGTGCTAATTCGTGTCCATTCGTGGTTAGAAACAGAGCCAAAGTTTCCGTGTATTCCGTGTATTCCGTGGTTAAAAAACGATTTTCCCAAAATCCAAAATCTAAAATCGAACCGCCTTTTCCCGCATCAACCACGCCAACTCCTTCTTCAAAATCTGACGCGCCCGGTAAATCCGCGTTTCCACCGCCTTCGCCGAACATCCCGCGATTTCCGCGATCTCCCGATGCGACAAATGCTCATACTGAAAAAGCAACAACGCCGTCTTCAAATCGTGCGGCAACCGCCCGATCGCCGCCCGCACCGCCTCCGCCCGCTCCTTTTCCTCCAGCGAAAAATTCGCCGCCGGCGCGCTCTCGTCCGCCCGCCGCTCCAGCTCACTCGCCCCTCCCTCCCAGTCCGGATCCCGGAAATCCAGCGGAATCGTCGGATGCCGCTGCCGCCACCGCGCCCGGTTACGGCACAAATTCACCGCGATCGTAAACAGCCAAGTCGAAAACCGCGCCGTCGCTCGATACCGCGCCCGGCTCTGATACACTCGCACAAACGTCTCCTGCACCACCTCCGACATATCCGTCGAATTCTGCACGTAACGATAAACAAACGCCGAAAGCGGCCCCTGCCAACGCGCCATCAACTCCGAAAGCGCGCCATCGCGCCCTTCCTGAAGTTCCCGCATCAACCGCGAATCGTTGTCGTTACCGGTCACCATCGAAGGCAAAAACGAAACTAATCTCCCGCGACCCAATTGCAAACCCCGCCAACCTCATCGCCCTCTCGGTTCATGCAGCGTAATCTGAACCGCCGCCCGCGCCAAATACCGCTCCCGTTGCTCCGCCGGCAAAATCTCCGCCACCGCGAAAACATGCTCCAACATATAACGCTGACACTTCTCCTTCACCTCCGAAAAATGCGCTAAATCCGCCTCCAACTCTGGAGTCATCGAATCCGCCCGCAGCAACGACGCCTCCAACCGTTTCCTCGCCGCGATCACCTGATCGCACAACTCATCGCAAACCGGACGGTATTCCCCGTGCAACACCGCCATCCGCTCCATCTGCGCCTCCGTCAAATCGAATTCCCGCCGAAACCACTCCAGCTCGTCCAATCCCGCCGCCTCCATCTCCCCCGGCTTATGCCACGAATAATAAGTCCCAAACGCGCCGAAACCCGCCGCCGTCGCCGCAACCAAAATAATAAAAAACGCCTTCATCGCGTATGCCGGTGATCCACATTCCTCGCCATCGCCACCGGATCAATCGATTCAAAATAAACCACCTCCAAATCCGGCCCCGACGCGAACTCCCGCAAACTCTCCACCCGCGCCTTCGCCGCGCCGATTCCGCCCGCCACCGCCGCCAGCATCAACCCCGCTGCCAACCCCGACAAAACCGCCGGCCGCGCCGCCCATCCCTCCAGCCAATCCCACCGAAACCACCCCGTCTCCTCCCGTTCCCCAATCCGCCGCCAAACCGAAGCCCCCATTCCCGGATCCACCTCCGGCCTGCACTTCCAACTCCCCAACAACCGATCCAGCTCCTTATCCTCATTCATCACGACAAGAAATACCCCGGGGGGGGGGGGGGGGGGGGGGGGGGGGGGGGGGGGGGGGCGGGGGGGGGGGG
>CAZJCL010000048.1:12150-13937 GCA_964544025.1 uncultured Opitutales bacterium | reverse complement strand
CTCCTCCAACAGAGCCAAAGCCTCCTCCCCAAATTCGTGTCAATTCGTGTCCATTCGTGGTTACTCTTCTCCGTCTTCCCGTCTTTCCCTCGTTTTTCTCGCGATTCCCCCAACCGCATTCCCACGCCCACGTCTCCCCGCCCCCGGCCTCAACGCTGAATCCAAAAATCCGCCTGCGAAGTCTGCCCCAGATTCCGGTTCCCCAAAGTCGTCGTCCGCCCGGTCTGCGTGTCCAGCAACACCAAATCGCTCGAGCTCGAAGTCCGCGCCGTGAAAATCAAATGCCGGCCGTCGCTTAGCCAAACCGGCTCCACCGCATCCCCCCGCCCCTGCGTTACAAACCGGCTCTGCCGCGTCTCGAAATCGTAAACCGCCACCTGAAATCCCCGATCCATCGCCGCCGTGAACGCGATCAAATTCCCGAAACGCGGATTCCAATCCGGCTCCGCGCAATACCGGCTGATGTTCGTCGGCACCCGGCGCATCTCCCCGCCGGAAGCGCTCATCATGAAAATCTGCGGACGCCCGTCCCGGTCCGAAGTAAACGCCAGCCTCGATCCATCCGGCGACCACGTCGGCGACGATTGCACGCTCTTCGTCCGCGTCATCCGCCGAATCTGCCGCCCCGCGCTGTTGCTCACGTAAACTTCCGGCGTCCCCTCGCCCGAAAGCACCATCGCGATCCGCCGCCCGTCCGGACTGTATCGCGCCCCGGTATTCGTCCCCCGCATCGACACAAACGGCTGCCGCTGCCGGCTCACCAGATCAATCTTGAAAATATCCGGAAACCCCGACTGAAAATACCCGGTGTAAAGCAAACTCTGCCCGTCCGGCGCCCAACGCGGCCCCACCGATTGCGACCGGTCATTCGTCACCTGCATCACTTCGCCCATGAAAAGATCCGCCACGTAAACCTCCTTCGCCCCCGTCCGCTCCCCGACAAAAGCGACCCGTCCCGCGAAAAATCCCGGCTGCCCCGTCGTCTTCAAAACCGCCAAATCCGCCGCCCGGAAAAGCGCGTTCCGCTGACTCGTCCCCGAAACCGTCTGCGAAAACTGCGACCGCAACGGGTTCCCCGACGAAATATCCACCGTCACCCCGTTGTTTCCCGCCCGAAACGTAAAAACAAAAGCCGCCCCCGCCCGCTCACGTTGCACCTTATAACCGCCGTGCGCCCCAAAAGCCCGTTCCGCGATCTGACGCAACTCCGCCGAATCCGACGAAATCACCACCGGAATCACTCCGCGCTCGCCCGATTGCACCGTCACGTCCCCGATATCGATCGGATTCCGTTGCGCGTTCGCCAACGGCCCCAAAACCACGAAAACAAATCCCAAAAACACAGCGGCGAATGGTGACGAAAAAAATCGAGTGCGGCTCATAATCGACATTAGAAGACAATCTGGTTGGAAATTCGTTCGCTTCCTTCCTTTACAACGAAAGGCATTCGGCGGAAGCTGTGATCAGCCTTTTCGAAGGCGGCTCAACTCTTGGGCCTCTCTCGGCGAGCGACAATCAATTTGTGCCGCCCGCCGCATCTATTCCGCATTTTCTTCCTGAACCGTGACTGTTGAGGACATCAAAAATTCGCTGAAACAGGTAAAATACCCGGGCTTCAGCCGCGACATTCTCTCCTTCGGCCTTCTCCGGGGCCTCGCCTTCGACCACGGCGTCGCCCGGATCCAGATCGGCATCACCACCTCCGATCCGAAGATCCCGTCCCAGCTGAAAAAGGAAATCGAGGACGTCGTCCGTGCCCTTCCCGGCGTGCAGGAAGTCCTCGTGGA
>CAZJCL010000048.1:0-12050 GCA_964544025.1 uncultured Opitutales bacterium | reverse complement strand
GTCATCTGGCGCGGACCGATGGTCATGAAAACCATCCAGCAATTCGCCCAAAACGTCCGCTGGGGAAATCTCGAAGTCCTCGTCATCGATCTCCCCCCCGGCACCGGCGACGCCCAACTCTCCCTCGTGCAAACCATCCCGCTCGATGGAGCCGTCATCGTCACCACCCCGCAAGCCGCCGCCTACAACGTCGCCCGCCGCGGCGCGAAGATGTTTGAGAAGGTGAACGTCCCCCTCCTCGGGGTCGCGGAAAACATGAGCTACCTCGAAGATGCGTCCGGTGCCAAAATCCGCGTTTTCGGCGAGGGCGGCGGAGCGAAAACCGCCCGCGATCTCGAAACCCATTTCCTCGGCGAAATCCCGCTCCACCCGGATATCCGCCAAGGCGGCGACGCCGGCATCCCGGTCGTGGTCGGCTCCCCCGAAAGCCCCGCCGCCCGCGAATTCTTCTCCATCGCGCGAACTATTCTCGCCGCCTTGGAGGAAAACAACCGCGGCTGATTCTCCCGCTCCGGCGACCTCGCGCTTCCCCTTCGCGCCGTCGCCGGACAACTCCGCGCGAGACCGCAACAGAAAGCCGATAAAGTTGACAACCGCCCGCAACCAGTTTGAAATCGCGCTATGGTTTCCGAGATCGGGAAAAATGTGCCCGAGGAAATGTTGCCTCCCTTATGACGAGTAAGACGACGAGAAAGGACCGGCCGGAGCAAGATTTCATCAAGCAATCCAGCCTGTATCAGGAATTCCTGGCCGAACGGGAAGAAATCCTGAAATACAAGTGGTTGGAATCTGAGAAAGCTGGCTACGACATCGGTTTCGAACGCGCCCTTCTCGACTGGATCCGGAAACACCGCGACCAGTGGAGGGAAAACCGTCGCGCCACCGCCCGCTCCGCCTCGCGCAAATCCGACGCGGAAAAAGAACAATAAAAAAAGGTCACCGGAAAAGTGACCTTCTTTTTTTGTCTAAAATTGTTAGCCCTAAACGCTTACTTGATCTCTTTGTGGACCGTGTGGCGCTTCAGGTGCGGATTGTATTTCTTCTTCTCCACCCGCTCCGTTTGGGTCTTCTTGTTGCGGGTCGACATGTAGCGGGAGGGCGGCTTTCCTTCCTTGCGGGCCTCCTGGCACTCCAGAATAATGATCTCTCTAGGCATAGCTTGGTATCGTTAAAACGAGCAACAAAGACCCATTTCCCCCGCCAAAGCAACCCGAAACTTCGAAAATCAAAAAAAGTGGTTTCACGCTAAAGTAGTTCACGCTTCCAGCGTGAAAACCTCCCAAACCCGCCACCCCGCCAAACGCGCACGAAAACTGCTAAACCACATCCATCATGGACATCATTCGCATCATCCTGTCAGTCATCCTTCCGCCACTCGGCGTTTTTCTCCAAGTCGGACTCGGCGCACACTTCTGGCTCAACATCCTCCTCACCCTGCTCGGCTACATCCCGGGCCTGATTCACGCGATCTACATCATCGCCTCCCGCCCGAAAGCCTAGCGACCACCGCTACCGTTCAAGAACGAGCAACCGCCGCCGCACAAACTCGCGCGTCCGTTCATCTGGATCATCCTCCGAAATCGCCCGATAAAGCCGCGTCGCCACCGCCCGATCCCGCTCCTTCCACGCCTCCTCCGCCACCGAAACCTCGTCCGCATGCGACCCCGTCCGCGCCGCGACTTCCAACGGCATCAGCGAAAGATCCACCTTCCACCACGCGAGCGATTGCGGCCACGGCTTCCAATCCAGCGACTCCAGTTGCTCCCGCGCCACCTCGTATTTCCCCGCGAAATACGCGACTCCGGCATACGCGCTCCGCCAACCATCCTCGCTGCCCAATCCCGCGTGTTCCGCAAGATACCCCTCATACATCCGTTGCAAATGCGGCCAAATATCCTCCCTCCCATAAATATGCTCCCCTTCCGGCAGGCTCAGCTCGCTCTCCAAATCCGTAATCACATCGAACAACTTCCGCGGAACATCCGTGTCGAAACGCCCCGTATCGACCGCCGCGACCCCCAACGCCAGCATCGCCTCGTGACTCCCGTGCCAACGCGGACGCAGCCCCCAGCGCATCCGCGCCCAAGCCGCGTTATAATCAACCTGCGCCGCAAGCGCCCGTTCGAACCAAACCCGCATATCCGCCGGATCCGATTCTCCCATAGCGACATAAATCATCCGGCTCGCCGCGATCGGATATTCCGGATGCCGTTCCCAAGCCGGAACCAGCGACGCCCGCGCCTCCGCCAAATGCTCCCGAAACCCTCTCCACCCCTCCTCTGTCACCGAGTTCGCATACCCGCTTCCCCTCGCCCGCCACGCTTGGATGATGTGCCATTCGCCCTCCAGAACAAGCGCGAGCCATTCGTATTCCGGCCCCGCGTTTTTCACGACCGAAACAACTTCCATTCCCTTTCGCTCGAAAAACGATTTCCCCCAACCATGCACCAAATTCTCCGCGAGAATTTCTTGATCGGAATCACCAAAATCCTCTCCCTGAAAAATCTGCTCAAACAATTCCACCGCCGAGGCGTCCAGAACATCCCGCCGCCCCTTGGCCCTCACCTCGTCGCCCAAAACCACGGTGATCCAGAACTTCGGATACGGCTTGTGACCGGAACGCATCAAATCATCCTGCACCGGCGCGAGCACTCGGCCGTAATCCGCCGGTTCCGCCACATGCATCGACGCTATCGCGAGCACGAGCGGATCGGCGCAAGTCGAATTCGCCACCTTCCGTCCCAAATCCCAATGAGACAACTCCATCTCCGGCCACTCCCCACCGAAATGAAACGCCAGCCACGCCTGCAAAAAAACCACCGAATCCGCGTCACACGCATGCCCCCGCTCCCCGTCCCGCTCATACCCCTCCAAATAATGACGCCGCCTAAAATCCCGCCCCAATTCATTAACCTCCCTCACCGTTCTCGTCTCCGGTTCCACCGCCACCGGCCCCGCCAACTCGACCCCTTCCACCACCGCGTGAGAAAACTCCGATTCCCACACCGCGAGCTGCTCCTTCACCTTATAAACCAACAAAATCCCTCCCATTGTCACCGCGGCCATCACCGCCCCGCCGCCCGCCAAAAGCCAAATCACCCAAACCGGAACCCTCCTCCGCTCCTTCTTCTCCCGTCTCAAAACAAAATCGAGCGGCTCCCAATTCGCCATCCCCTGGCACCAAACCAGTTCATTTCCCGTCAACTCCCCCGCCCCCCGCTTCCGGCGCAACTCATCCAACGGAAACACCCCAAGGCTCTCCCCATTCCGATTCAAGTGGTAACTCATGCAGTATCCCCAGCTTGAAACCCACCCCCACCACCGCAAGTAAAAATCTCAACTCTCCTCCCTCGCTCCGTCACCCCCTTCCTCCCCAAACCTCCGCTCCCTCCTCCTCCCCAAAACCAAAGCCTCAGCCTCATAAAAATCCAGATTCATCTGTGCCCATCTGTGCCATCCGTGGTTGAAAAACAGAGCCCAAGTCCTTCGCTCCCTTTGCTCCCTTTTGTTAAAATTCCGAGCCCGAGCCTTCCGTGTCTTCCGCTTTTAAAAATCCCCTTCTCTCCGCCTTCTGCTCAAACCATCACCGCCCCTCCGTGCCCTCGGTGCCTCCGTGGTGAATCCCCAACCGCCCGCACCTCAATACCCGACGCTGCTCCCCTTCTCGATCAACGGCAACCGCACTCCGCGCCGAAAAAGCGTCACCTGTCCCGTGCTCGACGAAACCACGATCGAAATGCAATCCGTCGCCAGCGAAATCGAAGCCGCCGCCGCATGCCTCGCCCCCAGACCGCTCGGCAGCGAATGATAATAATCCGGCGCGTGAATCAAACTCCCCGCCGAAATCACCACCCCGTCCCCCCGAATCACAAACGCCCCGTCCATGCACGAAAACTCCTTGATCGTCTCGTCCATAAACGGATTCATTAAATTCTTGTCCTCCTCCTTGTACCCATAAAACGGATTCAACACCAACGGCTTCGTCATCGCCGAAACCTTCTCCGTATCCCCCAGCACAAAGAGCGACCCGATCGGCTTCCCCTCGCGCCCCTCCACCGCCAGCTCCGTCGCGATCGCCAACACCCGCTCCAACACCTCCGGCTTCACATCCTGCGGCAAAATATCCGCCTGCTCGTGAAACAAAACCTGAAACTCCTTCTCCACATCCAGCACCACGATCGAGTCAAACTGGTTGCTCCCCGGAATCCCACCCACGCAGCACAACCGGTCCGTGAAACGGATCAACCCCCGCGTCAACCCCACCAGCACCGAACTCCGCAACTGCGACAACCGCTGCCGCGAAAAACTCCGCACCTGGATCGTCGCCACGATCTTCTTCGCGTCCGCGAATTGCTCCGTCGCCGCCCGCGTCACCAAAATACTCCGGTGCTCCGGAAACCATTTCGCCGCCTCCATCCCCGCCGTCAACGTGTCGCCGAAAATCAACATCGTCGAACAATCGCTCCCCTTCGCGATCTTCTCCGCCTGCCGGAAAATCAGCCGGTTCATCCGGCTCTTCTGCACCTGCAACGGCTTCGCCACCACGCCCCCCACTCCTTGCAACAACCGGTCGTAAAGCTCCTCCAAATCCGGCGCCGCCACCAACTCGTCGACAAACTCCCGGTCCTTCACCAACCGCGCGATCGACGCCAGCATCTGCAAATAATCCCGCTCCCCCTCCCCCGCGATCAACAGCAACACCAACTTCACCCGCTCATCCTTAAACCCGTCGTAAGCAATCCCCGTCTGACTCCGCCCCACCGCGAAAATATACCGCCGCGGCATCTTGATCCGGATATGCGGCAACGCCACCCCGTTCCCAAGATAAGTCGTCATCGTATTTTCCCGGTTCAATAACGCCTCCAAAAGCGAATCCCGGTCCAGATCCTTGAAACGCGTCACCGCCACCGCCAACAACTCCTCCAACGCCCCCTTCAAGTCCAGACTCTTGAGGTCGATGATTCGGCTGCGGGTGATGAACTTGTCGAGACGCATTCGGAAAAAACGGAAAAATCGCCGTCTGCACCCGGACGGCGGCGGTCAAAAAATCAAATCGGGAAACGCCCTACCGCTCCCACTCCAGCGCGCCCTTCTTCATTTCGTAAAACAAGCCGAGCACCAGGAGGAAAAGGAAAAACAAAACCGGCGTGAGAATCGGAATCGAAGCCTGCAAAAAATCCCGGTACACCAGCACCCAAGGAATCAGAAACACGATCTCGATGTCGAAAAGAATAAACAACATCGCCGTCACGTAAAACTTCACCGAAAACCGCGTCCGCGCCTCTCCGCTCGGGGGAATCCCGCACTCATACGGCGAGTCCTTGATGCTGCCCCTCAGGCCCCGCTGACCGAAAATCACGCTCGCGATCAAAATCACCGCCGCCAGCGATCCCGCGAGTAAAATCTGGACAAGAATAGGAAAATAGTCGCTCAGGAGCATTTCCCCCCTAAACAACCGCCTCCGGAAGCCTTTTTCAAGCAGTTTCCCCCCTCTCTCCCCATAAAATCCTCACAAAGACCTGTTAAGTCAGAGGTCTCGCGTTCAAAGCTGGTTCGCCAGCAAAACGGCCTTCGACGCAAGTCGGCCACCGCCACCATTCTCAAAATGGCCGGACATGATGTCCCTCCCTTCGAACTCCGTTTCAAATGCCCAAATTAACGGCCGCATCCCTTGCCGTCCGAGAGCGATCAGCGTCGACCATCACCAATCACATCTTCCCCGCGCTCCGACCTCCCCAGCCCCGGCTAGGGAACCAGTTTCAACTGTTCGGCCGCATCGTTCAGGCGTGCGTCCGCAGTATACAGGGGGGCGCGCAAACGGTCGGCAAGTTCCAGATAAGCGGCATCATAAGCTGACAGGTCAAACTGGAGCGCAAGCCGGGTCATGCGCTCCATCGTCATCCCTTCCGGAACATCGAAGTGCCTCGCCCGAATATGGCCGAGTAAATCCAAACTTTCGAAAACCGCCTCTTCTTCGATGCGTTTACGACGATGAGCGGACCGCAGCATGTTCGCTAATTCGTAAGTCCAGAGCGACGGCACCCAAAGCTCCAAATCTCCGCGCAGGAGTGCCGCGAGCACTTTTTCGGCTCTCGATGAATTTTCGTCTGGAAGCAACCAAGCTCCGCAAAAGGAGGCGTCGGCGACGATTCGCTTCAACGTCGGTTCTCCTCAATAAGCGTTTTGAGCGACTCGGAACCTTTACCCGCCGACCGTCGCAGATTCTTGAACCGGGCAAGAATCTCATCGGGCGTTTCCGCAGGATCCGACTCCCGCCCCGATGAAAGTAGGGCAACTCGTTTTCCCCGCTTCGTAATCCACACCCGCTGCCCCTTGGCCGCCTCCTCAACGAGGGCCGACAACCGGTTTTTCGCTTCAAAAGCACCTATTTCAATCTCATCCATCCAGCCAGCTTACCTAGCCAGCTGCCGAAAGCAAGCCGCATCAGGCCGCTGGGCTCACCCCACACTTTCTCGCCGGGCGGACGAATCTCACATGAGCGAAATCCACGACTGCAGCCGGGAAGAAAAGAACCGAATTCTCCACCACCCGCTTCGCTAGACGGAGTGCGGCAGCACGTAGATGGTGAGCGGTAGCGAGTCCCAACGGGAGCCTTTTCATGGGTGCCCTTTGGGCAATGGGAAGGACAACGGCACCGAGAACACAGAGCAGGAGCTCAAAAACCGGCAAAGCAGTTAACCAGTCCCTAATTCCCCAATCCCCTCCAACTCATTCGTGTCAATTCGTGCCCATTAGTGGTTAAAAAACAGAGCCAAAGCCCCACCAACTCAAGCCCCCGAACCCAAGCCCTCAAGCTTCCGTGTATTCCGTGTCTTCCGTGGTTAGCGCCACAGAGCCTAAGCTTCCCCTTCCGACCTCCGTGGTGAAGACCACCCTGCATCACCAATCCGAAATCGAAAATCCAGTTAAACGGCGTGCCACGTCTCGACGCTGGGTAACCCATTGCCTCTTTATAATATCTACCCTCTCAATCGATCAGGCCCCGTGCCCGCAACTCTTCGACTACCTTAAAGTACCAGCGATGCTGCTCGCTGCCCCGCTGCACTCCGCTATCGCCAAATTCGGAAATCATCCCGGCTAGATCATATCCCCACCGGTCTTTGATCTTGGGATCCGCTCCCTTTTGCAGAAACAGATACACCATATCAAATTTATTGATGCCTGCCGCCGTTATCATAACGGTTGAACCAGAGATATCCTGATGATTCAAATCGGCCCCCGCCTCGATCAAGATACGTACATTTCCCATCCGATTGTTCATCACCGCTCCACCAATCACAGTCCTATCACCATAGCTGAGCGCCGTATTCGGATTCGCTCCGTGTTTTAGCAATAAACGAAGATATTCGCAATCCTCTGCTATGGCAGCTAATTCAATCGGCGAAATCGTGCTCTCATCTTCCGGATTAGTTTGCGCACGGATATTCGGATCCGCTCCATTCTCTAACAGAAATCTCACTCCCTTTGGACTCCGTTTCACAAATGCCCAAAACAACGGCCGCATCCCTTGCCGTCCGACGGCATTCACATCGACACCCTGCTGCAAATATTCCCGCATCCTCTTCTCATTCCCTTTCGCCACAGCTTCGACGAACCGAACCTGCAAATCGTCCGCAAAATAATCCTCCGCCTGCATGCGTGCAAGAGCCCGGCTTGGTGACAAGCCGACACAGGCCGTCTGGAAAGATGCGATGAGCAAGGCGATGACGATTGCGATTATAAAGTTTTTCACGTCGATTAAGTGCTTATGAAGACTACTTGAAGGGCCAAATCAATAGCCGTCAGAAAGAAGCTCGATATACAAACCCAAAGTCAAAATTCCCCCGAACAATCAATTAGCCGCCTCACTCAGTCTCCCCCAATCCAACTGCTCCCCTCGAACCCCGACCGCCTCCTCGCCGCACTCCTATCTCTAGCCAGGAAACCCGCGCATTATGCGTCGTCCATAGAAAACGAGGAAAAAACCCAACCCGAGGCACAAGATTGTGGTCAGAATCGTCGTCGTCAGAAGACCCGTATCCCAAGGAGCCGCTTGGAAATATTTCATCATTTCCGCGAAGCCTCCGCCTTCAATTCCACTTCCCGGACAAACGCTTCCGGATCGGCCGGCGAAAGCACAACCACCTTCGCGTCATAACGCAGAACCACGGTTCGCCGCAGATCCGTGACAAAAGCCCGATACGACCCCAGCGTTTCATTTTTGAAAAAACCCGTTATCGAAAAGAAACCGCCATTCCCAAAAGTCCGCCAACTTTTACGCATGACGTGAGGAAAAGATTCCACCGATTTCAGACCGTCCAGCGATACAGTCGTTTTCCAGAAAGGCCGGTGCACCAGAATCGCATCCGGCGTTACCGAATACCCGAAAATCGAAAAGATGGCGCAGCCAACCACCATCAAGAGGAGCGAAGCCGCAACGATCCAGCCCAGCACGCCGCCCATGAACATACCGTTAATCGCCAACCCCACCAACAAAAGGGTACACAAGACGGTGGAAATAAAGAGCGTCTTCCCCCAAGGAGCTTTATGATAAGTTGGCATTTTCTTCATATTTCCTCGTTTTCTCCGATTCTTGGATTTTTCAGTTCTGAAAAGCCAATACTGCCTGCAAACAAATGCAAACGCAAACATAAATCTCAAACCTGTTTCCAATTCCCGGGTTCAAACCCAACATCGGCACAGGCCGAACACAAAAACACCCTTCCCCAAAAGAACTTGCCTTCCCCTCTCCCCCACGGCTTGTTTCTTCAGCGACCAACAAATCGATTTCTCGCCCATGAACAACCTCTTCCAATCTCCTCTCCGACTAGCCGCGGCCATCGCCTGCCTCTCGCTCGGCCTGTCCGGAACCGGCGCGCGTCTCGCCGCCTCCTCCAGCGTTCTCCTCGAAACCCGATTCGACGTAAAAACCTCCGTCGCGATCGAACTCGACGAAATCCTCCATTTCGAAACCAACCTCGACTACCAGGCATCGCCCGCCTCCACGCCCGTTCCCGTCGCCTTTTCCATCGCGCTCCGGGAAAAAACCGCCCCGAAAACCGTCGCGAACTTCCTCGATTACGTCGAATCCGGAGCCTACATCCGCAGCATTTTTCACCGGTCCCTCCCCAACGCCGTCCTGCAAACCGGCGGATTCCTTCCGCCCGAATCTCACGGCGAACCCGTTCGCCTGATCGAAGTCGGATCGCCCGTCGAAAACGAATTCAAACTCCCCAACATCCGCGGCTCCATCGCCATGGCGAAAACCGCTGAAGGTCCCGACACCGCCACCAGCCAATGGTTCGTCAACATGGCCGACAACAGCGCCAATTTCGACCAGCAAAACGGCGGCTTCACCGTCTTCGCCCACGTGCTCGGAAACGGCATGAACCAAGTCGACCGCCTGAACGTCGTCCCCACCTATAACTTCGGCGGAGCCTTCGAAAATCTCCCGATCTTCGGCGCCGTCCCCACCGGATCCGTCCCAACTCCCGACCAATACCTCCTCATCGAAACCATCACGCCGCTCACCGAAGTCGAGTTGATCTCGGTCAGCAACCCCGATGTCGCCGACGCCTTCCTCAACGATTTCACCCGCACCCTCCACCTGAACACCGGCGACGCTCCCGGCCACTCCGACATCCGCCTCCGCTTCACCGGAAACGGGAAAACCCACGAGGAAACCGTCCGCCTCCACGTCATCCAATTCAACCTCCTCGGCCTCCCTCCCGGCGGCGTCAGCGACGACGACTTCTGGCTCGGCCGCTTCGACGCTTCCCATTTCAACCGCGGAAACGTCGGCTGGATTCGCCACGAAGAACACGACTGGCTCTACGTCAGCGGCAACGGTTACAAAGAAGGCCTCTGGATGTGGGACGAGATTCAGCAGGACTGGCTTTGGACGAACATCCACGAATACCCGTTCTTCTACAGCGACGAACGCGAAACCTGGCTCTACTACGCCCGCGGCGGAAACCCCGAAGAACGCTACTTCTACGATTACCGCGAAGACAAAAAAGACTGGTTCAAAGTCTCCCCCTCATCCAGCGCGGAATAAAGAACCCGCGTTTCCAATCCCCATTCCACATCGCCAATCTCGGTGGCGGGATGTCCCATCATCCCACCACCCCCCCATCCCCCACTTCATCATTCCAACCTCATAATTCTAACTTCACTACTCCCCAACCCCAACTGCTCCGCGTAATCCAGCAACGGCACATACTCCCCCACCGCCTCAAACCCCGCCGCCTGCCGCCGCTCGTTGATCCGCCGCAACATCTCCGAATCGATCGCCACCGGATCCGCGCTCAGCAACAGCACCGGAGCCGACGCCGTGTAAAGCGAATGAAACCCCGGCCCACCGATAAACTGAAACCGCTCCCCGCTCGCCACCGTAAAAGCCCACTTCTCCGCCAGTTCCGGAATCGCCGCCATCTCCGCCACCGCCGCCGGACCGTTTACCCCGCTCTGAAAAAACCGGAACGTGTTGCTCGCGTTCCAAAGCGTCGCGTTCACCAACGCCCCGTTCAACCCCAGCACCGCGTGATCCGTATACACCGGCAAATTGATCCAGAAATCCAGATCCCGCAGCAACGGCATCGCCAGCAAACTCCGCCGGTCCGCCTCCGACAACTCCCCCCGCACCTCGCTCCCGAAAACGCCCAACCGCGGCGCGCTCCGTGGAGGCAACGCGCTATCGTAAAACCACTCCGCGTCATAATACCGCCCGCTCTCCAGCACATACACCGGCTGCCCCTCAAAACCTTCCCCCGACTCCGAAAGCGGCGGCAAATACCCGCTCCGCCGCAACCGCACCTCGTTCAAATCCACCAAAAAAATATTCTCCCGCTCAAAACCCCTCGCCTCCAACGCCCCCGCCACCGCTCGCGTCAACTCCCGCGGTGTCGCCAAGCCCAACCCCGATCCCGTAAAAATCTTCAACCCCACCCGCCCCGTCTCCCCCGGACGCAACGCCTCCCCCCGCTCCGCCTCGAATTCCGCCAACAACCGCTCCACCCCCGCCCGATACGCCTCCTCCGAAAACGCCTCCATCCGATACTCCAAAACCGGCGCGCCCGGCGTCACCGCCACCGCCTCGCCCAAGCCTCCCGCGCAAAAAACCGCCGCCCCGAGCGCCGCCGCCAAGGCTTTTGCTCTCTTGACAGTCCGCTCCGGGCGTAAAATTGTCGCTCGATGTCCGATGGTAAATTTCATTTGCGATCAATCGGCTGGTTGCCGCTCCTCGCGGCTCTCCTTTTTCTCTCCGCTGGCTGCACCAGTCCAGACAAGACCGTAGAAAAAAAGTTTGCCGAAGCGCAAACTCACCTCGACGCCGGCCAACCCGCCGAAGCGATCCGCATCCTCGAAGAACTCAACCAAACCTACCCCGAACGCCTCGACGTTGTCGAATTCCTCGCCTTCACCCACGCCAGCAATAACAACCCCGCCCAGGCCGCCGTCTATTTCACCGAAGCCAACCGCCTCGCTCCCGAACGAGACGACCTCCTCCTCTTCGCCGCCCAAGCCTTCGAATCCGCCAACGATCTCGAAAGCGCCGCCTCCCAATACCGCCTCTACATCGTCGACAACTTCGACGACGCTTCCGGCTGGCAAGCCCTCGCTAACGTCGAACGCCGCCGCGGCTACCATCGCGACTCCATCGACGCCTTCCTCAACGTCTACCGCATCCGCCCCGACGGCGACACCGCCACCGCTCTCGGCGACCTTTTCCTCCAGTTAAACAACACCGCCCAAGCCCACCACTGGTTCCGCACCGCCCTCGAACATCCCGGCGAATCCACTCCGCAAGCCCTCCTCGGACTCCTCAAAATCAGCCTCGAAGAGGAAAACTGGGACCGCGCCGAAGAACTGATCGCCGATCTCGACGCCCGTTTCCCCGGCCACCTCGACAAATCCGAACTCGCCGCCGTCCGCGCCGAACTCCAGCGCTGGCGCGATTCCCAAAACGAACTCCAACGAATCCAGGAACAACAACTCGCCGAAGCCGCCCGCCGCGAAGAAGAACGAAAAGCCCGCGAAGAGGAAGAGCG
>CAZJCL010000047.1:0-14051 GCA_964544025.1 uncultured Opitutales bacterium | reverse complement strand
ATTCCTGTTGGAAAACGATCCGGATCGACTGCCGCGGACCTTCCTCGTCGTCGACTACGAGGAGCGTTTTTTTACGGGCTTGGTCCATGCTTCTGTGGTGATGGGATGGCTGGAGCAGGTTAGAATGCATATTGAATGGTGCCGGTGAAGGCGAGCGTTCGCGTTTTGTAGGAGCCGGTGGCGGGTTCCTGGCTGGCGGGAATATCACGTTCCGAGGAATATCCGTATTGGGCGGCGATATCCCAGGAGAGGCGGTCGTAGGTTCGGCCGACGCCGATGGAGAGCAAATGCCGGTCGGCATCCGCGGTGAGGGGAGTGAAATCCTGGGTGGGCACGGAGTTTTCGCTGAACACGTAGCCGCCGCTCACGCGGTAGCCGTTTTGGAAAAAGCGGGTAACCCCGAATTGATACATGATACTGGATTCCCAGTTGAAGCGAAGTTGGCCGGGACCGGTGGGATATTCGAGGGTGACGTTTCCGAGTCGGCTCCACCGCGTCCAATCGAGGTTGATTTCGAAATTCCAGTTTGGCGTGGGGCGGTAGGAGTATCCGACGATCAGGAATTCGGGAATGGGGAAATCGGCTTTCGCGTTTTGCGAACCGGATGGCAGCGGGGCGGGAAGATCGAGATCGAAGGAGCCGCGAAGATGGAGCGTGTCGTGGCTGCGGAAATTGATACCGAACGCGTGTTGTTCGTGAGGTTGCCAGAACAGGCTGAGGTGGTAGCCTAGCGTGTAGTCGTCTCCCTCGAACGTGGCCTTGCCGCCGGGCGCGCCGAATCCTCCGGTGCCGGAAACCAACTCGGCATCGGCGAAGTTAACAGAAAGACCGGCCGCCGCGGACAGGGTGGGAGTGATTTGGTAAGCGACGGTGGGTAGCGCGGAAATGTAGGTGATGCCGCCTTCGAGGGCGCGGTCGCGGAACCGGACATCGTCGGGCCACTCGTTGGAGAGGCCGAAGGGGGCTGTTATGCCGACTCCGTAAGCGAAACGAGAGCCTTCGGAGCGATGGGTGGCGAAGAAATGAGGAACCGGGTGATACTCGTTTTTGTTTTTCGTGGTGGTTCCTTCGGGCGAACGGTACCGCGTCCGGACATTGACGAACGAGACGCCGCTGGAGACGTGGGTTCCGGAAAGTTGCGTGATTCCGGCGGGATTGTAATGGAGGGCGGCGGGGGAATCGGCGGTAGCGGCGAAGGCGGTGCCGCGAGCGACGACGAAGCTGTCTTGGCCGGGCACGCGGAATCCGATCGCATGGAGTGCGGGAGAAGGAAACGTGGACAGGACGGCGAGTCCCGCCGTTGCGAGTTGACCGGCTTTTTTCAAAAATTGCATGGCGAGAGAGGAAGATTGGGTCATGAGAGAGATGGGGCGGAGACTGGCAAGGAGGCGATCAGGCGCCCGCGGTTGTTGATTTCGAGTTTCCCTTGATGGGCTTCGAGGATTCTTTGGGCGACCGTCAGGCCCAGCCCGACGCCGACGTTTCGGGTTGTGAAAAAAGCTTCCATGGCTTTGCCCGCAATCTGCGGCGGAATCCCGGCTCCTTGATCCCGGAATTCGAGAATCAGATTCGAGCCGTCATTGTCGACGCTGGAAATGGTCACCTTGGGGTTGGTCAAGTCAGCTTGAAAGCCGTTGAGGAGAATTTCGAAAAAGGCATGTTTGAGGCCGGAGGAATTGCAGATGATGCGGATGTCGTCGAGCGTCTCAGAAATCTCGAGTTCCGGGTTTCCTTGAATAACTGCTTTCGCCTTGGAGAATGCCTCCTGAAGAAGGGACCGCACGGACTCCATGGCGGATAATGGAAATTCTTTTTGCGAGAGGTATAGAAGGTGATCGGCCAAGCGCGAGATTCTTGCGGTTTCTTGGGCGAGGGATTGTTCGAGCGATTTTTGAAACGATTCTTCTGTGATACGCTCGCTCATCAGTTGCCGGTTTGTGTTCAATGCAACCAATGAATTGCGAATTTCATGTGCGAAACGTTCCGCGATGATCGCGATGACCCGGAGCTTTGAAGTTTCGAGTTCGGTTTTTCGGGCGGCCTCGATCAATGTGACATCCTCCACGAACATCATCGCGCCGGCGGCATTGTTCTCACCTTGAAACGGGATGGTGGAGATTCGAAACACCTGCGGTTGCTCAGGCGCTGGCTGGTAGAGAAATGGGTCGTGGCGTTTTCCGTTGTGCGCGGATTCGTAAAGAAGAGCGGCGAGCTTCTGAGGCAGGTTGGAAAATTGGACTGGCGAGTCCGGCAGATTGAGAAAGGAGAGGAGCGCCGGATTGGAGTGCAGGATGTTCAGGTCGTGATCGACGACGAGACATCCGTTGCTCATTTGAGAGAAAACGCTCGAAATCAATTTGTGATTGGAAACGAGCTGATCGTGAAGTTGGTTGCTTTTAATCGCCAAGCCGAGTTCTTCCATGAGATGGAAGAGAAGTTGGAGCTCCTCATTGGAGAAGGATTGCCCCATGAGGCGATCGCCAAGTACGGCAACTCCAATGGTTCGTTCGCGATCGACAATAGGTATGGCGATTTGTCCTCCGAGAAGATCAAATTCACGTTGGATATCAGGATCGGCGGGGAAAAGATTGTTGGATTGGGTCGTGGTGCTGCGGAGAATTCTTCCGGATTTAAGAACGGCTTGGCCGATGCCGGCGCGTGGGGAAAGGGTCAGGTAATCAAATAGTTCTTGTTCGATTCCCACCGAGCAGAGGCATTTAAGGGAAGTTTCGTGGTCATTCGCGGGCGTGCCGAATGGCGAACATTTTCCCTGTTCCAAGAATATGGCTATGCGATTGACGCTGATGATTTCTCTCAACTTCAACGCGAATTGGTAGGTAAACGATTTCAGGTTGAAGGAGTATGAGAAAATGCGGGAAAAATCGCGCAGAATTTCCAGCGCTGGGAGAGGGCGAATCTGAGGCGCCAGGGTCTGAGGTTGATCGTGCGGAGGCCTCTTGCGGTTGTTTTCCTCATGGTGGGGACGGCCGGTCGAGGCGACACTTTTGGCGACGATTTTTTGAAGGACCGGACCGCGTAGCGGTTTGCGCAACACGAAATCGGCACCATGAAGAATGGCCTCCTCTTCCCACTCTTTGTGAATCGCCCCGGCGAGCACGATAAGGGGGATCGTGGGATTCGCCTTGCGGATGTTTTTGATCTTCCGAATCGGTAAAACTCCGGTCAGATCCGTATCTAGAAGACAAATGTTAAATAGCGGTTTTGGCAGGAGATGAAGCGTCGAATCAATATCCGTCGATCCATGACATTCGTAATCGTCCGGAGCAGAGAGTAACGCCCGCACCGCGTCGGGCAGGTCGGCGTTTTCGGATATGACCAGAATCTGGATCATCGTCGGGAAAGAGGTTGTATGGGATCGTCCGAAATAGCCAATTGTCTGGACGGAAGATCGACTTCGACCCGTGTGCCCACGCCGAGGGTACTGTGGATCGAAATTACCCCTTGATGGAGAAGCGAAATCTTTCTGCAGATGGCAAGCCCGAGGCCGGATCCGCGCTTTTTTTCTCCCGCATCCTTAGTTGTAAAATAGGGGGTAAATACGTGATTCAGAAACTTCTCCGGAATTCCCGCCCCTCGATCAGCGACTTCCACTCGAAACCACTGGCGCCGAGTTTCAAATTTGGACAGGCAGCAGGCTTTGATCGTTAACGTCTGATTCGAGTTAGAGGCGTCCACGGCGTTATAAATCAAGTTTGCGAAAAGTCGTTGAAGAAGAACTTCATCAGCCTCCAAATCTAGGCCGGTCGGGAGATCGAGTTCAATGGAAATGTTTTTCTCCTCGATCCGCGGCCGACAGAGCAGCACGGTTTCCTCCAGAATGCCTTTGAGATTCGTGGATTCGAATTTCGGGGTGAACTGTTCGGAAAAAACGACTGCCTCGCGGAGGTAGGCTTGGATAGCCCGTGTGTTCTTAAGGGCGTAGGGAAGCAGTTCGTGATGGGCGGATTCCGTTCCAGATCTGGCGTCGCCCGCGATCTGGAGGTAAGTCAATATCGGTGTGAATAAGTTGTTCAAGTCATGAGCCAGACCTTTGGAGATGATGCCTATGAGTTCCATTTCCTCGCGGACCGCGATCGTCTTCTTCAGTCGGATTTCGGCGAGCGAGAGGCTTAAAGTTCTGCTTAGCTGGATAAGAATTTGAAGATCCGCGGAGGTAAAAGGTTCGTTGCTAACCTTCTCGCCCAGAAGGAGGAGGCCGGTGATATCAGTGCCGGTGGAAAGCGGAAAGCACAATTCTGCTTGGCAGGAGGATAGGTTGATGCGCGCGAGCCGTTCATCGCTGGTTTCGCCGGGAACTGAATATGCGGGCATCAAAGAAAGGTAATCCGCCTTGGAATTCCGGAAGTAAGCCAGCACCGGCGATTCAACCGTGATTTCAGGTACCGCGCAGGGCGGAGGCGAAGGATGATAGCGTTCCAGTATATAAGTGGGGGATGTTTCTCCCTTCAGGATAAGAAAGTAGCGCCGTAATCCGATTCCATTCACTAAAAGGCGGTCAACTTCGTCGAGAAGAGGTTTGGAATCTGTGAAATCGCGAATTTCGTGAATAAACGCCCGAAGCTGATCGTGATATTCGAATCGGTCGCCTAGCAGCCTTCGCTCAAGGGTTTCCTCCCCTTGGCCGAACAAGCGAGGAAAGTAGATAGAAGCGATGGTCGCGCTTGCCAGGATTACGAGCAACGAAGCGAAAAAGCTGCCGAAGGAAAATGTATCCGGAACCAAAAGGCTTGTAAGAAGAAGCAGAAAAAGAGCAATGAAGAACACGAACAGCAGGCGAATGATATGGGCCGCAATCTTACTTAGGATGAGGTGTATATCGAGCAATTGGTGCTGAAGGACGCCGTAACCGACTAGCAGGCCATAGAAGATGGCAGCCATACTTCCCAGGGGGAAGATGGGGATTTCGGTCAGTGGGTAGTGGTAGACTTCTATGATTGGAAGAGTGTCATTAATTCCAAAGAATATGAGCGTGGCCACCGCTACGATCATGGTGTTAAGGCGCCTGCGATGGATTGTCGATAGGTTGACACGCTTCTTCCAAAGAAGAATGACTGTGATGATTGGAAAGGTGTAGGTAATGGGGAATATCCAAAACAGCGGTCCCGCGACCGAATAATAGGCATAGGATAGCTTGTGGACCCCGGAAATATAAAGCGGGGTGAAATCCAGAATTAATAAAGTTATATGCACCGCGTAGCCAATCCAGATAGATCTCCCGATGCGCATTTGCCCAATCAACATGCAGAGGTGAGTGAGGCTGATGGGAAGAAAAATAGCTCCGGCGTGAAGGAAACGAGCCCAGAATAGCGCCGAGTCAGGATCTCGGACAGCGAACATGGCAAAGGTGCCCAAATTCCAGATCGTGACAGAGAATCCCCACAATAGATAGACGCGGCTTAACGTTGATCGAACATCTCTGCTCAACACAAAGAGTGTCAGCAAGAGGTTGAGAATTCCCGCTGTAAGGGGTATTAGTTGAACGACATTCACGGAGCTTTTCGGGAGAACTCTCGTAGAATCAAGCAAGAGTTCTTTCCCCCGAATCCAGCGTTGATGTTCATCGCGATCCGGACCGGATAGGGGCGTTTACCCGAGACGACATAGTCCAAGTCGCATTCATCTTCGGGTTCAGTCAGATTGATCGTGGGCGGGATCATCCGGTTCTTGATAGCGAGGGCGCAGACTGCCGTTTCCACGGCACCTGCTGCGCCCATCAGATGTCCCGTTATTGGCTTCGTCGAACTTATGGCCACTTTTTTGGCGTGGTTTTTGAATACGTGCTTAATGGATCGGGTCTCCACTAAGTCGTTCGCGTCGGTTGCGGTGCCGTGGGAATTTATATAGTCGATCTCGGAAGGATCGATTCGCGCTCTTCTGAGAGCTTTTTCCATGGCGCGGGTAACCCCGAGGCCGTCGGGGTGTGGTGCGACCGAATGGTAGGCTTCACAGCTTCTCGCCTGCGAGAGTACCTCCGCGTAAATCGGGGCCCCGCGATCCAGAGCGAAGGAGAGTTCTTCAAGGACTAGATAAGCTCCACCCTCGCCAAGGACAAATCCGTCGCGATGGCGGTCATACGGTTTCATGGCGGTTTTCGGAGACTCGTTCTGGCTCGTCATGACGCGGTTGACGCAAAACACAGCCCAAAGAGCCGGAAGCAGCGGAGCCTCGCATCCGCCGGCTATCATCACATCCGCGTCGTCGTCCTGAATCATGCGCAGCGCGTAACCGATAGAGTCGTTGCCCGAGGCACTGCTGGAGCAAAGGGTCACGGCATGACCTTTGCTGCCGAGTTCGAGTGCGATCTCGCCGCTTCCGGCGCCGGTATATCCATTGATCAATGAATACGCGTTTATCGCGCGATAGTTATTGCAAAGAAGTGCGGTTTGACCTTTGAGCGTGGTTTCTGTTCCTCCCAGGGAGATACCCTCAACTACGCCTACTCGATCCGCGTCGAGATCGTTTAGGGAGATTTTGGCATCGCGTACTGCATTTAGAGAAGCAGCAATGGCATACTGTGTGGAGAGGTCTAGTCGTTTGGCACGTTTCGCTCCAACATAGTCGGCACCGTTG
Organism: uncultured Opitutales bacterium; assembly: GCA_964544025.1. GTDB lineage: Bacteria > Verrucomicrobiota > Verrucomicrobiia > Opitutales > T3Sed10-336 > CAZJCL01. The sequence goes on along the minus strand of CAZJCL010000047.1, from coordinate 7,460 downwards.
AACCCTTGTATTTCTGCGGCGACTGAATACTTCTTCATTTCACCCGGGTCGAAACGAGTAAGCGATCCGGCGGCGCTTTCGCCATCAACGATAGTTTTCCAGAATGCCGATAAGTCTGCTCCGTTGGGCGTAAGCACGCCTATACCCGTTATTACGACGCGGCGTTGTGGTGAATCTATAAACATGAGCGGTTCGTTGTTCGGGAAGGGGCTTTCCATGGAAGTAAAGCCGGCACTTCACGCATGTAATCGCGATACGCGGGTCCAAATTTTCGGATTAGCATGCGTTCTTCTATCTTGATACGGATTACTATCAGTGGAGCAAAACATGTCATTATGAGCAGAGAAGCCCAGTATGAGTTGAGGATTAGTAGGCCGCAAAAAAGCTCGAGAACCATCGAAAGATATGTCGGGTGACGAACCCAACGAAACGGTCCGGATTTGACGAACCGATGTTTGTACCGAATTTCGACGTGAAGGCTCCAAAAGTTCCCGAGAGCCGCGATGGCTCTTCGCCGGATCGTAAACGATGCGATGGCGAGGATCACGCCTAGTGTATATGGCAGTATGGCAAGAGATTTTTGTCTGAGAAAATATTCCAGTAAGGAAGCGCCGAGTACAGCGAAGCCATTTAGCACAAGAAGCTGTAGTGTTCTTTTCTCAACTATTCGTCCGGGGATAATATCGCGGCGTTTACGCAACTCAATGCAGCGCATTAGCGTAACAAAGAGCACGGTTGCTACCGGAATTGATTTTAAGAATAGTTCCATCGCCGACGCCGAGGACAGATTCCAGGATCTGGTCTCTCGTGTTGTGTGAGAATGTTCTGGAAAGGGTGGGTGGCAAGGCAAGATCGGACTCCTCGTTTCCGGGGGACATGGCTTTTTCGAAGGAGGTTACTGGCGGGAAGGTATCGGTTTCGCGGGGAAATCCGTTGCGGTTCGGGGGAGGTGAGGCAGATTTATCGCTTATGTCTGAGGATTTTCGGATTGCGCATGGGTGGTTGACTTCGCTGAGGGCGGGGGTGGTGGAGTTGGATCGGGATTGGCGGGGGCGGGGGTTGCCTTGGCTGGATCTAAGGTCGCCGGGGGAGATCGTGGCGGTGCGGAAGTTGCCGGCTTGGGAGTTTGGGCTGGAGAGCGGGTATTTTGTCGAGGGAGGGGAGATCGTTTTTGTGCTGGATCCGGGGCATTATCCTTGGTTGGGGGAGCGGGGAGCGGGGGTGTTGCTGGCGGGGGATTTTAACGATTGGAAGCCGTGGGAGGAGCCGGATTTATGGGAGTTGCGGGAGACTTCGTTTGCGGGGAACGCGGTTTTCGCGGCGGCGTTTACTAATAAGAAGCGGTTTCTAAAGGCGGGGTTGGAGTTCAAGTTTGTGACGAGGGAGCGGGAATGGCTTTCGCCGCCGGATAACGCGCCGAACTTGATGGAGAACGAGTGGTGGAACGCGAATTTGACGATCGATCCAGAGCGGACGGGGCATCACCGGTTTTCGTTTGAAACTTCGGAGCCGGTCGATCTTTCGCGGGAGATTTTCATTTGTTGGGATGTCGGCTCGCCGTGCGAGGTTTCGCGGGCGTTTCGGTTGAGGCCGGGGGATTTCTTTTATCAGCTGGGTTCGGATTTGCCGTTGGGGGCGGTTGTGGGGGATGGGAAAACGACGTTTCGGGTGTTTGCGCCGCGGGTGAGGCGGGTGGAGGTGCGGTTTTTTCGGAGTCTGGCGGCGGGGAGTCCGGTGCAGCATTTGGAGTTGAGGCGGAATCCGGATGGGACGTGGGAAGGGACGGTTGAGCGGGATCTGCAGAATTGGTTTTATTGGCTGTTTCTGGAGGGGTCGCATAATGAGGCGTCGTGGGAGCCGGTGGTGGATCCGTATGCGCTGGCGCTGGTGCAGCGGGAGGGGCCGGGGATTGTGCTGGATCGGGAGGCGTTGCGGCGGGCGGGGCGGGAGGTTTTTCGGATTCCGGAGTGGCAGGATTTGGTGATCGCGGAGATTCATGTGCGGGACGCGGTGGCGGCTTCGCCGGTTTCGCTGTCGGAGGAGGAGCGGCGCGGGTTTTCGGGGATGCGGAAATGGTTGCGGGCGAAGGGGAATTATTTGCGGGAGTTGGGGGTGAACGCGGTGGAATTGCAGCCGGTGCAGGAATTCGATAACGCGACGCGGGAGGAATATCACTGGGGTTATATGCCGGTGAATTTCTTTTCGCCGGCGAGCGCGTACGGGCGGAATCCGGAAAAGGCGTCGCAGGTGGCGGAGTTTCAGGAGCTGGTGGCGGAGTTTCACCGGCAGGAGATGGCGGTGATTTTGGATGTGGTTTATAATCATGTCGGGTTGCCGAATCATTTGATGCGGATCGACAAGCGGTATTATTTCGAGGAGGACGCGTCGGGGCGGCTGACGAATTGGAGCGGTTGCGGAAACGATTTGCGGGCGAGCGCGGCGATGGCGCGGCGGTTGATCGTGGATAGTTTGGTGCATTTGGTGGAGGTGTACGATGTTGACGGTTTCCGGTTCGATTTGGCGGAGCTTTTGGGGGTGGAGACGTTGTTGGAGATCGAGCGGCGGTTGAAGGAGGTGAAGCCGGGAGTGATTTTGATCGCGGAGCCGTGGAGTTTTCGGGGTCATATCGGGCGGCAGTTGCGGGGGACGGGTTACAGTTCGTGGAACGACGCGTTTCGTGATTTTATGCCGAAGTTTGTGCGGGGGCATGGGAATCATGATGCGATTCGCTTTTTTCTGACCGGATCGCCGGGGGCGTTGGCTTCGTGGCCGGCGCAGACGGTGAATTACACGGAGTCGCACGATGACCGGACGTGGATCGATGTGATCACGGAGAATCCGGAGAACAACGGTTTCGCGCCGACGGAGAACGACCGGAGGCGGACGCGTTTGATGGCGGCGTTTTTGTTCGGGGCGATCGGGATTCCGATGGTGGCGGCGGGGCAGGATTTTTTGCGGTCGAAGCATGGGGTGAACAACACGTATTTGCGCGGGGATTTGAATGCGTTGGATTATGGGCGGCTGGAGGAGTTTCGGGGGAGTCATGAGTATTTCGCGGGGTGGATCCGGTTTCGGCGTTCGGAGGCGGGGGCGTTGTTGCGGTTGCGGGAGCGGCCGGGGGCGGGGTATTTCGATTTTCGTTTCGCGGATCGGGCGAACGCGTTTGCGGTGGTTTTTAACGCGGATGGGTCGCGGGGGGCGGAGCGGCTGATGTTGGCGATCAATCCGCATGAGGCGGAGCATGCGGTGGAATTGGGCGACGCGGGAGCGGGGGAATGGGTGCGGGTGGCGGATGAGGAGCGGTTTTTCGGGGATTCGGCGAATGGGGAGCCGGGGTTTCGGGATGGGGATCGGGTGGTTTTGGGGGCGTTAAGTTGTGGGGTGTGGAGGAAAGAGGGGTGAGGGCGGGGAGTGGGAAGGTGGGAAGGTTTGAAGGTGGGAAGGTGGGAAGGTGGGAAGGTGGGAAGGTGGGAAAGTTTGAAGGTGGGAGAGGGGAAGGGGGGAGAACTTTCAACGTTCAACGTTCAACGTCCAACTTTGAACTTTGAACTTTTGAAATGAGGGGAGTGGGGTTTAACTGGGGGATGCAGGAAAATGTGGAGCCGAGTTTGGTGGATCAGGTTTTCCGGGTGACGGAGGGGTTGCGGTCGCGTCCTTCGTGGGATGACTATTTTATGGCGACGGCGTTTTTGCTGGCGTCGCGGTCGGCGTGCGAGCGGTTGCATGTGGGGTGCGTGATCGTGTCGGGCGGGGCGGAGAAGAACCGGATTATCGCGGCGGGTTACAACGGGTTTTTGCCGGGGACGCCGCATAAGTCGCGGGTTTTCGGGGGGCATGAGCAGGCGACGGTTCACGCGGAGCAAAACGCGATTTCGGACGCGGCGCGCCGGGGGAGTTCGGTGGGCGGCGGGATCGCGTATGTGACGCATTTCCCGTGCGTGAGCTGCGCGAAGATTTTGGCGGCGGCGGGGATTCGGACGATCAAATACCGGCTGGATTACCGGAACGATGCGCTGGTGCGGGAGATTTTGGAGGAGGCGGGGGTGGAGATGGTGCAGTTGTAGAGGGGAAGGTGGGGAGGGAGTTTGAAGGTGGGAAGGTGGGAAAGTGGGGAGGGGGGAGAACGTTCAACGTCCAACATTCAACGTTCAACGTTCAAGGTTCAAGGTTTGGAGTTTAATGTTTTACGTTGGGTTATTCGAATTGTTGGCGGAATTGTTGGACGGTTTCTTTTAGTTCGGTCAGTTCGGCGCGGAGGGCGGCTACTTCCTCTTCGAGGGTGCGGATGCGGTCGAGTTGGGTGAGGCTGGAGGCGGGCGATGTGTGGGCGGCGGGGGGAGGCTGGTTTGGCTGGGTGGGTTCGAGGGGATCGGGCGGACCGGAGAGGAGATGGACGTAGCGTTGCTCTTTTTGGCCGGGTTGGCGGGGGAGTTTTCCGACGAGGGGGCGGTTCGGGTAATCGATGAGCGATTCGAGGGCTTCTTCGATGGCGGGGATGTCGAGCGTGACTTTGAGGCGTTGGCAGCGGGTGCGGAGTTCGCCGGGGGTTTGGGGGCCGCGGAGGAGGAGTTCGCAGAGGATGGCGCGTTCGCCGGGTTCGAGGTTGAAGACGTTTTCGAGGGTTTGTTTGAACTTGGGGACGCGGGCGTCGGCACCGTGGAACATCATCGCCATTTTGCGGGTGCGGAGGCGGTCGGCGGCTTCGCGGACGGTGGAGTCGTCGAGCAGCATGGTGGGGAAGCGGTTCGACTTCTGGTTGCAGGCGTTGGTGAGGGCGTTGAGGGTGAGCGGGTAGTATTCGGGAGTGGTCACTTCCTTTTCGAGGAGGCAACCGAGGACTCTCGCTTCGACGGGCGTGAGGAAATCGGAGGTGTCTGGCGAATCGGGTTCCATGGTCTTGAAAAGCTGATAAGGGTAAGGCGGGCGGGGAGAGCGCGCAACGGAAACCGGCGGAGTTTTTCGGTTTTGGGTTGGTTTTGGGTTGGTTTTCGGAGGAGAGAGGGTTCTTGGACTTCGGGGGAAAGGGCTTAAACCGGCACTCTTGCGTTGAGCATTGAGGCGGATTTGGCGTGCGTTTGGCGGGGATTATGCTTTTAGATTGGTCCCGATGTACATTTTTCCGGCGATCGATCTTCGTGGGGGCCGTTGTGTCCGACTTTTGCAGGGCAAAGCGGACCAGGAGACTGAGTATTTTCGCGATCCAGGCGAAGCGGCCCGTCTTTGGCGGGAGGCGGGTTCCGAGTGGGTTCACGTGGTGGATCTGGACGGGGCGTTTACCGGGACTCCGCAGAATTGGAAGAGTGTGGAGAAGATCGTCGCGGCGGGGATGAAGGTGCAGATGGGGGGCGGAATGCGGACGGAGGCGGCGATCGAGCAGGCGTTTCGCGTGGGGGTGAAGCGGGTGGTTTTGGGGACGAAGGCGTGTGAGAGTCAGGAGTTTATTAAGACGGTTACCGATCGTTTCGGTGGGGGGATCGCGGTGGGGATCGACGCGAAGAACGGGAAAGTCGCGATCAAGGGTTGGGTGGCGACGACCGATTTGACGGCGATCGATTTGGCGAAACGGGTTTCGGAGATGGGGGTGCGGACGATTATTTACACGGATATCAGCACGGACGGGATGTTGACGGGGCCGAATTTCGAGGCGCAGCGGGAGATGTTGCAGGCGGTGCCGGCGGACATCATCGCCTCGGGCGGGGTGGCGCGGCGGGAGGATGTGGAGAAACTTCGGGAGTTGGCGGAGGAGTGTCCGAATTTGCTGGGGGTGATCGTCGGGAAAGCGCTTTACGAGGGGAAGGTGGAGTTGCGGGATTTGTTGGAAATTATGAAGTAAGAAGGTAGAAAGTTAGAATTCAGAAGTTAGAAGGTAGAATTTGGGGATGGGGGGGCGTTCAACGTTCAACGTTCAACTTTCAACGTTGAACGTTCAAAGGATGGGCGGGGGCGATGAAGCTTGGGCTTCATCGCTACATGGGGGAGGTTTTGTGGGTTTCTTCGATTTTTTCGGCGATTTCTTCCAGGGGGTAGGTGAGGATTTCGGCGAGGGTGGGGTGATACCAGGGGGCGCGGAGGAGATCGAAGACGGTGGCTTTCATCGTTAACGCTATGGAGAAGCAGTGGATCAGTTCTCCGGCGTCGCGGCCGACCATTTCGGCGCCGAGGATTTCGCCTTTTTCCGGTTCGGCGATGACGCGGACGAAGCCGTAGTTGGCTTCCATGAGGATGGATTTTCCGTGGTCGTTGAACGGGTAGGAGGCGCTGAGGAACTCGCGTCCGGCGAGCCGGAGTTCGTGTTCGGAGAAGCCGGCGGTGGCGATCTGCGGATCGGTGAAGGCGACTTGGAGGAGGTGATCGTAGTGGATCGGTTCGACTTTTTGCCCGAAAGCGTGTTTGGCGGCGAGTTCGCCTTGTTGGACGGCGATGTGGACGATTTCGTGGGGGCTGCAGCAATCGCCGGCGGCGTAGACGTCGGGGTTGGTGGTTTGCATGAACGGATCGGTGACGATTTGGCCGGCGGGGTTGATGCGGATGCCGGCGGCTTCGAGTTGGAGGGGAAGGACGTCGGGGGTGCGGCCGAGGGCGTTGAGGGCGTGGGCGGCGCGGATGGTTTCTTTTTTGCCGCGGCAGGTGAAGCAGATTTCGATGCCGTCGCCGGCGCGGGAGATGGATTCGATGGCGGTGCCGGTGAAGAGGTCGATGCCTTCGTCGCGGAAGGCTTGTTCGACGACGGACGCGAGATCCGGGGCGACGCCTTTGAGGATGTTTTCGCTGCGTTGGACGAGGGTCACTTTTGAGCCGATGCGGTTGAGGAATTGGGCGAGTTCGCAGCCGACGGTTCCGCCGCCGAGGACGATGACGGATTCGGGGATGAAATCGAGGTCGAGAACGTCGTCGCTGGTCCATACGGGGACGTCGGCGAGTCCGGGAATCGGGGGGTAATTGATGGTGGAGCCGGTGGCGACGACGATTTTTTTGCCGGTGAGGCGGGTGCCGTCGGCGAGTTGGATTTCGTTGTTTCCGACGAAATTGGCGAACGTGCGATAGAGGTCGAACTTGCCGGATTGGAGGGCGTCGCGGCGGTAGGAGGCGAAATCTTCGATGATGGCTCGTTTGCGGGCGGCGACGGCTTTCATGTTGGCGCGGGCTTCGGGGATTTCGAGTCCGAGCGTTTTTCCGTGGCGGGCGTGGTGGAGGATTTCGGCGGCGTAGAGGAGGGTTTTGGAGGGCATGCAGCCGCGGAGGATGCAGAGGCCGCCGAGTTCTTCGGAGCCGTCGATGACGGCGATTTTGTCGGTGTAGGCGAGGGCTGTCCGGGCGGCGGCGTATCCTCCGCTTCCTCCGCCAATGACGATGAAGTCATACATCATAGCGGGGGATTATGGGGCATTTCGGCGGGAGTTGGAAGGGGAAAGGCGGTGTGGTGTGGTTGGGGATCGGGCTTGGGCTCTGGTTTTTTTTAA
>CAZJCL010000046.1:0-14299 GCA_964544025.1 uncultured Opitutales bacterium | reverse complement strand
CCCTCGAACATCTCCATCGAGCCGTCGTCCAAGCGCAATGGCAACGTCACCGCCATGCAGCGCTTCGGATACTTCGTGCGATCCCGCACTTCCTCTGAAAGACCGATAATATCGGCCGCTAAATCGAATTGGCGGCAAGCCATCCGAAACACTTCCGTATCGTAAAAGCGAGAAATCATAATAGGTCTCCTAAATGGGTCAGAAAATTCGGCAGTCGATTGGTTTACTTCAATTCATCCACTGAAATCGTCTTCTTAACATACCGCTCATAAGCAGCCTGTAATCTCCGGGTAACTTCCCCCGGTTCACCGCCGCTTACCATTCGATCATCCACCCGCACAACAGGCATAACTTCATTCGTGGTGCTACTGATAAACACCTCATCCGCATCAAGAAGCTCTTCCACCGAAAACGCCCGTTCCTGCACGGAAACGCCTTCTTCGGAACACAGATCGAGAATCTTCTGCCGGGTAATTCCGTTCAAAATATAATTCGTCGCGGGATGCGTAAACACCGTCCCTCGCGAAATCATATAAACATTGGAAAACGCACCTTCCGTTACCGTGCCGTTTCTATGTTGAATCGCCTCGTAATACTGATTCTCCGCGGCCGATTGACGAGCCAATATATTCGGAATCAGGTTTAAGCTCTTAATATCGCAACGAAGCCACCGGATATCGTCCGCCAACTTCGCCGAAACTCCCTTCTCCAGTTTCTCCTTCGGTCGCGGCAGCGTTCGACAATAAGCGAGAATCTGCGCGGGCCGGTCCGCCGGCGGAAACTCCTGCACCCGCGGATAAACCCCACGCGTCACCTGAATATAAACGGTCCCGGTATCGATACCGTTCTTTTCCAGCAACTCCTGCAAACGCGCCCGCAACGCATCCTGCGCAACCTCCAGTCTTATGCGCATCTCACCCGCGCTTCGCCAAAGCCGGACAAGATGTTCTTCCAACATGAAGAACTTGCCATGGTAAATGCGAGCGACTTCATAAATGCCGTCGCCGAACTGATAACCCCGGTCATCTATATCGATCCGCGCTTCGCTTCTCGAAATAAAGGTATCGTTAAAAAGTAACAGATTATTCATAGTTGAACCTTCAAAAAAAGGAAACGATCCGCGTAAGGATCAGGACATCGGCAGCTTTTCCTTCTCCACTCCACCGTTCTCCCCAACTTCCGCCGCTGCCGCCTCCGCCTCCTGAAGCTCCCGCAACGGCGTGTCGTAACGCGCACGATCCAATTGTCCCTCGCTTTGCGCGACGATACAGGTAACGACCGCGTCGCCCGTGATATTCACCGCCGTCCGCGCCATATCGACGATTCGGTCCACCCCGTAAACGATCGCGATTCCCTCCACCGGAAGTCCGGCTTGTTGCAAAACCATCGCGAGCATGATGAGTCCCGCACCAGGAACTCCGGCCGTGCCGATCGCCGCGAGCGTGGCGGTCAGAATCACCATCAGATATTCGCCGATTCCCAACTCGACCCCGAACGCCTGCGCGATAAATACCGTCGCGATACCCTGCATCGCGGCAGTGCCATTCATGTTAATCGTTGCCCCCAGCGGAATCGTAAACGAAGCCACCGCGTTCGTGACCCCAAGCCTCTTCTCCGCCGTCCGAAGCGAAATCGGAATCGTCGCCGCGCTGCTCGCCGTGCTAAACGCGAAAACCTGCACCGGCCAAATTTTCTCAATGAACCTCCGCGGATTCAGACCGCCAATCCCTTTCAGAAAAATCGGATAAACAACAAACGCCTGCACCAGGAGAACCGCGAGAACCAGCAGCACATATTTCGCCATCGGCGCGAGCGCATCCAATCCCTGCGTGGCGAAAACCCGCGCGATCAACGCGAACACCCCGATCGGCGCCATCCACATGATGATCGTCACCAGCTTCATCACCACTTCCATCAGGTCGTTGAAAACCTCCAAAATCCGCTTCCCCGGCTTTCCCGCCATCGTCATCGCGATACCGAAAAGAATCGAAAAAACGATGATTTGCAGAATATTGCCTTCCGCCGCGGCCGCGAAGAAGTTACGGGGAAACAGGTCGATTAACACCTCCGTCAGCGGCGGAGGCGCCTGCACGGAAACCTCAACCGCCGTTTCGAAATCAAAACCGCGCCCCGGCCCCAAAACGATCGCCGCAACGAGCGCCATCCCGACCGCGATTGCCGTCGTTGCCAGATAAAAAGCCACCGTCTTGAAGCCCAGACGCCCGAGCCGCCGCACATCGTCCAGCGCCGCCGTGCCCGCGACCAGCGAGACCACCACGACCGGAATGACGAGCACCATCAGCAGCGAAAGAAACGCCTGACCCGCCACGTGCAAAATCCCGTCGGTCACCGCCGCCTGGAGCCACGCGACCTCACCGCCCCAGTTCAGCAACAGCCCCGCGAGGAGACCGAGTCCCATCGCGTAAAGTATCCAGATTGTTAGTTTATGCATAGCAGCTCTTTCGTTAAATCAATCGTTCTCCCGCGGCGAGTATTCCGGATCGCCAAACGGATAATAATCGCGCGGATTCACATTTTCATAATCCAAGGCATCGAGACGCGTCGTCCCGAACCAGTCGCCCGGAGCATCGACGAGCAAAATAGTTTTCGCGTAACCCGTCTCGTCAAAACCCCGCCGAAAATGAACCCGGCTTTTTAGAACAAACACGTCGAAGTCGTCGGGATCGATCGGCCCGAACGTCACGCTTCCGAGCGTCGTATTCTGCGTGTAACCGGGCACCAAAATCAGCATGTTCCCCGCACCCCATTCGACCACCGCCACCCGATCATAACTCCACCGCGAACCCCGCCAAAGCAGTTTCCCCTGAATCCGAACCGGCTCGCCCGCCTGCTCCCCGGTATATCCGCCAACCTCCCGATCAAAAGCGTCGCCCGGCTGCAAATCCTCTTCCCAAATCCAGTCCAGCGCCGGCTGATCCGTCAAAGACGCATACAAAATCCGCTCCACTCCTTCCTCGACCAACGCCCGCAACGTCCACGTCCCATCCCCCGGACGGTCCCAATAATCCGCCAGCACCACCGGCTTCTCCCCCGCCGCGATCGCCGCCTTCGCCAGCCGCACCGCTTCCTCCGGCAACGCGATTTCCCCATGCGCCCACTCCTTGCGCACCCGCCAAAGATACTCGGCCATGTCGGTCGCAATCTCCTCCGCGAGCGCCTGATCGTTATCTGTAATTACGTGAATGCTCGTCCCGACATCCGGCACGTCCGACCACGGAAAACCGAAAAACACATTCACAAAAACTCCCGGCTCGCGATCCTCCCAACGCCGCGCCCGCTCCATCACATCCATCAGCGGCGATTGCCCGGTCCATTGCAAAACCGTCGCCGTCAAAATCGGAGGCCGCCGAACCGCGAACACCGGCTTGTAATTCCCCCGCATCATATTCCTCAAAAAACGCGCCGCCCGCTGCCCCTGCAAATATGCGTCATAATGCGGATAACGCTTCGTCACAAACATCCCGTCCGCCCACTTCAAAAACTCCTCGTCCTCGTTTCCGTGCAAATCGAAAGTCGCGGCGATCGGAACGTCCGGCCCAACAACTTCCCGAAACCGACGAGCGATTTCCGCTTCCGGACGCGGAACATTTCGCACCGCCATCGCCCCGTGCAGCGAAAGATAAACGCCATCGACCGGCATCGCTTCCCGCAAATCGTCGATCATCAAACTGACAAAATGATCGAACGCCTCCTCCTGATTCCAACTCCGCGAAGTTCCTCCAAAAACACCTCTCGGCGACGAAAGCCCGATCAATTCCATGTCTCCGAAATCCCCCGCCTCCCGCGCGAAACCCCGCGTGTAACTGCTCGCCCGCAAAACCGCGTCGCCCGTGCGCGGCGGCCCCGAGTGCGTCCAATCCTCGATTCCCGGATCGCCGCCCGGACAAAAGGTGCAGGTTTCGTGGGAGAAACGTGCGACGGCGACCCGATAGGTTTTACCAGCCTCCCGCGAACTCTCGGCGACCACCACGCCCGTCCCCGCAAACGCCGTTCCCGCCAAAAGTCCCACGACAAAAATCCGCGAACGAAATAGAGTTTTCATTAAAATCATAGTTATCGTCCCAAAATAATCGGCGAAGCGTTCAACCATTCGTATTCAATACACGGAGACGAATAAACCGCCTCGGAAAAGTCGCCGCCGCGTCCACATCGTAAACCGTCACCAGCCCGTCCCGTTCTTCCAAACTGGCACCGGGGGCCAGCAACCAATTCGCCGACGCCGGCGCACGCTCCGCGATGATTTCCCAAGCGCTTCCCGCCAACGATCCCGCCGCTTCGACCATCCAGTGCAAATCTCCCGCTTCCGCCTGATAAAGAAAACGCAACGCCGCCCGCCCGTCCGCGACTTCCCCTTCATATCGCGGCGCGCCAAAACCGGATAACGGAAGTCCGCCAAGAGCGTATTCAAGAAGCAACGACCGCCCATCGCCGTCCGGATCTTCTTCCGGCCCCGTTCCCTCCGGAACGCCGTGAACTTTTCGCCACGTCTCAAAATTCATCCGCCCCGATCCCAGCGAGGCGAGTTCGAACTCGGCCAAACCGCGCTCGTAAATCCGGAAATCCTGAATCTCGCCCGCGAATTGTTTCGACGACGCTCCGTCAACCGGACGCCACCCGAGCCAGAAGATCTCATTCGGATCAAACGGCGAAGTCCAACCGCTGCTCGAATTCACCAGCACGCCATCGACAAAAATTTGCAAGTTTCCCTCCGCGTCGACGGAAAGCGCGTAATGCCGCCATTGCCCCGTCGCCCAAGGTCCCGGCGCATGCAGCGTCATTCCGGTTCCATCCCGGTTCACCGCCGTCGTCCGCAAAAGAGAACCGACCAGATTGATATTGAGCGAACCCGGATCGCCGGGCTGACCGAAACTCAGGATATGCTGCTCCCCGCCGTAATCTTCCGAATCGAGCCGAATCCGAAAGCTGATCGCAAAACCGTTCTTCGTTTCGAGCGCAAACTTCGGAATCGCCGCCACGTCCTCCGTCCCATCAAACGAAATCGCCGCCCCCTTTTCCGCCTCCACCGAAACCGGCCCACGTCCCGCCGGAAGCGTCGTCGCATGACGCTCGTTGCCCGAAAAATCAAGTATCCGATTATTCAAAACAAGTCCCGGATACCAAACGGCGAGACCGTCCGGAGCGTCGTCGTCGTGAAGAACAACGGTCGCCTCCGACGCATGTCCCGGCAAATAACCATCGCCCGCCAGCAACCGCAGCACGATCTCCTTCCGCGGCTCCGCGATGCTGTCGTCGATCAGCGCGAGCGAAACTTCCGCCTCTTCCTCCCCCGCCGCGAACGTGACAAACGACGGCAACTTTTCCCCATCGCGATAATCGATTCCCGCCCGGGCCGTCCCCGTCCATTCCAGTCCGACCGTCACCGAAGAGCTCGTCTCCGTTCTCCGAAAACGAAATCGGACCCGCCCGTCTCCCTCCGAAACCTCCGCCGCGGCCGCCTCCACGCGAACCGTTTGACTCACCCCGTCGCCCAGCGTAATCACGACCGGAGTCAAATCCGCCGCCTGCGTCGCGTCCGGCTTAAGCCGGATGGTAATCGTTTTGTCCCCGGAAGCCGCCGTCGGCCCCATCGGCTGGATCGAATGCTGTCTCGATGTTTGCCCATTCGGAAAAGTGATCGTCTGCGCGGACACCCGGTAATCGATCCCGCGAACAGCCGTGCCGCCAAGTTCAAGATCGATCGAGGAAAACCCCGAAAAATACCCGTCGCGCAACACATTAAAATAAAGAAGCGGACTCCCCTTTTGCGTCTCGGTCTGCGTCGCCTCCAGCCGATAAACCGGACCCGTTCCAAGCGAATAACCGTAGTTGTCCCAGAAATACTTCTGAAAAACATCGGCGAAAATCCGCGCGGAATTGGCGCGGTTGGCCGCCGTGTCGCGCAAGCCGACATAGAAACATTCCGCTTGGACGGAGTTGATCACGCCGTTATCTCCGGTCGGACCGTGCCTGCGCGTAATATAACCTCCGGAAAAAAACGGCGCGTTTCCCGGACTCGGAAATTCCGGACTCGGCCAAGCCGGAATCCCCTGAAGGTTCAACAAATCCCCAAGACTCGACGGACCGCGCAACAATTCCGGAAAGCTCTTCCCCGGACGCGAAAGAAGAAGCGTCCGCAGAGACGTGTCCCAGAAGCGGCCGGGTTGCTCGAGCGTTTCGTCGGAAACGTTAAGCTGCGCCGCGCCCATCGAATAACCGAGTTCCACCCGTTTGATCTCATGCGCGTGTCCGTGAACATCCATCAGGAAACCGAAACCGAATTCCTCCGCCGCCGCTTCCCGCGCATCTTCAATAAAAGCGTGAAACTCCCCCCACGCGATTTCCGCCAACGGATCTCCCTGCGCCGCCTCGACGATTTCGCGGTTCGGATCGAGTTTGCTCCGGTGCAGGTGATTGATGATCACGTGCGGATAGCGCCCCGTGCGGGCGTGAATTTCGTCGGCGATCGCGAGCGTGAGCTGACGCGTATTCGTGTCGGCCACCGTCACTCCCCAAGTCCGATTCGCGATCTCGTCCGGCCGCATCGCGCCTCCATGACCGCTGGTCAAAATGAGCGGCAGATTCCCAACTTTATATTCGACGTAATCGTTTCTGCCAAAAAGCGAACTCCCCGGCTGGGCAAGTTGAGCCCGCGCGTGCGCCGTAAAAAGAAGACAAAACGCCAAAAGTCCAACAGCTGCGGGAAATACGCAAAGCGGTCGCCTTGATCCGAACGCCGGAAGCCTCCATCCAAAATTCAAAATCCAAAATCCAAAATTCATTGCGTCATCCCTTGCACAAAAATATCGGCCAATCCGTAAAACTCAGACTGGGAAACGGAAAGACTGGTGCCGGACGAATTGGTTTTATGAGCGAAAACCAGATCGAGTTTCGGAACGACCAGAATGAATTGCCCGCCCGCTCCATGTCCGGCATAAGCCCCGAAATAAGGACTCTCCTCCTCCGCTTCCAGAAGCCACCAAAGATAACTGTATCCGAAATCCTGCGACCGCCTCCGCGCCGGATTCATCTCCCCCGAAGGCGTCCACGGAAACAGCATCCGCTCCATCCACTCCGCCGAAATCACCTGCTCGCCTTTCCACTTCCCATTGCGAAGCATCAGATAACCGAGCCGCGCCATGTCCCGCGTGGAGAGATAAAAGTAATACGCGCGATGCTCCGAAAGCGCCATATTTCCGCCCCAACGCTGATTCTCCACAGCATAATCCTCCATCTCGAGAACCCGCGCGAAATCCGTCTCCAGCGCCTCGTAAGGAGTTTTCCCCGTCGTTCTCGTGAAGATGGAACCGAGCGCGTTGAAGTCCCAATTGTTATACAAATAGTATCTTCCCGGAACCTGCGAACCGCGCGGCGGCGCTTCCTCCCAGTTGTCGCCGGTTTGCGAACGCGGATGATAAACCCCCGACCGCGCCCGCAACAAATCATGAACCGTCGCCCGCTTCTCGATCGGAAGCAGCCCGAGATTGTCGTCGATTCCCAGATCGCCAAGCGTCGCGTCCAAATCGATTTCGCCCGACTCGACATAACGCCCATAAAGCATCGCCAAAATGCTTTTCCGCACGGAAGCCGAATAACTGATCAACTCAAGATCGCCGTAATCGAACAAAACCCGCCCGCCCAAAATCGCCATGAACCCGGTCGTATCCATCTCCTCGAGCGCCAACATCGCTTCGGCCATCGCTCCCGCCGAAAGTCCCGCCGCTTCCGGATCCGCGATCCGCTCCCAGCTTCCTCCCGGATAAACCGGCAACGCCGCCGCCTCGTCTGCAAGCACCCGGAAAAATCCGCGCGATTCCGCTTCCGCCACCGGCCACCCGACCCAGCGATAACCGGAACGATCCGAGCTGCCCACGAAAAGCTCCGAATACGACGGCAGCGGTTTCGCAAACCACGAAACCAAATCGTCACTCCCCTCCAAACGGTAAACCGCGTCCCCCGCCATCCGCTCCCGCCATCGCAAAAAAGGAGCGCCGCCCGCAGCCAAAATTTGCAATTCATCCCGCGTCGCGTTTCCCGGATTCCCGCCGAGAAAAAACTCGCCCCGGTTATCGAGTCCGTCGCCATCCGGATCCGCCAACGGCGACGCCGCCTCGCCCGCCAATCCGTAAGCCGCCGCCCAATCCGCGAAACTATCGACTGACGCCGCGCCCGTGTGACGCAAAACAACGCCATCCAATTCCCAACCCGCTGGAAGTTCGACCGACCGAAACGCCGGCAAACGCGGCTCGCCACCCAAATAATCAAACAACAAAAACTCCGCTCCCTCCGCGACCGATCCATCCAAACCAACCAGCAGCCGCGCCCCCGAAAAATCGACGCCCGCGCCCACCCGAACCACCGGCGCGTTCTCCCCCACCACCACCCAAACCGTCCCCTCATCCGCGAACGAAACCTCCCGAAGAGTCACCCCGTCGCCGCCCGGAAAAACCTCGCCGAAAATCCGCGCCCGCTCAATCGTCCCGGAACCAGTCACGCTCCCAAACAACCGTATCGACGCTTCCTCGCTCCCCCGCAAAAAACCGCCGCCATTCCCGAAATCGACCGGCTGAAAAACCGTCCCCATACCCTCGATCCCCGATTCCGCGCCCAAAGCAATCGGCGCATCACCCGCGTTCCGGACAAACGAATCCCGCGACACCAGCGCCAATCGCAATCCCGCCGGAACCGCCTCGATCCCCGCAATCAAATCCCCACCCGCAATCGCGCCGCCGGTCCAATCCAAAACTCCCCCCGCCTCGATCACCAACGCCCCGTCCACCGCCAAATTCCCTCCATCCAATTCCACCGAACCGCCCGCCGCCAAATCCAACCGTCCTCCCACAAAAACATCGCCGCCTTCCGCAACGAGAAATGTTCCTCCCGCTTGCACCATCGCGTCGCCGCCCACCGTCAATTCCGCGCCATCGCCAACCGCGACGCTTCCCGCGCCCCCAGACGAAACCCCGGCCACATTCGCCGCGATCCGCAAATTCGACCCGATCTCCAATCGGCTCCCTCCGCCCGCGATTTCCACTTCCCCGAACGCGCCCGAACCCGAACCAACATAAACCGCGTTCCCGCTCAAAACCGTCCCGCCCTCCAAAATCCGCAACGCCCCTTCGCCGCCATGACCCACGAAAACCCGCCCCGGCCCAAAACCCGACAACTCCCCAATCGCTTCGCTGAATCGCGCGCTCGCTCCGCCTTTCACTTCGACCGCCCCCACGCTTCCCGGCTCGCTTCCAATCGAAACATCCCCATCCTCCACCGCCCAAAGCGAACCCGCGCCCCCGATCTCCACCCGCCCTTCCGCTCCCGATCCCGCACCGACCACCGCGAATCCGGAACGCAATTCCCCGCCCTCCGTCACCGTCACCGCGCCCAAAGCCCCGGCCGCATTTCCGATGACCAACGCCCCGCCATCCAGATCCCACACCGTTCCCGTTTCCGCGCGAATCTCATTCAGAACAACCGGCGTCGCCTCCGTCGCAAAGGGCGAACTGGTCGTCACCAAAACTCGGTCGAGATCGAGAAAATTCCGTCCGTTTCCGTTGAAGTCGCCAAGCACATACATCCGCGCGGAAGGCGCCGAACGCAGGCTACTCGTGAAGCCGGAGTAGAACGGTTGCCACGGTCCCGCCCCAATCCGGTAACCCACCTCGTAACGATGATCACTCCGGTTGTAACCCAGAACGAGCCGAACCGGTTTCATCTGAACATCCGAAAAAAGAGCGACCGCCGCCGACGTTTGCCCGCCCGCGCCATCCGCCCGCGCCTGAAGCGTAACCTGCCCGTTGCTCAAGCGGCTCAACCGCATCTCCGCCGTGGTTTCTCCCGGAGTGGCTGCGGCGAGCCCGTTCATAAACGAAAAACGCAACTGCGGATTCGACCCCGTCACACTCGAGAAATCCCATCCCGCGATATCCGCGATCAAATAAACGGTATCGCCCGCCCCCGCCGCTCCGACATCGAACCGCGAATTCTGCCCGCTCCCGTTCCGCTGTATCCGAAAAGTTTCTTCCCCCGTCGTCCACGAATCCCCCAGCGGCTGGGTCCAAAACGTAAACGGCTGGATAGCGTTTCGCGAATGATTCAACCCCGTTCCCGCCGACTCCTCGAATCGCCAATCATGGAGAACCCCCGCGTGCAAAAAACTCCCGCAACTCCAAACCAAACAGCACGCAACTGCCGCGACTAAACCAAACCGCCGCCGAATTCGCACCGGAAACACTGAACTTGGCCAGCGCTTTCCGTTCACAGAGAGCCTGCCTTCTCAACCGGTTTCTTGGTCATTTCCTTCAAGTGGCGAGCGGCCGCCGGAGCCATTCCCGCGTTGGAGTGCGCCACGCCCGGAACCGTTTCCAGCTTCCAGGCAAACGGAACCCGCAACCGCTCCGCCTGTTCCCGCGCCGTCGCAAAAAAACTTTCCCCGCGCGCCAACCGGTGCGGCCCCTGCGCCATCGCCTCCTCCGTCCGCCGGAGTTGCGAATGATTTTCGTCCGTATCCTGATCGCCCAGAAGAACCACCACCGGCAACTGAAACGTCTCCCCCAACCGCTTCCGGCTCACCCCCATTCCGCCGAGTCCGTAGGGAAAATCGAGGTCGAGCCGCGGCATCGTGTACCAACCCGCGTTCGCCAACACCGCTCCCGCCGCCCGCGTCTCATCCATCAACATCAGCATCCGGTGAACAAACTGCGATCCCGCCGAATGCCCATAAATCCCATACCGCTCCGTCCCGATTCCGAGATCGCCCCGCACCCGGTCGAAAAGCCGCTCGACAATCGCGTAAGTCCATTCCTCCTGCCGCCGTTTCGAACCGTTCTCCCGCTCGATGTTCGCGAGATTGTAGGCGCGCGATCCCGGAAAATCCTCTTTCGTAAATTCCGGAAGCAGCAAAAGCACATCCTCATTTTCGACATGCGGTTTCCAATTCTCGAAATAGCCCTCCGCGTTCCGCCCCGCGCCGTGAATCACAAACCAAACCGGCGTGTCTTCCCGAATCCGCTCCGGCGCATGATAAAAAACGCGCATCTCCAAATCCGCATGCACCGGATCCTCCGCATAAGTAAAAACGCCCGCCCCCGGCTTCACCTCGACCGCCGCATTCGCAAACGCCGGCAACAACACCGCCGCGATCCCCAACACCGCGGCCACCCCGCAGCATCCGGCCTTGCCGGATGACCGGCCCGTCACCCACCGACCAAAATCCATCATTCCTTCAAAAACCTTCATAACTCTTCCCGCGATTCTTTCTCCACCACCGATTCCAGAACCGTGGCGATCAATTTCCCAACTTCGTTGTAATCCACGCGATTCCCGCGCTGAAACGTATTCACCCGATGAACCACCACCAGATCGTGACTCGGAATCACCGCCAGCACATGACCTCCCGCGCCGCGCCCGGTATACACGCCTTCCGGCATCGGACTCCCCGAAAAATGTTTCCCATCGACCGCGACCCACCAGAGATATCCGTAGCCGCCCCGATCTCCCGCGTCGGAATACGAGCGCGTACTCTCCTCCACCCACGCCGCCGGAACAACCTGCTTTCCATCCCAATTTCCGCCATTGAGAAACAGCAAACCGAAACGCGCCATATCCCGAGCGCTCATATAAAACGGATAAGCCGGATGACGCGAAGCCGCCCCCTTCACATATTTCCCATCCGCCGCCGCGAAATCGACCATCCCGATCGGCTCGGCGATCCGTTTCTCATACGATTCAAAAAGCTTCTCTCCCGTCGCCCGCTCATAGATCGTCCCGAGCGCGTTGAAGTCCCAATTGTTATAATAATAAAACGTCCCCGGCTCGTGCGAATGGCGCTCCGGACGCGCCGCCGCCATCGCCCGCGTTTCGTAAAGCGCCGGATGATAAATACCCGATCGCGCCTGCAAGAGCATCCGCACCGTCGCCTGTTTTTCCGTTTCGCTCAACGGAGCGCGATCGTCGATTTCGAGATCCGCCATCGTCGCCTCCATCGAAACCGCGCCGCGCTCGACCTGAATCCCGTAAAGCGCGCTCAAGAAACTCTTCCGGATCGAGTGGCAATTAAATTTCGTTTCCAAATCGCCCCACGCGTCAACGACCCGCCCGCGATGAACGATCATCACCGCGGCGGTATCCAGTTTCTCGCTCGCCTTTTTCACCGCCGTCAAACCCTCCGAGGAAAACCCCGCTTCCTCCGGCGACGCATACCATTCCCATTCCTCACCAGGAAAATGGGAAACCGTCCCCGCGAAACTTTCCGAAAACGAAGCCGCCAAGAAAAGCGCGACCCACACCATCGTCAGGCGAAGGCCTGACGCTACGCGAAACCGCACCTCGTAGCATCCGGCCTTGCCGGATGACCCGCACCCGCGCCCGAAACGTCCCAAATCTCCTGAAATCATTCGCCTCATTTCCAAAACCTCGCGCTCCGCCCGCTCAATCCATTCCCATCGTCCAACCGATCCCGCGCCCGACGATATCGAAATGTTCCTCGTGCGATTCCGGATGCGGGCTGACGATCAACATCCGCCCGTCGCCAAACTTCCGCGCGCCGATCGCCGCCTGCCCGACCATTTCCTCGCGAACCGCCCCGCCACGATCCGTGCTCGGCGTCTTGAAAGTCGCGAGAACCTGAAACTGTTCGTCCCCGCTCCCCTCCTGATCCTTCGCCAGAAAAACCGGGCCGTTCGCGTAGCGGGTGGTCAAAACGGTTTTGTCCGTGCCGAAAAGTTTCTGCCCTTCCGGCGTCAGTTCGATATCGATGACATCGCGCCCCCGACGCCACGGCTGGCTATGCTTCAACTCGATCGCGTGCAAATAATCGCCGTGCCCCGACGCCGCGAAATACGCTCCCGCGCAAACCCCGAAATATCCGCCGCCGCCCATCACGTAATCCCGCACGATCTTCCTCCCGTTTTCCTCCAAAGCCCGACCAATTCCGCCGCCGCTTCCTCCCGGAAAAATCGCCGTCGCCGCCGGAGCCAAAGCCCCTTCCCGAATATCCTCGCCGCAAACCCGGTAAACCGCCGCGCCCGGAAGTTGCGAACTCACGATCCGCTCCAGATTCCGCGGCCCCGTTCCACCGATCCCTTCCGCGTCGTAAAGCGCCACGAGATTTCCGCTGTGCGTTTTCAGATCCCCCCATTCGAACTCCTCCCCCTCCGCAATCATTTCCACCTGACGCAACAGATGAACAGCCAGTTGCCGCGTGTGACGCGTCCGGCGCGATTCCCGGCTGTCGGCCGGATACTCGACAACCACCGCGCCGCGTTTCGCGAGACGGGTCAACTCCTCCGGAATTCCGCCGACTTCCACCGTCGCCTCTCCCGCGAACAGCCTTTCCAATTCCGCCGCGAAACCGCTCTCCGAAACCCGGATCAGCGGTTCGTCGAGCGAATCGTTCAACGCGCGCCGGTGAACCCAAACCCAGTCCGGCCGAGCGTCGCCGGTAAAAGCGACCGAAGCCAACATCGCCGGCAACCCCTCCGCCGTCTCCTCATGATCGAGCTCAACCAAAGTCAGCCGTCCACTTTCCAGCGCGAGCGTCTCCACCTGTTTCGCCACGCCAATGGAACTCGCCTGACCCGGAAGCGGCGCCACAAGCACAACATGCGGACCCTCGCCCGACGTCGACGAAATCGTCCGATAAAGCGCCGCGTCCAAAAACGGCGCGGAAAACGTGAAACAGGCGACGGCCAGACCGGCACCGATTTTGTGACGAAAACTAGTTGGAATAACGGATTTCATTAAGACGAATACAGGCTAAAAACATTGAAGAAACATTGGCGAAAACCGGCCAACCCGGCTCTCGATGCGAGCGAAAAAATTCACAATCAACTCCCCGCATCCGCGGTTTTCCGATCGTGTTCGGCGCACCCGAGACGGCTGCCAACCGCGCTCATGATGCCTTGCCAAACGGGCGCTCCGCCAGCGGCGTTGGTCATGATGACGATGCCGTTTCCGCATTCGGGAATAAACTCGCTGTAACACCGGAAACCGGTGCCGTTTGATCCGCTGTGGCCGTAGCGCTTTCCGGCCGGCGTCGTTTCGATTCTCCAGCCGAGGCCGAAGAAGACCTGCCCGTCCGGATTCTCGTCGCCCCGGTCGATCGGTTCGCGACCTTCCGCCAACGTTACCGGCTGAAGCATCGCCGCGCGCATTTCCGTCCCCAGAAGCACCGGCTCCTCCTCGGCCGCCCGCATCATCGCGATCAGAAATTTAGCGTAATCCTCCGGCGTGGTATAGAGACTGTAGGCCGTGTTAGCAGAGTGGACAATCCGTCGCGGAGTCG
>CAZJCL010000045.1:12230-14434 GCA_964544025.1 uncultured Opitutales bacterium | reverse complement strand
CTCTTCTTCGGCGGATTCGTCCTCGCCCTCGCCGCCACCAAACACGGCCTCGACATCCGCCTCGCCAAAGCCTTTCTGCTCCCGTTCGGAAAACGCCCCGCCATCGTCCTCCTCGGCATCATCCTCGTCACCGCCCTGTTCTCGCTGTTCATGTCGAACACCGCCACCACCGCGATGATGATTGCCATTCTTTCGCCCGTGTTCCGCGACAGCGCTCCCAGCGCGAAATTCAACGCCGCCCTCATCCTCGCCGTCCCCTTCGCCGCCAACATCGGCGGAGTCGGCACCATCATCTCCACCCCGCCCAATGCCGTCGCCGCCAGCATTCTCGCCAGCCTCGGCCACCCCGTTTCCTTCGTCCAATGGATGATGTTTGGCATCCCCATCGCCGCCATCATGCTCCTTGTTCTCTGGATCGTCCTGCTCCTCCGGTTTCCCCCCGACGTCAAGGAAATGACCATCGCCTTCGCCCAGCCGCTCGCCGTTGGCCCCCGCCTCATCATCGTCACCGGCACCTTCACCATCACCGTTCTCCTCTGGATGACCGAGGCGCTTCACGGGATTCCCGCCGCCGTCGCCGCTCTCTTGCCCGTCGCCGCTTTTACCGCCACCGGCGTCATCACCTCGCAAGATCTGAAACGCATCGATTGGGACGTCCTCATTCTCGTCGCCGGCGGACTCTCGCTCGGCGTCGGCATGGAGCGCACCGGCCTCTCCCAGATCCTCGTCCAACTCTTCCCTGTCAACCAACTCGCCTTCATCCCGTTCCTCCTCGTTTCCGGCGCGATCGTGATCGTCATCACCAATTTCATGAGCAACACCTCCGCCTCCAACGTCTTCATCCCGGTCGCCGTCGCGCTCACCATCTGGTCCCCCACCGTCGGCGCGATCTCCATGGCCCTCTTCACCTCGTTCGGAATCTGCCTCCCCGTCAGCACCCCTCCCAACGCCATCGCCTACGCCACCGGCAGAATCCAAACCAAAGACATGGCCACCGTCGGCGCGATTATCGGATTCGTCGCCCTCCTCGTCATCTGCGTCACCGCCGTCATTCTCCAAAACTTCGCCAACTGGTAAAACACCCCCTCCCCATGAAATCCCTCCTCCCGATCCTTGCCCTCCTCGCCCTTTTCTCCATCCCACCCTTCGCCCGCGCCGAAACCGCGTCCCCGGAAATCCGCTACATCGCCCCCGAAACCGCCGGCGACGGTTCCGCCAATTCCTCCGCCAACGCCGCCCATTACCTCGCCCCCGAATTCTGGCAAACCGTCCAAACCCAACTCGCCAAAACTCCCGTCACCATCCGCTTCCTCGACGGCCACTACCGGGCCGAAACCCTCATCCTCCAAAAAATCGGCCACCCCGAAAACCGCCTCCTCCTCGAACCCGCCAATCCCGGCCGCGCGATCTTCGACGGTGACCTCCCATTCCAAATCCGCCTTCGAGGCGTCCAAAACGCCACCCTCCGCGACCTCCATTTCACCGGCCCCACCCGCAACTTCGCCCTCCACATCCGCTCCGAAACCGGACACCCCGCCCGCAATCTCACCATCGAAAACTGCCGCTTCATCGACCTCGACAAAGCCACCTACGGCGCCCTCGGAATCTCCGGCGAAGTCGTCGATCTCCTCGTCAAAAACAACACCTTCGCCCGCGTCGGCTACAGCGCCCACGCCCACATGGTCTACACCACCCGCGGCGGATTCGGCCCCGGCCCCCTCCGCTTCGAAAACAACCATTTCGAAGACTCCTCCGGCGACTACCTCCGCCTCCGCAACCAAATCGGCTACACCGAAATCGTCGGCAACACCTTCGTCAGCAACAGCATCGCCCAAAACCGCCCCTTCATCGCGATGCCGATCTTCAACACCGAATCCCCCGGCACGGAAATCATCTCCGACAACGTCCTCATCGCCGACAACACCTTCCGCTACCATCCCTGGGAAAAACAAGACTGGGACCGCGGCATCGCCATCTGCCTCTCCAGCTACGGCCACGACCCCGCCGACCGCCGTTATCTCCTCACCCCCGAACAAGCCGAAACCATCCGCTCCGCCCCCGTCGACGAAGCCCGCGCCTCCCTCCGCGAAATCACCAAAATCAACCCCGAAACCCTCCGCCTCTCCAACAACCGCTTCGAAAACGCCCACCACCCAATCGGCTTCGGCGCCTTCCCCCACTTCGAAGCCCAAACCCGCGGCTGG
>CAZJCL010000045.1:0-12130 GCA_964544025.1 uncultured Opitutales bacterium | reverse complement strand
AAACGCCCTGCCCCTTGTCCCAGAGGCACTCCCGAAAATAGCCGAGCGTTTCAACACTCGGGCCCCCGCACCCACCCCCCACAAGTCCCGAAGGGACGACTGATCCCCCGCCACCTTCCCACCTTCCCACCTTCCCACTTTCCACCATTTCATTTGACCGTTCGCGCACGAGACAGTTACTTTACCCGACTTCATCGCGGATTCATCGTTTCCGCGTCTCCGGTATGACTTCTCACCAATCCAATTCTCTTCGTCCAGCCCTCTTCGACCTCCAGGTCAACGGATTCGCCGGCGTCGATTACCAGCAGCCGGACCTCACCGCCGCCGAGCTCCGCCAATCCGTCGACGCTCTCCGCGAATACCGGATGCACCGGATTTTCCTCACGCTGATCACCGACGAAATCGATTCCCTCGCCCGCAAACTCGAACGCATCGAGCAATTCCGCCGCGACGACCCCGCCATCGCCGAAACCATCTGCGGCTACCATATCGAAGGCCCCTACCTCAGCCCGAAACCCGGCTTCCGCGGCGCCCACCCCGGCGACAAAATGAAGGCCCCCGACCTCGCCGAATTCCACCGCCTCCAATCCGCCGCCAACGGAAACATCCGCCTCATCACCATCGCCCCCGAATGGGACGGCAGCGACGAATTCACCGCCGAACTCGCCCGCCAAAACGTCGTCGTCTCCCTCGGCCACACCGACGCCAACGACTCCGAAATCGACCGCGCCATCGCCGCCGGCGCCCGCCTCTGCACCCACCTCGGCAACGGCTGCCCCGGCGAAATGCACCGCCACAACAACATCGCCCAACGCCTCCTCGCCCGCGACGAACTCATCGCCTGCTTCATCCCCGACGGCGTTCACGTCCCCCCGCACACCCTGAAAAATTTCTTCCGCGCCAAACCCGCCGGAAAAACCATCCTCACCACCGATTGCATGGCCGCCGCCGGCGCTCCGACCGGACAATACCGCCTCGGAAATCTCACCATCGAGGTCGGCGAAGACCGCGTCGTCCGCCAGCCCGGCCAAACCAATTTCGCCGGCTCCTCCCTCACGCTTGACGAAGGCGTGGCGAATTTCTCAAGGTGGACCGGCATTTCCGAAAACGAGGCTTGGCTCCTCGCCTCGCAAGCGGTTGCCGACGTTTTTCAAGTCGAGCTTCCGCTCATCGACGTTTCTCAACCACTGATTCACACCACATGAGTACTTCAACAGAAAACACACCCGCCCGCCGGTTCCAGGTGGATTCGCTTCAGGTCGAAGTGTATCCATCCAACGCCGCCCTCGGCGCTTCCGCAGCCGCCCAAGCCGCCGCGATCCTCCGCGACGCCATCGCCCGCAACGGCGAAGCCCGCGTCATCCTCGCCTCCGCGAATTCGATGCTCACATTCATCGACGCGCTGACGAAGAAGGAGGAGCTGGACTGGAGCAAAATCACCTGCTTCCACATGGACGAATATGTCGGCATCTCCTCCAGCCATTCCGCGAGTTTCGCCGGTTGGATGAAGGCCCGCGTCCTCGAAACCGTGAAGCCAAAAGCCTTCAATTTCGTCAACGGTGAAGCCACCGATCCGGAAGCCGAGGCCAAGCGCTACGCCGCCCTTCTCCAGGAAAAACCGATCGACCTCACCTGCATGGGCATCGGCGAAAACGGCCACATCGCTTTCAACGATCCTCCCGTCGCCGATTTCAACGACCCGCTCCCGATGAAACTCGTCGAGCTGGAAGAACGCTGCAAACAGCAGCAAGTCGGCGAAGGCCATTTCCCGTCGCTCGACGCGGTCCCGACCCACGCCTTCAGCCTCACGATTCCAACGCTCCTTTCCGGCAAAAAGATCATCTGCATCGTCCCGGAAAAGCGCAAAGCGGAAGCCGTGAAAAACACCTTGGAAGGCCCGATCTCGACCGCCTGCCCAAGCTCGATCCTCCGCCAGCAATCCAACGCGGTCCTCTTCCTCGACGAAGACTCCGCCAGCGATCTGACCGTCGGAAAGTAAGCCATTCTTTTCGGAGGTGCCGGCTCAAATCCGGCGCCTCCTCCCCATCTTACCCCGGGCGAAATCGGAACTGACTTCGCCATGCACTCGCCCAAGCAACATCTTTCCGAAATTCTCCGGCTGCTTGACCGACTCTGCCGTCAGGCGAAACCTCCCCGTTTCAGCCGGTGAACGCGAAGAACGGATACGCGACCCGCGCCAGCCAGCTTCTGGTGCTGGTGATTCGCGACGAAAAGACCAGCATTGTCCTCGCGGATAACCCCGTCCCGTCTTGACACTTCCGGCGGCGGATGTCAGCTTCTCCGGTCCGGCCTGAGGCCGAACGATCACCGAATTTCCCTAACCGTGCCGCCACGAATACTGCTAGTCGAGGATTCCGAAGATGATGCTTTTTTCTTGGAACGTTCGCTGAAACGCGCGGGAGTCGAGTGCCTGATGGAACGGGCCAGAAACGGCCTCGAAGCACTCGATTTCCTGCAGAGGATCCGCGAAAACACCGACAAGGATGAAGATCCCGCCGTGATTTTCCTCGACCTGAAAATGCCCGGGCTGAACGGCTTCCAAGTCCTGGAGTGGATCGACGAGCAGCAACTCCACGACCGGTGGGACGTTATCGTTTTGAGCGGATCCGACCAGGCGGTGGACATTCAGCAAGCGTTGCGGATGGGAGCGAAAGCTTATCTGGTAAAACCGCCGACAGTGGACGATATCCGCGAATGCCTGGTTCCGCGTCTCCAGCGTTCCTCTTCCGGCGAAAAAGGATCTTCCACCGGCACCCGATGAGCGACGATTTTGAAAACGAACTTCGCCCGGATCTGCTGGATGATTTTTATTCCGAATGCGATGAACACCTCAGCGCGATCCGCCAAGCACTCGGGGCGCTCGAAAAGGAAAGCGCCGACGGCAAAGAACCGAGTTCCGCCCACGTCCGCTCGCTCTTGAACAGCTTTCACTCCTTCAAGGGAATTTCCGCCCTCGCCGGCGTTGTCTCCGCCGAACAACTCGCTCACGCCGCCGAAGATTACCTGCGCCTCCTTTCCGTCCAAAAAACCCCCGTTCCGCCGGAAAGTCTGAACGCGCTCATGCTCGCCACCAAGCGCCTCGAACAAACGGTAGGAGCGCATCGCGAAAAGAAACCGTTGCCCGATGTCCAGGCGGAACTGCTCGCGCTCGTTTCCATCGCCAAAACCGATACCGCCTCGGAAAAACCGCCCTCCGAACCGGAAAATGCCACTCTTTCCGCCCGCATCGCGGAGGCGCGGCGGGACGGATTGCTGGTTTGGCGCTGCTCGTTCACTCCCGCCAAAGAACTCGACGCCCGCGGAATCAACATCAACAGCGTCCGCGAACGCCTCGCCAAACTCGGACGCATCCTCGAAGCCGCCCCCAAAGTCGAAGCCCAAAAAATTTCGTTCGCGTTCGTCCTCGCGCTCCGCGAACCGCCGGAAAATCTGGCCGAATGGGAAGCCGACGCGATCCGTTTCGAACCGTTGCCCGACGCCGATTCCCCGGAAAAAGACGCGCCCGGTTTCGCTCCCGACGATTCCGCTTCCGCCCCGCACAATCCTTTCGTCGCCCCGTCCCGGCTGGTTCGCGTCGACATCGAAAAACTCGACGAACTCATGCGCGTGCTCGGCGATCTGGTGATTCAACGCGCTCGCCTCGAAGAACAGGTCGCGCAACTCGCCTCGCGGGAAAACGACCCGCTCGCCTTCCCGTTTCGCGAAATCGGCCGGCGCCTCAGCGGCTCTCTCGGAGAATTGCGCGAAGCGATCATGGGCGTCCGGCTCGTTCCCGTCGCGCATTTGTTCGAACGCATGCCTTTCGTCGTCCGCGATCTCGCGAGCGATTCCGGTAAAAAGGTGCGGGTGCAACTTTCCGGCCAGGAAACGCAAATCGACAAGTTCATCATCGACCAGCTGAAAGCGCCGCTCCTCCATCTCGTCCGCAACGCCATCAGCCACGGCATCGAGGAACCGGTCATTCGCAAAAAACAGAAAAAAACGGAAGAAGCCACGATCCTTCTCGCCGCGAAAACATCCGGCGACGCGGTCATCATCTCCGTCTACGATGACGGCCGCGGCATCGATTCCAAAGAAGTCGCGAAACGCGCGGCCGCGATGGACATCGAAGTTCCCGAAACGATGACCGCCGCCGATCTTCTTTCCACCCTTTGCCGCCCCGGATTTTCCACGCGCGATACCCCCGACCGCGCCGCCGGCCGCGGCGTCGGCATGGCGATGGCTTACGAAGCGGTGCGGGAACTCGGAGGCTCGATGACGCTGGAAACGGAAAAAGGAAAAGGAACCTCGTTCATCCTTCGCCTTCCCCTGACGCTCGCGATCGCCGACGTTTTCGTCGTTTCCTCCGCGAATATTTTCTACGCGGTTCCCCGCGGAACGATCGCCGAGGTGTTGCTCTTGGACGAAATGAAAATCCGCCGGGTCGGCAAAACGGAACTGCTCCATTACCGAAACGGCATTCTTCCGCTGGTGCGGCTCAGCGAATATTTCCAGCGTCCAACCACGCAAAAGCACCAACACGTGCTCGTCGTCGAATCGGAACGCGGACTCGTCGGACTCGTCGTGGATCGCGTCATCGGACATCGCGAAGTCGTCGTCAAAGCGCTTAGCGAACCGTTCGCCCACGCCGAAGGATTTTCCGGAGCAACGGAGCTCGGCGACGGAAGGCCGGTGCTGATCCTCGACATCTCCACCGTGACCGGCCGCGCCGCGCGCCCGCTGCGTTCGCAAAAACAAAAGGAGGCCGCGACATCGGCCTGAGTTGACCATGAATAACGGAGAAGACACCTACATTCTTTGCCAAGTCGCCGAAACCGTCTACGCGCTCGCCAGCCACGAAATCAAGCACTTGGAAATGGTCGAGCACGTGACTCCGGTTCCGGGAGCGGCCCCGTTCGTCGACGGCGTTATTTTCTCGCGCGGCCAAGTGGTCGCCGCCGTGAATCTGCGCCGCCGGTTCGGCTTGCCCGACGCTCCCTACACGCCGCAAACCCGGCTCATCGTCACCCGCAGCCACGGTCGCCAAGTCGGCCTCATCGTCGACTCCGCCCGCCAATTTCGCAATATCCCGGCCAACGCCATCCAACCGATCGACGAAGCGGTGGTCGGCATCGGCCGGCATTTCCTCCGCGGCATCGCCGAAGTCGAGAAACGGCTCGTTCTGCTCTTCGATCTCGACGCGATCCTGAAACTCGACGACCTTCCCGACGAGGAAGTCGCCGAACAAGCGGTCGCCGCCGACCCGCACAGCCAAAACACCTCACTTTCCTGATTCGTTGTCCCCCTTTAAAAAATGAAAAAGACCGAAACTTCCTCCACGCCAAAACCCGCTGCCGAAGCCCGGCAAAAACGCGCCGTCGCCGCGCCTCCGGAAACTCGCGCCGAGATTCTTTCCGATCTTTCCCGGCAGGCCAACCAGATGGCGTCCAGCCTCCAACAAACTTCGAGCGAAGCCGATTCCCTTTCCAGATCGCTGGATTCCATCGCCTCCTCGATCAACGAACTCGCCGCCTCCATCGAACAGGTTACCCAAACAACCAACAACGTCGCCAACGGAACCGGCCAAATCTCCGCCAGCATCCGCGAAATCAGCGCCTCCATCCGAAGCGTGAGCGATGACGCCCGGAAAATGGCCACCAGCTCCCAGCGCGTGACTTCCTCCATGGATAAAATGGCCGGCTCCATCAAAACCATCAGCGAGGAAACCGAAGCGCTCGCCACCTCCGTCGACGAAAGCGCGAACGCGATCGAGGAAATGAGCCGCTCGATCCAGGCCGTCGCGGGAAATTCCGACGATTTATCCGCCGCCGCCGACGAAACCTCGTCCGCGATGAACGAAATGGCCGCCTCCATCGAAGAGGTCAGCGCCATGTCCGAAAGTCTCACCACTTCCGTCGAGGAAACCGCTTCCTCCATCGAGGAAATGTCCCGCTCGATTCACGGCGTCGCCCAAAACGCCGAACGCATCACCAGCGCCACCGAAACCGCCGCGAGCAGCGTTTCCCAAATGGACCGCTCCAGCCGCCGCGTCGCCGATCTTTCCCGCCAGGCCGACGAAATCACCCGCCGTCTTTCCCGAGAAGCGCAAGAAGGCGGCGTCACCGTGAAACGCTCCATCGAAGGCATTTCCCGCGTCGCGACGTCGATGACCCAGTCGGCTTCCGTCATGCGCGACCTGAACCGGCAAACCGAAGACATCGCGGGAATCGTCAACACAATCAGCATCATCGCCGAGCGCACCAATTTGCTCTCGCTCAACGCATCGATCGAAGCAGCCCGCGCCGGAGACGCCGGAAGAGGTTTCGCCGTCGTCGCCGAGGAAATCCGCAATCTCGCCGACCGCTCCGCCACCGCCACCATCGATGTCGGCAAAATCGTTCGCCGTTTGCAGGAAGCCACCCGGCAAGCGACCGAATCGGCCACCGAAGGAGCCCGGGTGGCCGACGAGAGCAACCGGCAATCGGAAGAAGGCCTGGAAGGTTTGCAAAAAATTCTCGGCGGAATCGACGAAACCACCCGCCTCGTCGCCCAAATCAGCAGCGCCGCCGACGAGCAACTCACCGCGGGCAAACACGTCGAAACCGCTGTTTCCTCGACGCGGATTCAAGTCCAGGAAGTCGCCACCGCCACCACCGAGCAGGCCCAAAGCGCTTCCAATATCGTGCAGGCAACCTCCCATCTCCGGAAAATTGCCCGCGAAGTTTCCCAATCGATGGCGGAACAAAGCCGCGCCGCCCGCGAGGTGATCAAGGCCGCCCGCAACACCACCACCAACGCCGCCGCCGTGCGGCAAGCCACGGGCGAACAGGCCGGAGGAGCTGCGCAAATCGTCCAGGCCATCGAGGCGATTCGCCGCGGATCCGCCGCCACGTCGCGCTCCATCGCCGAATACGCCTCGCAAGCCGAAGACGTGAGCCGCGAATTCGATCAGCTCGATTCCGCCATCCAATCCGTCGCCACCGCCATGAACCAACAAGCCGCCGCGGCCAACCAGGTCACCACCTCCGCCGATCATTTGAAACAACAAACCGACCAAACCGCGCAGGCTCTCACCGAGCAAGCCAAGGGAATGCGCGAACTCACCGCCGCTTCCGACGAATCCGCCCGTTTGCTGAGATCGCTGGCGAGGTCGAACCAGGAGCAATTCGCGGCCGCCGACCAGATTCACCACCAACTGGAACAATTCAACGGCGACCGGCAAACACCGCCCGTTTCCCCGGAAAAACAAAACGCGGCCAAAACCTCGCGCCAGGACAACGACGGCACCGCGACCAAATCGCAAAAACCGTCGGCCCAGACCCGCTCGCGGAAAAAATCCGCCGCGAAATCGGAGAACTCCCCCGCCGAGTGAGTTCATCCAGATTCCATCGAAAGGAAACGAGCCCGTGGCGATCGCGGTTTCGCGCGGCCAAAGTTGCACCTTCGCGGGTCCGCCCTTCTAGTATGCCGCAATGATGCCGGACAATTCCTCTGACACCAAACCGTCGCGCGAGTTGATCCTGTTGTTCCGCGATTTGGTCCACCGGCATACCGGAATTTATTTCGAGGACCAATGGCTCGACATGTTTATCGACAAAATCCGTCCTCTCGCCGAGGCGCGGGATTCGTCGATGATGGAATATTACTACTTCCTGAAATACGACGGATCGCGCGAAGCCTGGAACCGCGTGATCGACGCGCTTTCCGTGCAGGAAACGTATTTCTGGCGCGAATTCAGTCAGATCGAGACGCTGATTTATCACGTGGTGCCGGAATGGTTTCGCCGCACCGATCAGCCGTTGCGCATCTGGAGCGCGGCGTGCGCCACCGGAGAAGAACCGATCACCCTCGCCATCGCATTGCGCGAAGCCGGCTGGGGAAACCATCCGATCGAGATCCTGGCCAGTGACGCGAGCGAGGCGGCACTGACGAAGGCGAAAGCGGGACTCTATCGCGAACGTTCCTTTCGCTCGCTTCCCGAAGCGCTCCGCGATAAATATTTCACGCCCGTCGGAGACCGCTGGCAGGTTTCTCCGGATCTCGTTTCCCGCGTCACCTACCGGCAAGCCAATCTCGTGGTGCGCGAAGAGGTGGAGGATCTCGTCCGTTCGCCGGTCATTTTTTGCCGAAACGTCTTTATCTATTTTTCCCGTGAATCCATTCTTCGGACGGTTTCTCATTTCGCGGAACGCATGCCGGAAAACGGCTACCTTTTCATCGGGATTTCGGAATCCCTCCTCAACGTGACCACCGATTTTACACTGCGGGAAGTCGGCCATTCCTTTGTCTATGTTCGTTCCACCAAGGACGGTTCATGAACAGCATTATTCGGGTTCTGGTAGTCGATGATTCCGCTTTCGTCCGGAAAGTGGTTCGCGAAATGTTGTCGCGCAGCCCGTTCATCGACGTCGTCGGAGCGGCCCGCGACGGCGACGAAGCGCTGGAACTGGTGGAAACGCTGAAACCGGATGTCGTCACCTGCGACTTGGTGATGCCGAGATGCGATGGCGTCGCTTTCGTCCGGAAACAAATGGCGCGCCGGCCGCTCCCGATTCTCGTTTTGACCGCGACTCCGGAAGACGGCGAAATGGCCGTCGACGCGATGCAGGCGGGCGCGGTCGACATCGTCAAAAAACCGACCGCTCTCGCCTCTCCGGAACTCCGTGAAATCCAGTCGGAGTTGATCGAAAAAGTGAAATCCTCCGCGCAAATGTCGCTGAAGGATCCCGGGCCGCGCCATCCAGTTCCCGTTTCCCACGTGGCGCGGGACGTCCAGTTGCACGTGGATATCGTCGTGATCGGCCTTTCCACCGGCGGCCCGCAGGCGATCCGGCGAATCATGTCGGAACTGCCGGCCGATTTTCCGGTTCCGGTGGCGATCGTCGTCCACATGCCGATCGGATACACGGAATTTCTCTCCCAAAAACTGGACGAAATTTGCGCGCTCCAGGTAATCGAAGCCCGCGAAGGCGATCACGTTTTGCCCGGCCGTGCGATCGTTGCCCGCGCCGGACATCACCTTTGCTTCGGCCGCACCGCCGCCGGAAAAGTGGTTGCCCAGCTGCGAAACCATCCGAACGATTCGCCGCACCGGCCGTCGGTGAACGCGTTGTTCGAATCCGCCGCCAATGTTTACGGCGAACGCGTGCTCGCCGTCGTCATGACCGGGATGGGAAACGACGGCGCGCAAGGAGCCGCTTGGGTGAAGGCGAAAGGCGGTACCGTGTTGACAGAATCCGAGGAAAGCTGTGTCGTTTACGGGATGCCCCGAGCCGTGGTCGAGGCAGGTTTGAGCGACGCCGCAATCCCTCTTTCCGAAATGGCTAACGCGATTGTAGACCGAATATGAGCAAAATTCTGATAGTTGACGACTCCGGGCTGGCGCGCCGCTCTTTGCGTAAGGTTCTCGAAGATCTTGGACATGCCGTGGAAGAAGCGACCGACGGCGCGGAAGCACTCGAACGCTACTTCATCGCGAAACCCGAAATCGTATTTCTCGATATCGTCATGAAAGGGATGTACGGCACCGAAGTCCTCGAAAAACTTCGGGAACTCGATCCGGACGTTCGCGTGATCATGGCCACCGCCGACATCCAAACCTCCACCCGCGAACAAGTGCAATCCGCCGGAGCCGTCGGGTTATTGAACAAACCTTTCTCCCCCGCCAGCGTCGCCGAAATCCTCAATCAGCTGGAAACGAAAGGGGACGCATGGAGCTGAACCCGAGGCAAATCGACGCGCTGACGGAATTGATCAACATCGGCTACGCGCGGGCCGCCGGAGCTCTTTCCGAGCTGACCGGCCACCGGATCTCGCTGGAGGTGCCGAATGTGGCGATCCATACATTTCGCGAAATTCCGGCGATTCTCGCGAACGTCATGGACGGCGAGATCGCCAGCGTGAACCAGGTATTTTCCGGTTCCGTATCCGGAAACGCGCTTCTGTTGCTCGACGAGAAAGCCGCGCTCATGCTCAACCGTCTCCTCCTCGGCGACGACGAACTGGATTCGATCGACAGCGCCGCGCGGGAGGTAATCACCGAAGTCGGCAACATCCTGCTGAACGCCTGTCTCGGCGTATTCGGAAACCTGTTGCGTGTCCAGGTATCGTTTTCCGTTCCCCGGCTGCACGTCGATGGAGTCCGGCAAATCCTCGATTCCATCACCATCGAAGAGGAAGAACTCACCAGCGCGCTGATGGTTCACACCCGCTTTCATCTCCGCCAAAGCGATGTCAGCGGCTACCTGATGATTATCCTCGGCGTCGTCTCGCTCGACCGTCTCCTGCAAGAAGTGCAGAAATGGGAAGACCGTCAGATGACCGGTTAACCGTTCTGCCATGAGCCCCGGTTCATCACTTCCCTCGAATTTTCGGAACGCGGCATTGTTGCGCTGGATGCATGAGATGGCGCCCTACGGCGTGCTCATCACCGACGAGGACTTCCGCATCCAGGCGTGGAACCGGTGGCTGGAAACCCACAGTTGCCGAAGCGAATCGAGCCTCCTCGGCGAAAACCTTTTCGAGGTCTTTCCCGATCTCGTAGAACGCGGTTTGGACAAACGATACCACCAGGCGCTCGCCGGAGAAGCCAGCGTGCTCTCCACCTCGTTCCACAAATACCTGTTTCCCTTTCCCTCCACCTTGCGCGAAATGGAGGGGGAAAACATGCTCCAAACCGCGCGCATCGCCCCGCTCCATCACGAAGACGGCCTTCGCGGAACCGTAACTCTCGTGGAAGACGTCTCGCAACGGGAATTCCAGTCCACCCTTCTTCGCCGTCAATTCCGCCGCCAGCAACTCCTCTCTTCCGCCTCCGAAAGTCTGCTTCTCGCCAAAAACCCCACCGGCGTCGTCCGCGAATTCATGCCTTCGCTCGCCACCCATCTCAACGCCCGCGCCTTCGCGATTTACCTGCGGCGCAACGACGAATGGACCCTCCTCACCCACGGCGGAAGCGAACCGGCCAAAGAATGGATCGGTGATCTTTCCATCGGCTTCCTCACCGCCTGCACGAAAAACACCAGCAACAGCACCCTTCCCGTTCTCCTCGATGTTCGCGAACGCGAGCGCGCGATCTCCATCCTCGGCGGCAACGGATTCTTCTGCCGCGGCCTTTTCGTCGCTGATAACCTCCTCGGCAGTCTCCTTCTCGTCCCAAGCCCGAAGTCCCGAAAATTCGCGCCGGAGGATATGGAGTTGATCGAATCCGTCTCGCATTACATCGCCGTCGCCCTCGACCGCGAACGCGCCCAGCAAGCCTTGGTCGAAGCGCACCAGGAACTGGAGACGAAGGTATCCGAACGAACGAATCGCCTCGAAGAAACCGTCCAGCAACTCGAAAGCTTTTCCTACAGTGTAGCCCACGATCTGCGCGCTCCCATCCGCGCGATCAAAGGCTACGGCGAAATTCTCCTGGAAGATTTCGCCGAAGAATTCTCCAAACCCGCCCGCGCCTATCTCGCCCGGATCCGGATCGCCGCCGTAAAAATGGAGCTCCTCACCAAGGATTTGCTGAGCTTCTGCCAAGTCTCCCGCGAAATCGTCCAACCGGTGGCGATCCAGCTGGAAACCCTGCTGACCGAACTCAACTTCACCCTCCCTGCTCTCCAGCAAGACGAAGTCCTCACCATCGAACAACCGCTCGACTCCGTCGTCGGCCACCCATCGATGCTGCGCCAGGCGATCCTCAACCTGCTGGAAAACGCGTTGAAATTCCGATCCCCCGCGAGACCGCTCAAGATCGTTATCCGGACCGAACGCCCCGCTCCCAAGAAAGTTCGCATCTGGATCCATGACAACGGAATCGGAATCGCCAAGGAATACCACAAAAAAATCTTCGGGATCTTCGAACGCCTCCACACCGACGCCGATTTCGAAGGCTCCGGCATCGGCCTCGCGATCGTCGCCAGATCGGTCCAGCGAATGGGCGGAACCTACGGCGTCGAATCGGCTCCCGACGCCGGCAGCCGCTTCTGGATCGAATTGCCCGCGGCCGTTTCTCCGGCGAATTAAAAGCTATCGCGAATCCCTACTCGCCGGATTCCCTGACCACCGTCACATCCCGAAACATAAACGAATTGTCGCTCACCCGAAGCGATTTTCCACTCGCGGTAGTTACATCCTTAACAAC
>CAZJCL010000044.1:2566-14535 GCA_964544025.1 uncultured Opitutales bacterium | reverse complement strand
ACGATGAAGCCCAAGCTTCATCGATCTCCCACAAACCTCCTTCCCTCCCTCGCCGCCCAACCCCCGCTTCCCCCGCCTCCTGTAGCGATGAAGCCCAAGCTTCATCGACCGACCCACCCACAAATTTCCTTTCCCGCCACCGCCGATCCCGCTATTCTCCCGGCGATGAAGCACACCTATTCCCGCAAGATCCGATTCGCGGACACCGACGCGGCCGGCGTCGCCTATTTCGCCAATTACCTCTCCATCTGCCACGAAGCCTACGAAGACGCCCTCGACGCCGCCGGAATCGAACTCCAGCAATTCTTCTCCGACGAAGACATCATCATCCCGATCTCCAACGCCCGCGCCGACTACCTCCGCCCCATGCGCTGCGGCGACACCATCGAAGTCGACCTGACCCCACAACGCGTCAAAGAAGATACCTTTTTCATCGACTACGAAATCCACCTCCTCATCGGCGACCAAAGAAAAATCGCCGCCCAACTCCGCACCGCCCACGTCTGCCTCGACGCCACCACCCGCAAACGCACCCCCCTCCCCGAAAAACTAGCCACCTGGATCTCCGCCTAACCCCGCGAAATCTCCCCCTCTCACAACTCCTTCCCCAACCGCTGGCTCGGCGCCCCCCGCTTCTTGCCGATCACTCGGTTCAGCACCAAATCCAGATCCTCCTGACTCGCCTTTTTCCTCTGAAACCGCCGGCGCACCTCATCCTCCAGCTGCTCCCAATCCTCGTCGCTCGGAACCAAGTCGTGATCCCACTCCTCCTCCGTCGACAGGCGCGCCTTCCAAAACGTCTTCCCCCCATGAAAATACACGCGCACCTCCCGCTTCACGCGATCCGGCAACTTTTCAACCCAAGTAATTTCCCGTCTCATCCCCCCAATCTGCGAACCACCCGCCCCAACGCAACCCCCAAGCCCGAGCCCAAGGTAAGAGTGAAGGCTTCAGCCCTTTTCAGAGCCCAAGCCGCAGATCCCAAGTCAGAGCCAAAGCCCGAGCCCGAGGTAAGAGTGAGGCCTTCAGGCCTTCCCCCAGAGCCCCGGCCCCTCAACCCAAAAAAATCTCCAACTCCATTTCCCCAAACCCGTCAGCTTCCCACAATCAAACCTGGCGCAAGTATCACCCGCCCCATCCCTGCCCACCCCTTCCGTGTCTTCCGTGGCTAAAAACAAACCCATCCTTCGCCACCCTCTGTTAAGCCCCGAGCCTCAGCATCTGTGCCCATTGTGCCATCCGTGGTCAAAAAACACAGCCCAAGCCCTTCGCTCCCTTTGCTACCTTTTGTTAAGATTCTGAGCCCAAGCCTTCCGTGTTTTGCTTCGCCATCTCCGCTATCGCTCCGTCCGTGTCTTCCGTAGTTAAAAATCCCCTTCCCGCCGCCTTCTCCTATCCCCGCCCTCCGTGCCCTCCGCGCCTCCGTGGTGAATCCCCTTCCGTTAAACCATCCCCCGCGCCATCCAACGCCCCTCTTCCCAACCCCCAAAACAAATTCCGACTCGATTTCCCCGCGTTTTTGCGTCCCTTATCCTCTTATCCATGAAGTTCGTTCCCGAAAAGCAGCCGATCCACAGCGAAACCCTCGACGGTCTCGCCCAACGCTTCGCCGAATCCGGCGAAAAACCGTTCCGCGCGAAACAGGTCATGGATTGGCTTTACAAAAAACGCGTCGCCACCTGGGACGAGATGACCAACCTCCCCAAATCCCTCCGCGCCTGGCTCGACGACAACTACGACATCCAACCCACCCGCCACCTCCTCACCAAGGAAGCCGGCGACGTCACCGACAAACTCCTCCTCCAGCTCCGCGACGGCTCCCTCATCGAAACCGTCATTATCCGCGTCCCCCAGGAAGGCGTCGGCATCGAGCAATCCCGCAAAACCGTCTGCATCTCCACCCAGGTCGGTTGCGCGTTCGGCTGCAAATTCTGCGCCTCCGGACTCGATGGATGGAAACGCGATCTCTCCACCGGCGAAATCGTTTCCCAA
Source organism: uncultured Opitutales bacterium (assembly GCA_964544025.1). Lineage (GTDB taxonomy): Bacteria > Verrucomicrobiota > Verrucomicrobiia > Opitutales > T3Sed10-336 > CAZJCL01. The sequence goes on along the minus strand of CAZJCL010000044.1, from coordinate 12,543 downwards.
CTCCTCCAGGTCTGCTTCCTCGAAGACGCCCGCACCCCTCGCGCCCGCCCCGAAATTCCCTCCTTCGACAACATCGTCGTCATGGGCATGGGCGAACCGCTGGCCAATTACGACAACCTCCTCGCCGCCCTCAAAATCGTAAACTCCGAATGGGCGCTCCATTTCGGCGCCCGCCGCATCACCGTCTCCACCTCCGGCGTAGTTCCCGCCATCAAACGCCTCGCCGAGGAAAACGTCCAATTCCGCCTCGCCATCAGCCTCCACGGCGCCACCAACGAAGTCCGCCAGCAAATCATGCCGGTCAACAAACGCTGGCCGCTCGAAGAACTTCTCCCCGCCGTCAAACTCTTCTCCGAGCGCCACGGCCGCATGCTCACCCTCGAGTTCATCCTGATCGAGGACATCAACGACTCGCTCGAACAAGCCGAAGCCCTCGCCGAAATCGCCGCCGACCTCCACGCCCACGTCAACCTCATCCCCTACAACACCGTCGAAGGCCTCCCCTGGAAACGCCCGAGCATTCTCCGCCAAAACAAATTCCTCTCCATCCTCCGCGACCGGAACATCTCCGTCACGATCCGCCGCGAAAAAGGCCACGACATCAACGCCGCCTGCGGCCAACTCCGCCTCCAAACGGAACGCAAACTCAACCCCGCCACCACGTAGAGCACGCATCCCTGCGTGCTCATCCCAGCGTGCTTTCTTCACCGCCCCTCCAAATACCGCTCAAACTTCTCCGCATCCTCCGGCACATCCACCCCGATCGTCGATTCCGCCGTTATCCCGACCGCGATCCGGCAGCCGTTCTCCAGCGCCCGCAACTGCTCCAGCTTCTCGATCCGCTCCAGTTTCCCCGGCGGCAACTTCGTAAACTTCCGCAGAAACTCCCCCGTGTAAGCATACAGCCCCAAATGCCGCAGCACCCGGTTTTCCCGAAACCAATCCTCCGGCACCTCCCGCCCGAAATCCCGCGGATACGGAATCGGCGCGCGCGAAAAATACAACGCCCGCCCCTGCTCATCCAAAACCACCTTCACCTGATTTGGATCGAAAAAATCCGCCGCCCGCGAAAACGGAGTCCCGAAAGTCGCCATCTCCACCCCCGTCCGAATCATCTCCGCCAACCCCAAAATCTGCGCTCGCGTAATCAGCGGCTCGTCCGCCTGCACATTGATCACATAATCCGCGCCGACGATCCCATTCGCCTCCGCCAGCCGGTCCGTCCCGCTCGGATGCGCCGCGCTCGTCATAACCGCCGAAAACCCCGACCGCTCCAGCACCTCCCCCAACATCTCGTGATCCACCGCGAACATCAGCCGAAACTCCGGCGCCTGCTCCCGGATCCGCTCCGCCACATGCAACAATAACGGCTTCCCCCGAATCGGATGCATCAACTTGCGGGGAAACCGCGTCGATTCCAATCGCGCCGGAACAATGATCGCCACTCCGTTCATAAGTTGTTCAATAGATAAAGATTCGCCCTCGCGCATTCCGCCAAACGCGATACTCAATGCCCGATCCCCAACCAAATCAATGCCGAAAAACCGATAGCCCGACCTCGCGCAATTGCGCCAACGAAAAAGCCCGGTTCAGCATTCTCGCCGAAACCGGGCCTTCTAAAAAAGCAAACGCTATTTCCTAAACGATTAGCGCTTTCCTTTGTTGGCGTTCACATACTTGCCAACCGTCAAAGGAGTCACACCCACCGTGCGGGCGATCTCCGCGTTGGTCTTGCCTTGCGACTTCAGACTCAGAATCTCATTGATCTGATCGTCCGAAAGCCCACGACCGCGCCGGCCCGTTCCGGTTTTCCCGGCTTTACGACCGCCGTCCAGCTCCTGCAAAGCCGCGATAAACTCCCGGCGGGTGCTGAACCCAAACTCTTCGTGCGCGTCGCGCAACTTCTCGTATTGCGCCAAAACGGCTTGTGCCGCTTCCTGCTGTTCAAGGATATTCTTCGCTTCAGAATAATTCATCATAACCGATATTGTTTCCGTGCAAATGCATACACGTGGGACAGAGATTTACTCAACCGAATTTTAATTGCAACCCTTAAACATTGCTCTCTTTACCATCCGTAAATTCGCGCAAATCTTCAACCACACACAATGCCGCGCATTCCGCACAAGGGATTCACCCTAACTATCGACACTACGCGCCCGCCATTCCATGCGAAGCCTCGCCCGCGAAACGGAATTGCAACATCAACCGGTTCATACCCGGCTTCATCAACGCCTTACTCTCCTCCATCATCCGCCGGCAAAAATCCTCCAAATCCCGCTCCCGGATCCGGCACGGCAGCGTCTCCACCAGATTCTCCGAATCGTCCAACGCCACCACCTCGATCTCCCGCTCCAACCAAATCCGCACGCGATGCAAATCCTCCAAACACCGCGCCGGAAGCTTCCGGTACAAGTTGAAAAAACAGAGCACGCACGCCCCCGGCTTTTCCCGCTTCGGCAATCCCGCCATGATATCCAAAACGTCGTCAATGGAACTCCGGCACTCGATAGCGATACGCCGCAACGCCTGTTCTCCCTCCGCGCCAATTGAATCGTTCTTCATTTCCACAACTAAGACTGAGTCTCAATTACAAAAACGAAGTTCCCTCCCGGCGCAAACAAAAACAGCCGATACCCGATCCGGATACCGGCCGCTTTCCCAAAACCGGGAAAAAACGAATCGTTACTTCGGTTCGAAATCCCCGCACCAATCTTCCGCCCTCGTGGCGGGAAAGGTGGACTCATATTGCACTTGGTCGTCGATCTTGAATACCACCGTCTGCGGCGCGTGCCGCCGGCATTCTCCCTTCATCGAATCCGCCGTGTGCCAATATACGCATTTGCCGCAAGCAGCCGTGGCTGTGGATGTGCCAATCATAGTTTTTCCTCCTGCTGTTAAGGGTTAATGTCGCATACTATATAATCCCTTCACCCCCTTGCTGGCAAGCGCCGAACCCGTTCCCTCGAAACCGCCTATTTTCCTCAAAGTTCCCCGGGCATCCTCAATCCCTCCGACGTTTTCAATCCCATTTCGCCGGAATTTGTCGGCTTCACACCGTTTTCCGATTGTTCCGCCATCCCTCCTTTGCTTTCTTCGTATCACAGTATGACTATCTCACCCTGGTTCCTCGTCCTTCTGGCGGTCCCCGTGCTCGTGTTAGGCGATTTTCTTCTCAAGAAAATCCCGGTTCTTGCCCGTTTTCACATCCCCTCCCCCGTCGTCAGCGGTCTTTTGATCTCCCTGATCGTTCTTTTCATAAATCTCGCCGGCCAACCCCTCAACCTCACCTCCGGCGTAGACGAGAAATGGTGGTCCTGGCTCGTTACCATCGAACCGCGATGGGTCGAAGGTCCCACCGTCGGCGTTCACACCCCTTTCCTCATCGCCTTCTTCACCTGCATCGGCCTCAACGCCACTTGGCTCCTCCTCAAAAAAGGTGGCCTCCAAGTCGCGCTTTTCCTCGGAATCGCCACCGTTCTAGCCGTTTTCCAAAACGCCATCGGGATCGGCATGGCATGGCTCCTCGGCGAAAATCCGATCTTGGGCATGGCCTGCGGATCGGTCGCCATGACCGGCGGACACGGCACCGCCCTCGGTTTCGCCGACGAATTCGCCGCACTCGGTCTCGAAGGCGCTTCCACCATTCTCGTCGCCTCCGCGACGTTCGGCCTCGTCTCCGGCGGTCTCATCGGCGGCCCCATCGGCGGCGCAATTCTCAAACGGCGTAATCTCCGCTCCACCGCCTCCCGCAAAATCCACCTCGAAGGAAGCGAAATCACCGAAGGCACCGGCATTCTCTGCGATTTGCGCGCCTTCTGGAGCGTTCGCAAAAAATCTTTCCTCCATCTCCTCGTCGTCCTCGCCTGCATCAAAGGCGGCGCCTGGCTCGGATTCGCCATCGAACAAACCGGCCTCACCTTCCCCGCCTACATCGGCGCGATGCTCCTCGGCCTCACCGTTCGCAATGTTCTCGATCTCGCCGGATTCCGCTGGCTCGACACCGAAATCATCGAAAATCTCTCCTCCATTTTCCTCGGCCTCTTCCTCGCGATGATGCTGATGAGCCTCAACCTCATCGAACTCGCTGGCGCAGCCCTTCCGATGCTCATCATTCTCGCCGTCCAAGTCGCCTTCGTCGGCGCTTTCGCCGCGTTTGTCACCTTCCGGGTCATGGGCAAAGATTATGACGCCGCGATCATGTCCAGCGGACACTGCGGATTCGGTCTCGGCGCGACCCCCAACGCCGTCGCCAATATGAAACAACTCGTCGAGCGTTTCGGCCCGGCCCCCCGCGCCTTCCTCGTCCTCCCGATCGTCGGCGCCTTCCTCATCGACTTCACCAACGTCCTCAACATCACGTTCTTCCTCAACTTCCTAAACTAGCCGCTCTGGCAGAAAGCGCTTCCAACCAAACGCGGCGTCCGGCTTTGCCCACGCCGCGTTTTTTTGCCACAATCGCCCCATGACATCCCCCAAATACGACGCCGTCGTGGTCGGCTCCGGCCCCAACGGATTCGCCGCCGCGATCCTGCTCCAAAGCCACGGACTCGCCGTCAAAATCGTGGAAGCCAAAGAAACCGTCGGCGGCGGCATGCGCACCCTCGAACTCACCGAACCCGGTTTCCGCCACGACATCTGCTCCGCCATCCACCCGCTCGGCGCCGATTCCCCCTATTTCCGCACCCTTCCCCTCGAATCGCACGGCCTCCAATGGATCTACCCCGAAATCGATCTCGCCCACCCGTTCGACGACGGCCACGCCGCCATCCTCGAACGCTCCCTCGATAAAACCGCCGCCCAATTCAACACCGACGCCGACGCCTACCGAAACCTCATCGGCCCCATCTCCGAAAACTGGAACGCCCTCGCCGCCGAAATCCTCGGCCCCCTTTCCCTCCCGAAACACCCGCTCCTCCTCGCCCGCTTCGGCCTCCAAGCCCTCCAACCCGCCTCCACTCTCGCCCGCCGCCGTTTCCGCGACCCCGACGCCCGCGGCCTCTTCGCCGGACTCGCCGCCCACGGAATGCTTCCGCTAACCGCCCCCGCCAGCTCCGCCATCGGACTCGTCCTCGGCGCTCTCGCCCACACCCGCGGTTGGGCCATCCCCCGCGGCGGCTCCCAAAACATCGCCAACGCCCTCGCCAGCTATTTCCAATCCCTCGGCGGCGAAATCGAAACCAGCCGCCCCATCCAAAACCTCGCCGATCTCCCCGCCGCCCGCACCATCTTCTTCGACATCACCCCCCGCCAGCTCCTCGAAATCTGCGGCGAAAAACTCTCCCGCTTCTATCGCGGACAACTCCGCCGATTCCGCTACGGCGCCGGCGCGTTCAAAATCGACTACGCCGTCACCGAACCGATCCCCTTCACCGCCCCGGAATGCCGCCGCGCCGGAACCGTCCACCTCGGCGGAACCCTCGAAGAAATCGCCGCCGCCGAAAGCACCATGCGCCGCCACGAACACGCCGAAGAACCGTTCGTCCTCATCGCCCAGCAAAGCCTCTTCGACCCCTCCCGCGCCCCCGCCGGCCACCACACCGTCTGGGCCTACACCCACGTCCCCCACGGCTCCACCCGCGATATGACCGACGCCATCGAACGCCAAATCGAACGTTTCGCCCCCGGATTCCGCGACACCATCCTCCGCCGCGCCACCCGCAACACCCGCCAATTCGAAGATTACAACCCCAACTACATCGGCGGCGACATCAACGGCGGCGCCCAAACCCTCGATCAAATCTTCACCCGCCCCGGCCTCCGCCTTTCCCCCTACACCACCTCAATCCCCGGCCTCTACCTCTGCTCCTCCTCCACCCCTCCCGGCGGCGGCGTCCACGGCATGTGCGGCTACCACGCCGCCCGCCACGCCCTAAAAAAAATCTTCAAAATCCCCATCCCCCGCTAAATCCCCCGCTCGTAGTCCCGCCTTCAGGCGGTCCCCCTCGCGCCACAAGCGCAAAATCTCCCCCCCAAATTCGTGTCAATTCGTGTTCATTCGTGGTTAAGAACGCTTAAGAATTCTTCTCAATAAACGCCTTAATCGCCGCCGGATCCGCCGCGATCTTGTGCTTCACGATTTCCCGGTCCTTCAACATCTCCAGCCGCTCGTGCTTCGGCTCGATCCCGATCGCCCGCTCGATCGTTTCCGGGAATTTCGCCGGACTCGCCGTCGACAGCACCACGCTCGTCTTCTCCGGATCGATCTCCTGAAAACCGCACGCCGTATGCGGATCGACGGTGTAACCGTATTTCGAAAACACGCTCTCGATTGCCCCCGGAATCTCCTCGTCCATCATTCGCGAAGCCCGAAAAGCATCACCATGAAACTGCGGAAAAATAAACTCTCCCCCCACCTTCAACGCCGCCATCGTCTCCCGCACCCGCACCGGATCCGCCTTCAACAAATAGTACAAAAACCGCTCGAAATTCGACGCCACTTGAATATCCATCGACGGCGCCAAACTCGGCCGCACATCGCCGACCTTATAAACTCCCGTGCTGAACAACCGGTAAAGAATGTCGTTCTGATTCGTCGCGACCTTGAAATCCGCGACCGGCAATCCCATTTTCCCCGCCAGCCAACCCGCCAAAACATTCCCGAAATTCCCCGTCGGCACCACGAACTCCACGTTCTTCCGCTGCGATTTCGGCAACCGGAAATACGCGTAGATGTAATACACGCACTGCGCCAGCACCCGCGCCAGATTGATCGAATTAATCGCCGACAACCCCACCCGACGCCCAAATTCCCCGTCGCCAAACGTCTCCTTCAACGCCGCCTGCGCCGCGTCGAAACTTCCGTCGATCGCCAGCGGAAACACGTTTCCCGCCCCCGTGCACGTCATCTGCCGCTCCTGCAACGGCGACACCCGCCCGTCCGGATACAAAATAAAAATGTTTACCCCGTCCTTCCCGAGCAGCCCGTGAATCGCCGCCGCCCCCGTATCGCCCGAGGTCGCGCCAAGCACATTGATCGGCTTCCCCGTCCGCCGGATCTGCTCCTCGTAAAGATTCCCGAGAAGCTGCAACGCGAAATCCTTGAACGCCAGCGTCGGTCCGTGAAAAAGCTCCAGCACGAACAGCTTCTCATCCAGCCGGACCAGCGGCGCGATATCCGGATGATCGAACTTGCTGTAGGAGCGCGCCACGATTTCCCGCAGCGTTTTCTCCTCGATGTCATTCGCGAAATGACGAAAGAAACGGAAACAAACCTCGTCGTACGGCAACCCTTCCCACTCCGGCAATTCCGTGCTCAGATCCGGCAGTTTCTCCGGCAAAAAAAGCCCGCCGTCCGGTGCCAAACCGACCGCGACGGCTTCGCTGAAACTGTGTGGAGCGGTCTGGCCGCGCGTGCTGATATACATGCCGTTTTCCCCGTTCCGTTCGCCAAAAATCGCTTACAATTTCTCCGCGCCCAAATCGAACGCCGCGTGAACCATCCGCGCCGCCTCGTCCACCCGGTTCACATCCAGCACCACCGAAATCTTGATCTCGGAAGTACTGATCATCTGAATGTTGATCCCATGCTTCGCCAGCGTCTGGAACAGCGTTTTCGCCACGCCCGAATGACTCCGCATCCCGACGCCAACCACCGACAACTTCGCGATTTCGTCCACCACCGCAACCTCGCCGCCGCCAAACCGCGTCAGCACCGCCGATACCGCCTTCTTCGACCGCTCCGCGTCGTCGTTCGGCACCGTGAACGTCAAATTCGCCACGCCGCCGCGCCCCACGTTCTGGATGATCATATCCACGATCACCCCCGCGTCCGCCAACGCTTCGAAAATGTCCGCCGCCGTCCCCGGCCGGTCCGGCAAATTGCTCACGGTCACTTTGACCTGATTCTTATCCACCGCGACGCCGCGCACGACGACGTCCTCCATCGAGGCGACTTCTTCTTTCACAATTGTTCCTGGATTATCGTTAAAACTGGAGCGGACTTCGAAAAGCACGCCGTATTTCTTCGCGAATTCCACCGACCGGGCCTGCATCACCTTAGACCCGAGACTCGCGAGTTCCAACATCTCATCGTAACTGATTTCCGCCAACTTCCGCGCGTCCGGCACGATCCGCGGATCCGCCGTGTAAACCCCGTCCACATCCGTGAAAATCTGGCAAATATCCGCGTTCAAAGCGCTCGCCAACGCGATCGCGCTCAAATCCGAACCGCCCCGCCCGAGCGTCGTGATTTGCCCGTCCGACGTGATTCCCTGAAACCCGGCCACGATCACCGCCTGCCCTTGTTGCAGACAATCCTCGATGCTTCCGCTGGAAATGCTCATGATCCGCGCCCGCGTGTGCGCCAAATCCGTCAAAATCCCCGCCTGCGCCCCCGTCCGCGAAACCGCCGGCACCCCCAGCGCGTGCAAAGCCATCGCCATCAACGCGATCGTCTCCTGCTCCCCCACCGCCAGAAGCATGTCCATCTCCCGCTCGTTCGGCGATGGATTCAGCGCGCGGGCTTTGGAAATCAGTTCATTCGTGACTCCGGAACGCGCGGAAACGACCACCACCGCCTCGTTCCCCTCATCCACGATTTTTTTAACGCGTAACGCGACGTTCCTGATGCGGTCCACATCCGCCACTGAAGTGCCGCCGTATTTTTGGACAATGCGTGCCATGGTAAAATTACTCCTCGAAATTCGCGATTCGCAGCAAAAGCGGTTCTTCCAAAACCGTGTTCAACTCCCGCAGCCCCGCCATCGTCTGCTGCATGTCGCGCTCATTGCTCTGATGCGTCGTCAAAATCAGCGACGCCGTCGGCTCCCCCGTCCGGTCCTTCTGATAAACCGTCGCGATGCTCACATGATTCTTCGCCATCACCGCCGCCACCTGCGCCAAAACCCCCGGCGCATCCTGCACCTTCAACCGCACATAATACGGACAACCCACCTCGCTCAGCGGCAAAATCCCGCACGGCTGTTCCCCCTCGTGAACTCCCTCCGCCTCCTCCGGCAACAACGGCCGATGCGTCCCCTGCAACAACAGCGCCGCGTCCGCGATATCGCTGATCACCGCGCTCGCCGTCGCGTCCTGCCCCGCGCCCCGCCCGATATAAACCGTCGTCCCCACCACGTCTCCCTGGACCGAAATCCCGTTAAACGGACCTCCCAAATTCGCCAAAACATTCTGCCGAGAAATCAACGCCGGATGCACCCGCACGAACAACTGGTTCGCCTCGAAATCCCGCTCGATCACCGCCAGCAACTTAATGCTATAACCCAACGCCGCAGCCTGCTGAATGTCCTCCTGCGAAACGCTCCGAATCCCCTCCACCAGCATCTCGTCGTATTTCACCCATTTCCCGTGCGCCAAAAACGCCAAAATCACCGCCTTGTGCGCCGTATCCCAACCATCGATATCCAGCGACTCGTCCGCCTCCACATATCCCAACTGACGCGCCTCCCCCAAAATCGCCTCGAACGAACCGCCCTCGCGCTCCATCCGCGTCAAAATGTAATTACAGGTCCCGTTCAAAATCCCGTAAATCAACGGAAACCGGTTCGCCACCAATCCTTCCCGCAACGCCTTGATGATCGGAATCCCGCCCGCCACGCTCGCCTCGAAAAAGAAATGCCCGCCCCCCTCGCGAGCCGCCGCGAAAAGCTCCTCCCCGAATTCGCACAACAAAGCCTTGTTCGCCGAAACCACGATCTTCCCATTCCGAAGCGCCGCCAAAGTCAGATCCCGCGCCTGCTCCGTCCCCCCCATCAACTCGCAAACGATATCGATCTCCGGATCCTGCACGATCGACCAACCATCGGCCGTCAGCTTCTCCTCCGGAATCTGCACCGGGCGATTCTTCCGCACTTCCCGCACCGCCGCCCGCCGTAGCTCCAGCCGGGCGCCCAGACGCGATTCCAGCCGCTGCTGGTTTCGCTCGATGTGCTTCCACACACCCTGCCCAACCGTTCCCAGCCCGATAAATCCTATGTTGATGGTCGCCTTGCTGCCCATGAAATTCTCCGATGCGA
>CAZJCL010000044.1:0-2466 GCA_964544025.1 uncultured Opitutales bacterium | reverse complement strand
CCGATAAATCCTATGTTGATGGTCGCCTTGCTGCCCATGAAATTCTCCGATGCGAAACGCAAACCGCTATTCTCCGCCCTTTGGACGGACGAAACGATTTTCCGTCCCTTTTAGCAATCTTTCTATATTTGACCGGTGCCGAAACGTGATTAAAACCGCCAGCGCCAAGCTGATCCAAACCAACAGCGGCGCCGCCCCCAACGCCAGATTCCCCGCCGGCAAACTCCACGCGAAAAGAATCGACGCCAGCGACACATATCGCGACGCGTAAAACGTCACCACCCAAACCGCCACCCCGATCAACACCACCCACGGCATGATCACCGCCAAACCGCCCATCGTCGTCGCCACCCCTTTTCCGCCTTTCCCTTTCAGAAAAACCGAAAAACTGTGCCCCAAAATCGCCGCGCAAAGCCCCAAAATCGCCGCCACCAGCAACCGCTCCCCTTCCACCGGCAACAGAAACACCCACCCAGACGCAAAAACGCCCTTCAGAAAATCCAGCGCGAAAACCATATTCCCCGCCTTCTTCCCCACCACGCGCTTCACATTCGTCGCTCCCGGATTTCCGCTTCCCTCCTTGAGAATATCGACCCCGTGCGCCCGCGCCACCAGATACCCGAACGGAATCGCTCCGGCCAAATAGCCCACCACGGTCGCCAAAACGAAATCCAATCCGGAAGTCACGGCGCGTTAAAATTTCACCAGCCGCGCGTTCTTCACCGCCGCATGGTCGTGAATCTCCTCCATCGCCTTCTTCGTCGGAACGCTGTCCAGACTGATCACCGTCAACGCCGTTCCGCCCGCTTCCGTCCGGCTCAACGACATCGCCGCGATATTCACCTGCTCCTTCCCCAAAATACTGCCCAACGCCCCGACGATTCCGGGCTCATCCCGGTTCTCCAAAACCAGCAAAACCCCCTCCGGATTCGTTTCCACTTCGCGCCCATTGATGCTCACCACCCGCGGCGCGCTCGCCTTTCCGATCAACGTTCCCGCCGCCGAACTGCCAACCGTCTCCCCCGTCAGCGCCTCCACCTGCACCAACTCCGTGTAATCGCTCTCCAGCGTCGATTTCGTCACCTCCAACTGAATCCCGAGCCGCTCCAAAACCACCGGCGCATTCACGAAATTCACCTCGTCCCCGCTGATCTGCGTCAAATACCCTTTAATAATGCTCCTCGTCAGCGAATTCGCGTCCAGATCGACCACCTTCCCCCAGTAAGTAACCTTCAACTTTTCGATCGATTTCGGCCCCAACTGCTGCACCAGCGTTCCCAAACGCGCTCCCAGCGCCAAATACGGCTGAATCACCTTCAACGTCGCCGCGTCGATCGACGGCATATTCACCGCGTTCCGGATCACCCCGCCGCTCAAAGCCTCCGCCAGCGCCTCCGCCACTTCCAGCCCCACGCTCTCCTGCGCCTCCTTCGTCGAAGCCCCCAAATGCGGCGTCAAAACCACATTCGGCAAACTCCGCAACGGACTATCCTTCGCCAACGGCTCCTCCTCAAAAACGTCCAATCCCGCCGCCGCGACCTTCCCCGATTCCAAAGCCGCGATCAAAGCGCTCTCCTTGATAATTCCTCCGCGGGCGCAATTAAAAACCCGCACCCCCTTCTTCATCTTCCCGAAAGCCTCCTCATCCAGCAAATACTGCGTCGCCTCCGTCAGCGGCATATGCACCGTGATATAATCCGATTCCCGCAACAGCGTATCCAAATCCACCCCTTCCACCTGCAACGCCTTCGCCCGGCTCGGCGCCAAAAACGGATCGTAAGCCAACACCCGCATCCCAAACGCCTGCGCCCGCTTCGCCACTTCTCCGCCGATCCGCCCCAGACCGATAATCCCCAGCGTCTTCCGGAAAAGCTCGCTCCCCGAAAAATTCTTCCGGTCCCAATTCCCCTGCCGCATCGTCGCGCTCGCCTGCGGCACCGGACGCGCCCCGCACAGCAAATGCGTAAACGTCAACTCCGCCGTCGCCACCGTATTCCCGCTCGGCGTATTCAAAACCACAACACCGCGATTCGTCGCCGCCTCGACATCGATATTGTCCACGCCGACCCCGGCCCGCCCCACCGCCTTCAACAACGGCGCGGCCTCGAAAACCTCCGCCGTGATCTTCGTCTCGCTCCGCACCGCGATCGCATGCACATCCTTCACCAACGAAAGAATTTGCTCCGGAGACGAACCATACGCCTCCACCACTTCGAATCCGTCGCGATTGCGCAGATACTCGACACCCTTGGGAGAGATACGGTCAGCAATGAGGATTTTCATAAGCCAAAACGCCGATCAAAAACCCCCGCCCCCCCAAATGCAACGCCAGAAAAACCCCCACCCCCTCCACCCGAGAAAATCTTCGAAAGTTGAACGTTAAACCTGAAACCTTCCCACCTTCCCACCTTCCCACCTTCCCACCTTCCCACCTTACCACCTTACCACCTTCCCACCTTCTACCTT
>CAZJCL010000043.1:8033-14566 GCA_964544025.1 uncultured Opitutales bacterium | reverse complement strand
CGTTGGGCGGGTTTCGGTTTCCAGAGCGCGAGGGCGGCGGAGAGGAGCAGGAGGAGCCCGGAGGTCGCGAAGGCGATGGCTAGCGGGGCGAGGAGATTCATCACGGAGTCGCGGAAGGCACAGAGGCTTGGGCTCTGCTTTTTAACCACAGATTTCCTAACGTGGCGTTAGCCGCAACCAAATCTCTTTGGCTCTGGCTTGGGTTCTGAGGGGGTAACAGAAGGTAGCGAAGGACGCTAAGGCGAATGCTCTGCTTTTGTTTAACCACGGAACACACGGAATACACGGAAAATGTCGAGGATACGAAGCTTTGGCTCTGGAGGGTGGGACCACAGATGGCACAGATGAAGAGGGGTTTACGCCGTGAAAAAACTTTGTTCAAAAAACAAGATTTTGACGGATGATAGGCAAGATGGGCACAGATGCTTTTGCTCTGTGTTTGGTGCGGATTAAGGGTGATGGGGTTGAGGGTGGGCCGGAATGGCGGGTGGGGGTGCCATTCCGGCTTTTCGAACGAAGGGGTTACTGGCGGACGTTTTGGAGGCTGATGGTCATTTCGACTTCGTCGGAGACGGGGCCGATCATGAAGTCCATGCCGAAATCGCTGCGTTTGACGGTGAAGGTGGCGATTCCGCCGGCGCGGTATTCGCCGCGGTTGTTCTCGCCGGCACCGGTGTGGGTCCAGGTGAAGGAGACGGGTTTGGTTTGGCCGAGCATGGAGACGTCGCCGGAGACGCGGTAGGTGTTGTCGCCGGTTTTCTCGACTTTTTTGCTTTGGAAAGAGATTTCCGGGTGCTGGCGGGCGTTGAAGAAATCGGGGCTGCGGAGGTGGTTGTCGCGGCGCTCGTTGTTGGTGTCGACGCTGGCGGTTTTGATGGTGAAGGCGATGCTGCTGTTGGCGGGGTTTTCGGTGTCCCATTTGATTTGGGCGTCGAAATCGTTGAAGCGGCCGAAGACGTAGGAGATGTCGCTGTGTTTGACTTTGAAGAGGACGTTGGAGTGGACGACGTCGGGGGTGTAGGTTTCGACGGCGGCGTGCGCGGGAATCGCGGAAACGGCGATGGAGGAAACGGTGAGAGCGGCGAGCGCGATGAACGGTCTGATTTTCATAATGCGTGTTTTGGTTTTGTAGATTCCTTTGATGAGGAAGCGGTAGTATAGGCGGCGAGGGCGGAAAGGGAATCGCTTTCTTTTTAACCACGGAAGACGCGGGAAGAAGTTAGAATTAAGAAGTCAGAATGCAGAAGGGATGGGGGCTTGGGCTCGGTTTTTTTTAACCACGGAAGACACGGAAAACACGGAAGGGCTGGGGCGGGTCATCAGCGAAGCGCTGATGCTACGGAGAATAAACACGAATGGGTGGGGGAGGTTTGGGATTAGGCCGGAGCTTTGGCTCTGTTTTTTTAACCACAGATTTCCTAGCGCGGCACAGATGAGGCGGATTTTTTTCGAGAAAACAAGGGATTGGCGGGTTGTAGGTGGACGCATTAAGAGAGGAGGGCGGGTTCTTTTGGTGAGGATTCCTGGGCTAGGCGGGTGCAGGTTTTTAGGTCGAGTTTTCCGGTGGGGAGGGTGGGGATGGTTTCGACGGGGAGGATGCGGCGGGGGATCCAGAGGTTGGGGATGCCGGCGGCGGCGAGTTTTTCGCGGAGGGCGGCGGAGTCGATCGGGATGGCGGCGAGGAGGACGAGGGTTTCGCCTTTTTCGGGATCGGGGAGGCCGACGATGGCGACGGGTTGAGATTCGCTGGTGGAGAGGTGGAGGTGTTGGATAATTTTCTCTTCGAGGAGTCCGTGGGGGACCATTTCGCCGGCGATTTTGGAGAAGCGGGAGAGGCGGCCTTCGATGCGGAGGAAACCTTCGTCGTCGAAGCGGGCGATGTCGCCGGTGTTGAACCAGCCGTCGCGGAGGACTTCGGCGGTGGATTCGGGGCGGTCGAGGTAGCCGGTGAAGATGTTGGGGCCGCGGACCTGGAGGAGTCCGGGCTGGTTGAGCGGGAGTTTTTCGCCCGTTTCGGGGTGGACGACGCGGGCGGCGATTCCGGGGAGGAGGCGGCCGACGGTGCCGGCGGAGCGGGTGAGCTGGTCGGCGGCTTTGAGTTGGGGGCCGGGGGCGTCGGGCATGTTGACGCTGAGGCAGGGGGTGGTTTCGGTGAGGCCGTAACCTTCGAGGATCGGGAGGCCGAATTTTTGTTCGAACGCGGCGGAGAGATCGGCGGGGACTTTTTCGGCTCCGGCGACGACCATGCGGAGGGAGCGGAGTTGGGCGGGGTCGGTTTTGGCGAGGTAGGGGCGGAGGAAGGTGGCGGTGCCGGCGAGGATGGTGGCGGATTCCTGTTCGATGGCGGCGGCGATTTTCCGGGGATCGAGCGGAGTCGGGTAGGTGACGAGGCGGAGGCCGCGAAGGAGGGGCGTCCACATGGTGACGGTGAATCCGAAGCAGTGGAAAAGGGGGAGGCAGCCGACGATGCGGTCGTGCGGTTGGAGGAAGTTGGTTTCGGAGATTTGGAGGATGTTTCCGAGGATGTTGCGGTGGGAGAGGGCGACGCCTTTGGGTTCGCCGGAGCTGCCGCTGGTGAAGAGGAGGGCGCATTCGCGGTTTCCGCCGGAGCGGGGGAGCGCGAGCCAGGTGGCGAGGAGGCGGGCGGGGAGAATCGCGGCGGCGGCGATGTGGAGGAGAGTGGCGGGTTTTCCGGCGGTGGAGATTTCGGTGGCGATGTCGCGGGAATCGGCGGGCCACGGGATGTTTTTGGCGCGGGATTTTACGGCTTCGGCGGTGATGACGGTTTGGAGGCCGGATTGGGAAACGGCGCTTTGGAAGGCGGCGGTTCCGGCGGTGAAGTTGAGGTTGGCGGGCGTTTTTCCGGCGAGGACGCAGGCGAGGTTGGCGACGGTTCCGCCGATGCCGGGAGGAAGGGCGATGCCGACGCGGTGGCCGGGGATTTCGCGTTTCCAGCGGCGGGCGAGGAGGAGGGCGAGTCCGAGGAGGGTGGCGCGGGAGATTTTTTTGCGGGTGGGGTAGCAGTCGACGAGCGCGGTTTTCCAGGGGTTTTTTTCGAGCGAATGGAGGAGTTCGCGGCCGAGGTGGCGCTGGAGTTGGGGGCGTTTTTCGAAGGATTCGTTGCCGAGTTCGAGGAGTTTTTCGAGGACGTTTTCGGCGGTGGCTTCGGGGGCGGGAATCGGTTGGCCTATGTTTACGGTGAGGCGGTGGGGGCGGAGGCGGGGGAGTTTTCGGAAGAAACGGTTTTGGGAGAAGGTGTAGACGGAGCCCCAGAGGCCGTCGATGTAGGCGGGGATCACGGGGGCGTCGGCTTGGCGGGCGATGAGGGAGAAGCCTTTGCGGATGGCCTGCATCGCGCCGGTGCGGGTGAGGGCGCCTTCGGGGAAGACGCAGACGATTTCGCCGTTGCGGAGGTGTTCGGCGGCGGCGCGGATGCCGTCGCGGGCGCGGGTGCGGTCGATCGGGATGACGCGGAACAGGCGGAAGGCGAACCGGAGCCAGCGGACGTCGCGGAGGCCGGAGAAGGCGATGAAGCGGACGGGGCGGGGGGAGGCGGTTTGGATGATGACGGCGTCGAGGTAGCTGGTGTGGTTGGCGACGATGAGGGCGCCGCCGGTGGCGGGGAGGTTTTCGAGTCCGGAGATTTTGGGGCGGTAGGCGATCCGGACGATGGTGCGGACGGCGAGGGAGACGAAGTTTTCGGGGAGGAGGCGGAGGATGTAGATCGCGGCGGCGGCGGCCGGGGCGATGAGGACGAGGAATTGTCCGCGGGCGGAGAGTCCGAGTTTTTGGGCGAGGAGGTAATGGACGGCGACGGCTCCGATTCCGGCGAGGTTGGTGAGGAGGTTGGCGGAGGCGATGATGCGGCCGCGTTCGTTGTCGCCGGCGCGGGCTTGGAGGAAGGCGTTGACGGGAACGACGAAGAGGCCGCCGGACGCGCCGATTCCGAAAAGGGCGATGGCGCGGGCGGTGGAGGTTTCGACGAAGGCGAGGGCGATCATGGCGGTGGCGAGGCCGATGGCGGCGAGGGGGGCGAGTCCGAGATCGATGCGGCGGCGGCAGATGGCGGCGGCGACGAGGCTGCCGGCGGCGACGCCGATTCCGAGCGCGGCGAAGAGGAGTCCGGTTTCGGTGACGGAGCCGGTTCCGCCGCCGTGGATTTCGCTTCCGGCTTGGATGAGGGAGAGGTAGAGGACGCCGCCGAGGGCGTAGACGTAGGCGTTTCCGAGGGCGGCGAGGCGGAGGGAGCGGTTTTGCCAGAGATGGCGGATTTGGCGGAAGTGTTCCCAGAAGAGGCTGACGCGGAACGGTTCGCGGGTTTGGGCGGTGGTGCGGGCGACGGGTTGGAAGGCGATCAGCGCGAAGAACGCGCCGAGGCAGAGAATGGCGACGACGACGAGGGCGGAAGTCCAGGCGTCGCCGCCGAGATTCGGGGTGAAGCGGTCGAAGAGCCAGGCGCCGGCGACGGAGCCGCAAAGGATCGCGCCGGTGCCGAGCATTTCCATCCAGCCGACGGCGATTCCGAGGCGTTCGGTGCCGACGAGTTCTTTGAGGATGGCTTGTTTGGCGGGGGAGAAGAAGCAGGATTGGAGGGCGAGGATGGCGAAACCGGCGATCGCGCCGGTGAGATTGTGGAGGAGGAGGGAGCCGACGATGAAGGCTCCGGCGGCGATTTGGGTGACGAGGAGGAAGTTGAGGAGGGAGCGTTTGGGGAAGCGGTCGGCGACCCATCCGGCGAGCGGGGCGAGGAGGACGAACGGGAGAACGAGGAGGGCGGCGATGGCGCTGATGAGCTGGAGGGAGCGGTCGCCGGTGACGATGCCGGGGAACTGGATGAGGCCGATGAGGGCGAGTTTGGCGGCGTTGTCGGTGAAGACGACTTGGGTTTGGGCGGCGAGGAGCCACGGGAGGGAGCGGCGGCCGCGGGAGGCGGCGGTTGGTTGCGCGATGTTTTGCGCGGCGGTGTTTTGTGCGGTTGTGGATTTCATGTTGGCTGTTCTATAGAAGGAGGCGGGCCATTTTGGGGAAGTTAGAATTAAGAAGTTGGAATGTAGAATGTTGGGGATTTAGGGGAAGTTTGTGGTGGTGGCTTGGGTGGACAGGAAATGTTGGGGTGGGTGGCGGAAAATGTTTGGCGGGGGGTGGGGGAGGTGTATTTTGGGCGGTATGACGATGACGGCTGAGGAGAAGGTTTTGGCGGGGGCGATTCGGGAGTTGATTTATTGCAATCCGTTTTCGGCGGAGCGGATCGCGGCGGAGAGGGTGGCGTTGGGGACGGAGTTTGTGGAGGGGGATGCGGCTTGGAATTTGGGGAATGAGTGGGGGCGGGAGAATGCGAATGTTGTCAGGCTGAGCGATGTGGGGGAGCGGCTGGCGCGGGATTTGCGGAAGCGGTATGGAAGGCGGGCGCCGCGGGGGCGGGAGGAGTGCGATCTGTTCGAGGGGGTGGTTTTCTTTTATTTGTTTCACCGGTATTGCCCGGATTTCGATGTGGCGATCGAGGCGGGGATGCAGGCGGGCGGGCGGCGGGAAAAGGTGGCGGCTTACGGGCGGTTTCGGGCGGAGGTGGAGGAGTTGCTGGTTTTCGACGGGAAGCTGTTGCGGGAGGATCATCGGCCGGAGCATTTGTTCGCGTTTTTCTTTCAGGTGCGGCGGGCGTTTTTTCAGATTTTCCGGCATTTGGCGGGGCAATCGAGGCCGATGGCGCGGTTGCGGGCCGCGATTTGGGAATCGATTTTTACGCGCGATATGGGGCGGTTTCGGAGGTCGCTGTATTCGCGGATGGGGGACATGGCGACGTTGATCACGGGGCCGACGGGGACGGGGAAGGAATTGGTGGCGCGGGCGATCGGATTGTCGCGGTTCATTCCGTTCGATGGGCGGAGTCAGACTTTTGCGGAGGGATTTGCGGGGGCGTTTTTTCCGCTGAATCTGGCGGCGCTTTCGCCGACGCTGATCGAGTCGGAGTTGTTCGGGCATCGGCGGGGGGCGTTTACGGGGGCGATTCAGGACCGGGAAGGGTGGCTGGAGGTTTGCGGGAATTACGGGGCGGTTTTTCTGGACGAGATCGGGGAGGTGGATTTGGCGGTGCAGGTGAAGCTGTTGCGGGTTTTGCAGGAGCGGACTTTTCAGCGGATCGGGGAATCGCAGACGCGGCGTTTTGGCGGGAAGATCATCGCGGCGACGAACCGGGATTTGGCGGCGGAGATGGCGGCGGGGAATTTTCGGGAGGATTTTTATTACCGGCTTTGCTCGGATATGGTTCGGACGCCGTCGCTGGCGGAGCAGTTGGCGGATTCGGAAGGGGAGTTGGGGAATCTGGTGGGGTTTGTTGCGCGGCGGGTGGTTGGGGAGGAGGAGGCGGACGGTTTTGCGCGGGAGGCGGTGGAGTGGATCGGGAAGAATTTGCCGAAAGGGTACGGGTGGCCGGGGAATTTCCGGGAGTTGGAGCAGTGTTTGCGGAATCTGGCGATTCGCGGGAACTACGAGCCGCCGCGGGCGAGGACGGAGGCGAAGGACGGGGATTTGGCGGC
>CAZJCL010000043.1:0-7933 GCA_964544025.1 uncultured Opitutales bacterium | reverse complement strand
ATGTTTGACCAGAACCCTGCGAAGAGCTTTTCCCGGCGGAAAGCATTGGCTGTAATTGGCGCGGGAAGCGCCCTTTTTCTTCACTCCGCGACGCGCGGTTTGGCACAGAGCAGCGGGAACGCGGGGTCCACGGGGACGATTTTGCGGTTTGAGACGGTGGTTGAGCTGAAGAGGTCGCGGGTGAACGCGGGGGATTTGGTGGAGACGCTGGGGTATTTCGCGGCGGGGGACGGTGGCGGCGCGGTTTACCGGGTGGAGAAGGCGGACGCGAAGAAGCCGGCGGACGAGGGTGGACGGATCGCGGTGGCGAACAATTTGACGGCGGCGTTGCTGGAGTCGGAGTCGGTGAATTACCGGATGTTTGGCGCGGTGGGGGATGGGAAGAATGACGATGGCGTGCAGATCAAAATGGCGCACGCTTACGCGAATGGGAAAGGGATTCCGGTGGTGAATCCGAGCGGCGAATTCTGGATTTCGAAAACGACGAATATTCCAATTACCAGCAATGTGTATTGGGGACAGACAATCATCCATATTGATGAAAAGTTTAATCAGAAGAACTCGCCGAGGTTTAGCGTAAGGAACGATTACCCAAACGAAAAAGTCACGTTTGATGAGGAGACAAAGGCGGCGGTATTGAAGCAGTTGAAGCCGGGTGTGCAGATTGTTCCGGAGTTGGCGAAGTATGCGGGATGTTTGATGTCGGTGGTGGATACGGGGGATCGGATTGGGTTGCGTTCGGGAGCGAGGTATGCGGGGCAGGGTTGGGCGAGGGAAGAGCTTTTTTATGTGGAGGAAGAGGGGAGGATTATTGGGGATATCGCTTGGGAGTTTAAGGATTTTACTTCGGTATTGGCGATTCGGTGCAGTGAGAATTATTTGATTATCGAGGGAGGGACATTTTATTTTTCGGGGGATATTCCGGGAGAGAAGTACACGGGGTATTATCATCATGGATTCTCGATTCAGAGGAGCCGGACGATTATTCGTCAGCAATGGATGGGGTTGGAAGAAGGGAAGAGCGATATATCGTTGGAAGCGCGGCGCGGGTTTTATTCGTTGAGTCGCGTGTATGATGTGACGATTGAGGATGTTCGGATTATTCCATGGGAGCAGAACCGGGCGGATCCGGCGAAGAAGGTGGGGGCGGGGACGTATGGGATTGGCGGGGCGCGGATGTTGAATTGCACCTTCCGGAATTTGACGGCGGAAGCGGGTTGGGTGGCTTGGGGCGTTTTCGGGACGAATCTGAATAAGAATTTTCGGTTGGAGAATTGTCAGTTGAACCGGGTGGATGTGCATTTTCATTGTTGGAATCTTTATATTCGGGATTGCACGATCGGGTTCCGGGGGATTTCGGTGACGGGCGGCGGGGATTTGTTTATCGATAACACGACGCGGCATGGGAATCGCTTTATTAATTTCCGGCGGGATTTCGGGGCGAAGTGGGATGGACATGTGCGGTTGCGGGGTTGCACCTTGAAACCGAATACGAATGGTGCGACTTCGGTTTTGTATCATCATATGGCGAATTTCGATTATCAGTATCCTATCGGATTCGCTCGAAGCATTCGGGTGGAGGATATGGTGATCGATTTCAGTGGAGCGCCGGAATCGAACGCGACTTGTTGGCTGCTGGATGTGGCGGCGTTTTCGAAGACGAAGGCGGGAAACCGGTTGTTTTTTCCGCAGAATGTGGAGTTTCGTAATATCATTGTGGAAGGGCGGGAAAAGGGGGTTCGTTTGGCGAATTTGCCGAATCCGGGATCGTATGAAGTTAGTAAGGAAGGAGGATACGATGGGGTTTTTCTGGAGGCGAATAGCACGTTTATTTTCGACAATGTGCAGTTGGAGAAGGTGGTTATGAAATCGCCGGAGGATGCAGCGGGGGCGCATTTGGTTTTGGGCGGATCGGAGGAAGTGGAGTATGAGGATTCGCGGGCGCTTTATCCGAAAATCCGGTTCCGGGATTGCGATCATTTGAGTTTGCATTTGGGGAATTGCGCGGCGGAGGTTTCGGTGGAGCGGTCGCGGGTGAACACGGTTTGGGCGGAGAAAGTGCGGGGATCGCTGGCGTTTTCGGATTGCCGGATTCGGCCGGAAGTGGCGGCGGCGGAGAAGGAGTTGTGGTCGGCTTCGAGCGAGCTGGGGACGCGGTTTACGAATTGCACGGTGCATGCGCCGGTAATCGGAGAGAAGGCGGAGCCGGGGGCGGCGAACCGGATCGGGATTTTGCCGGTGAACGCGGGTTTGGCTTATTTTCATTTGAACACCGGATTCGGGAACGAGGTGCTGGCGTATTTGCGGGAAAGCGGGATTTCGTTGCAGCCGGAGTTTGTGGAGAAGTTGCGGGCGCATCATCCGTTGGCGGGTGTTGGTTAATGGTTATTGGTTACTAGTTATTGGGGGGGCGCGAAAATTTTGGCTTGCGGGGAGCGAGGGAGTGGGAACAAGTTTTCACCTTTTGCTTTCCCATTCTCTCCTTTCGATGAAAAACGCACTCGATTTCGTGCCGGGCCGCCTGACTTTTTCGCGCGGATTGGCGTTGGCTTATATTTGTTGTTTCGCGGGAATCGCGGCGCCGCTTTTGGGGGTCGCGTCGCCGGTTCGCGAAATTGCGGTGCTGGAGCCGAAAGCGCCTCCGCCGCCGCCTCCGGTGGAAGTGCGGTTTGGCGCGGCGGCAACGGCGGAGGATTTTTCGGCGAGCGAATCGGGTCCGCTGCTTTATTCGATCGGGGAGCCGACGGACGCGGAGCAGCATTATCTGGAGTTGATCAATCGGGCGCGGGCGAATCCGTTGGAGGAGGCGCAGCGGTTCCAGGAGACGAACGATCCGGATGTTTTGGCGGCTTACCAAACTTTTGGAGTGGATTTGAATTTGATGTTGGCGCAGTTCGCGGCGATTTCGCCGGCTCCGCCGCTGGCGATGAATCCGTTGCTGACGGTGGCGGCGCGGCGGCATAGCGCGGATATGGCGGCGAACGCGTTTCAGGAGCACACGGGGAGCGATGGAAGCAATCCGGGAACGCGGGCGAGGGATGCCGGTTATGATTACAGCGGTGTGGGGGAGAACATTTTCGCTTATAGCACGAATACGTGGTACGGGCATGTCGGTTTCGAGGTGGATTGGGGGACATCGGCGTCGGGCGGAAGCGTGGGCGGGATGCAGGATCCTCCGGGGCACCGGAACTCGATTCACAACGCGATTTTCCGGGAGATCGGCGTGGGTGTGCTCGATGTGCCGGCGGGCGGTCAAGTGGGGCCGCAGTTGGTGACGCAGGTTTTCGCGCATCGGAGTGGGTCGAATCCGTTTGTGACGGGGGTGGTTTATCACGATTTGGATGGGAACGGATTTTATGACGCGGGCGAGGGAATCGGGGGTGTGACGGTGACGATTCCGGGCGGCGATTATTACGCGGTGACGGCGGGAAGCGGCGGGTACGCGGTGCCGGTGTCGGGGAATGGAACGTATGCGGTGGAGTTTTCGGGAGCGGGTTTCTTGGAGAGCAAGAGTGTGGCGGTCGTGGGAGGACGGAATGTGAAGGTGGACGCGGTGGTGCCGTTCGCGGTGGAGGTGGCGGGGCCGGCGACGATTCCGGTGGGGGCGACGAGTTATTTCGCGGCGGCGGAGGTTCCGTTGGCGGAGGAGATTCGGTGGCGGCGGGTTCGGGAGGTTTCGTACACTTATAAGGAAGGGGCGGAGAACGGGACGGCGAATGTGTTGGCGGATGTTTCGCCGGGTTACGATTTGATTCAGAGCGAGGTGAAATACGCGGGCGGGTGGGCGTTTCATTTGGTGCATCCGGAGCCGGTGCCGCAGTATTTGGAGTTGGATCGGTCGATTTTGGCGACGGCGGGGAGTCAGTTGCGGTTCCGGAGTTGTTTGCGTTTGGCGACGGAGGATCAGGTGGCGCGGGCGCAGGTTTCGGAGGATGGCGGCGCGACCTGGACGGATGTCTGGAGTCAGGCGGGGAATGGCATTGAGGGTCCGGCGACATTCTCGTTAGTGACGCGGTCGCTGGCGGATTTTGCGGGGAAGGAAATTCGGGTGCGGTTTGTCTACGATTTCGAATGGGGAAGTTATTATAATTTCACGGACAGCGGCGTTGGGTTTTTCGTCGACGATATCGAGGTGTTGTCGGCGTTTGAGTTGGTGGGGGAAGCTTTCGAGGAGTTGGCGGCGGAGGAGGTTTTCGAGTTTGTGCCGGGGATCGCGGGAAATTACCGAGTTCAGGCGGCGGCGAAAACGGGCGGGCGTTGGCGGACTTTCGGGAATTGGCGGACGGTGACGGCGACGGCGGCGAGCGTGCCGGTATCGATTACGCGGGGACCGGAATCGCGGAAAATCGCCCCGGGGGGATCGGTGACGCTGGAGGTTTTCGCGAATGGGACGGGGCCGTTGGCGTATCAGTGGTTTCGGAATGGCGCGATGGTGAGCGGGGCGACGGGGCGGACGTTGGTTTTGAATAACGCGACGGCGGCGACGGCGGGAAGTTATATGGTTTGGGTGAGCGGGAACGGGACGGTTTGGAGCGAGCCGGCGCAGATCACGGTTCTTTTCACGGGATTCGCGGCTTGGCGAAACGAGCGGTTTTTGGCGGAAGAGGCGGCGGATCCGGAAGTGAGTGGAGCGTTGGCGGATCCGGACGGGCGGGGGATTCCGAATTTGTTGCGTTACGCTTTCGCTTTGGATGAACCGTTGGAGGGGCGGGAAGGATTGCCGGCGGTGGAAGCGGCGCCGGAATTGGCGTTGGTTTTCCGGAGATTGAAAGAGCGGACGGATTTGGCGTATCGGGTGGAAGCGTCGGCGGATTTGGTGAATTGGGCGCCGGCGACGGTGGAGTTGGAGACGATCGGGGGAGGGGCGGATTATGAATTGGTGCGGGCGCGGCAGCTTTCGGGATCGCCGGAAAAGGGCTTCCTCCGGTTGAGGGTTGAGTTGCTGGAATGATTTTGCTTGGCTGATTTTCATGAGTTCCCTTTCGGGCACGGAGATTCTGCTGCTGGAGGACGAGGTTCTTCTGCGGAAGCGGTTGGCGGCTTTTTTGGAAGAGCAAGGAGCGGAGATCGCGGTTGCCGGGACGCTGGAGGAGGCGCGGAATCTGTTGGAGGAATTGAGCTTCGACGTGGCGTTGATCGACGTGAATTTGCCGGACGGGAACGGGTTGGATCTGTTGCGGGAAGGGCGGTTTGCGGAGACGACTTCGGTGGTGGCGATGACGGCGGACGGGAGCGTCGGGGTGGCGGTCGACGCGATGCGGGACGGGGCGGCGGATTACTTGGTGAAGCCGTTCGATCCGCTGGAGTTGCCGCTGATTTTCCGACGGGCGAGGCGGAATCGTCAGACGGCGCGGATCGAGGAGCATCGGCGGACGCAGGAATCGGCGGAGGGGGAAAGTTTCTTTTTCGGGAGCGATCTGGGGGAAGTGGAGGGGTTGCTGGAGAAGATTTTGCAGGCGGACCGGCGGTTGCGGAACGCGCTGCCGCCGGTGTTGATCGAGGGGGAAACGGGGACGGGGAAAACGACGATCGCGCGGTGGATACATTATCATGGGCCGCGGGCGGGGAAGCCGTTGGTGGAGGTGAATTGTTCGGCGTTGCCGGAAGCGCTGGCGGAGTCGGAGCTTTTCGGGCATGAGCGGGGGGCGTTTACGGACGCGCGGGCGGAGCGGATCGGATTGTTCGAGGCGGCGGATGGGGGGACGTTGTTTTTGGATGAGATCACGAGTTTGCCGCTGGCATTGCAGGCGAAGGTTTTGACGACGGTGGAGGATGGGAAGATCCGGAGGCTGGGCGGAAACAAGGCGATTTCGGTGGATGTGCGACTGATCGCGGCGGCGAATTGTTCGCTGTTGGAGCAGGTGAGGAAGCGGGAATTTCGGGAGGATCTTTATCACCGGCTGGATTTGTTTCGGATACAGATTCCGCCGTTGCGGGAGCGGACGCGGGATCTTTTGCCGTTGGCGGAGCGGTTGCTGGCGGAGATCGAAACGCGGCACCGGGTGAAGTCGCGGCGGTTTTCGGCGGAAGGGAAGCGGCGGTTGCGGGCGTTTCCGTGGCCGGGGAATGTGCGGGAGTTGCGGCATGCGCTGGAGCGGGCGGTGGTTTTCGAGGAAGGGGAGGAGTTGGAGTTGGCGGGATTGGCGGTGGGGGGAGAGGCCGGGAGCGCGGCGGGTCCGAGCGGGATCGGGGCGGGTTTTGTTTTTCCGGAGGAGGGATTTTCGCTGGAGGAGGAGATTCAGCGGATTATTGGGTTGGCGTTGAAGCAGACGAGGGGGAATGTTTCGGCGGCGGCGCGTTTGTTGGGGGTGAGCCGGGATTATTTGCGGTATCGGTTGCAGAAGGACGGGGAAGAGGGGGTGATGCCGGTCGACGTTGGGGAATAGCGCCCAGTCGAATTCTGTTTTTGGGGACAGGCACCCAAAGCCGGAGGCGGACAAATGGGGACGGTTTTTCTTTAACTTTTTGACGATCAGTGTTTAGATCGGCACCGATTTGTTTGGCACGGGGCCTGCAAAGGACTGCGTTAACTCTCTCTTTGGACTGACATGAAGCGGATTAAGCAAATTTTGGTTTTCGGAATTCTCGGTTTGGCCGGAGCCAGTGCGTCGGTGGCGCAAATGCCGGATGACGTGCGGGAGAATGCGAGGAATTCGGGTGTTGGGGGTGTTTTGGTGCCGGACGGTTTGATGGACGTGATCCGGGAGTATCGGGAGGAGCAGCACGCTTTGACGGAGGAGCGGCGGCGTCTGGCGGAGATTTTGCGGGATTTATCGGCGGAGGAGCGGCAGACGGCGATCGCGGCTTTTCGGGAGGAGAACGCGGGGCGGATCGAATTGCAGCGGGCGCTGGCGGAGCAGCTTCGGGAGGAGATGAAGGAGTTGCGCGGGAATCGGCCGGAGCGGCCGGAACGTCCGGAACGGCCCGCGCCGGAGCGTCCGAAGGTCGGGAACGAGGTGGCGGAGATGATGCGGGATTTTCGCGAAGAGCGGCAGAAGTTGATCGACGAGCGGAAAGCGGCTCTGGAAGAGGTGAAGGACGCTTCGAAGGAAGAGCGTGAGGCGGCGATTTTGCTGATTCGCGAGGCGCAGCGACAACAAGTGGCGGCGCAGAAGGAATTGGCCAAACAGGTTCGGGAGAGCCTGAAGGAGTTGCGCGAGTCGCGGCGCGACCGGTCGGGCCGGTAAAGATTTTTTGATTCTCTCCCTCCATCAGTAAGCCCGCTGTCCCTCTCGCCCGCCCATTCGCGGGAGGTGACGGCGGGCTTTTTGGGGGAGGGGAGACAGGAGACAGGAGACAGGAGACAGGAGACAGGAGACAGGAGACAGGAGTCAAGATTTGAATTTTGGATTATGAATTTTTTTCTGTGATCTCCGTATAAGCCCTGTGTTCTCTGTGGTTAGGTAAAACCAGGAAGCAGGAACCGAGAGCCAAAAACTTTTTAAGCTGGGCAAAAATCAATGGACAAGTAAATGAAAAAACCGCAGAGAATTTCTGCGGTTTTTGTGTTTTGTACGGTGGATTTTTCAGGTCCTGTTTTACATTAGAGCAGAGGCCACCCGCACTCCCTTGGGTAACTTATGTGGTGACTGTTGTTGCGGTAATGTTAGGCCAGAAACTCTATTTCCTTGTCCTTGAAATCAGTTCCGTCAACTAATTTGCCCATCGTCTTGATCATCTTGCGGCGGAGTTTGGCAAGTTTACGGACATTCTTGTCCTCGCTGTAATCAAAGATGCTGTCCTCAAATGAGAAGGTATCGCCTTTTTCGAAGGTAATATCATTTTTCTTCAACTCCTTCAGCAGCATCAGGTTCGTCATTGTTTCAAGCAATTCATGTTCCGTAAAGGCCAGCGTTTTAAGAGATTTAATAAGCTCCTTTTTGTATTTCTTTTTGAATTTCATCTGTAATTTTAAGTTAGTAAAGATATTCAA
>CAZJCL010000042.1:0-14690 GCA_964544025.1 uncultured Opitutales bacterium | reverse complement strand
GCGTTTCTCCTCGCCGCCCGGATTCGCGAAATCGACATGCGCGCCAGCCCCTACGATCTCGCCGCGCTCGGATTCCCGCCCATCCGCATCGAAACTCCCGAAGGACGCGCCGAATACGAAAAACACCAACGCATCTTCACCGCCGAAGGCGACCCGATCCGCGCCCGCCTCATCGAAATCTGCCGCGAAATCCTCGCCGCCTCACCCGCCTGAAGCCGCCCCGGCTCACTCCCCGATCCACCGCAACCCGATCCGAATCCAAAGCGGAATCGTCAACAGCGAAACAATCGAAGTCCAAAAAACCACCCGCAGCGCCGTCGCCACGTGCCCCCCGTAATGCTTCGCCATGATCAACGGAAACGTCGCCGCAGGCATCGCCGCCTGCAACACGATCACCCGCTTCAGCTCCTGCGAAACCGGAAGCACAATCGCCAGCCCCAGAAAAATCGCCGCGATCAAACCGATCCTCACCAAACACGCGCCAATCACCGTCGGCATCCCTTTCGTCGGATCGAATTCCCCCAGATGATCCGCCATCGTCGCCCCGATCAACACCAGCGCCAGCGGAATTCCCGAAGCGCCCAGCAGATGAATCGAAGTCAGCAGAAACTCCGGAATATACGGAAACAGCCCCAGGTAATGGATCAAAATCCCCGCCACCACCGCCAAGATCGGCGGATTCAAAATCTCCCGCCAATTCCCGCCAAACCCTCCCCGCAGAAACCCAAGACAAAGCGTCCAAACCGCGACTTCCACCCCGACATTGTGCAGAAAAAGAACGCCCAGCGTTTCCCGCTCAAAAAGCAAAACCACCAGCGGAATCGGAATGTAACCGTAGTTGTAAATCCCGTTCGTAAAAGCGAACGTCCGCCGCCGAATCGCCTCCTTCAGCCCGAAAACCGGCGCGATCGCGTAAGCCAGAAAAAGCCCGAGCGCCACCGTACCGAACCCGACCAGCGGTGCCGCGATCACGTTCACCGAATCGTCCAGCGCCTGATTCCCCAAAAGCGCGTCGAGAATCAGCGCCGGCATCAGCAAATTGACCACCAGCTTCATCAAACTCCGGTCCGCCTCGGTCGTCAGCCAATTCGCCCGCCGCATCGCGCCCCCCGCCGCGACGATCAGGAAAACCGGCAAAACCGCCCCCATAACTGCGTTGTATTCGCCCATCGTTACCGTTTCTCGCCGCCAGGAACCGGCGAACGAGAAAACCGAACACACTATCAGACCGGTCGCGGTTTTGGCCAGCGAATGCCGATTCCGTCTCCCTCGATAAATCGCTGAAAATCCGCCAAATCCCCGGCGTCGTTCCGCACCTGACGCGGCCGTTTCCCCCGAGCCACGCAAAAATGCGCCAACGCCCCCGCCGCTTCCCCGATGTTCCACTCCACCGGATGCAACCGGTAGCAACCGTTCGTGATGTGCGTCACCCCCAGATTTTTCGCCGCCGGCAGCAAATTCTCCATCCGCTTCGGAATCAACGCCCCCAGCGGAATCTCAAACGGCAGCGACCCGATATCAATGTAGTTGTCCCCGCCGCTCGAAGGATGCAGATCGATCCGGTAACAACCGATCCCCACCGAATCGTGAAACGACGACGCCGTCACTTCCCCCTCCGCCAATCCCGTTTCCGCCATCCGCGCCTCAGTGCTCACATGCTGCTCCAAAACCGTAAACTCCGCCTGAATCCGCCGCGATTCCCGAATATACGGATATTTTGCCAGCCCATGCGCCGTCCCCGTCAAATCCCCCCGAAGCCGCAACTCCGGCCAGCCGTTCCCCTTCCCGTCATCGCGCGGCGCCTCCGTCTGCATCCAATAAAGAAGCGACAAACTCAACTGCTGCGCCCCCCGCAGATGCCGCGCCGCCTCCTCCTCGCTCACATCGATGAGACTCCCCAAAACGTAATCGTTGTGCGGCCAATTCACCAACGAAACATCCCCCCGGTAAAATCCCGGCTCGAAATTCCGCCGGTCGATCAAACGACGATAAGTCCAAAGCCCTTTCGTCCCGTCGTCGCCCGTCGCCGGCTGAAACAATATCCTCCGCGACGTCCGCTGAATCGGATCCGAATATTCCCAATTCAAAAAAGACCCCGGCCACGGCGGCGTCATCTCCGGCACGAAATCCCGCCAAAAATCGTAATCCTCCGGACGCTCGATCACATGGTTTTCTCCCTCCTGAAAATCCATCAAAAAGCACCACGTAAACGCCTGAACATTCGCCGGATCCGCCACCTCCGCCGCGTGCGGCTCCCCCGTCTGATCCCGTCCCTCCGCCCCGACCACATACTCCGTTCCCGTCATCGGAAGCAGATCGCCCAGTTCCGTCGCGTCCAGAAAATAAGCGCCGAGAAGCTCCGTCTCGCCGCCCAATTCCAGATCGCGAACCACCACCGACTCCACGCGATCCCCGGCAGTTTGCGCCGCCACGGCTTTATGCCGAAGAAGCAGATGAACCCGTCCGGAACTAACGTAAGGCGCCAACATCGCCTCCAAAACCGCCACTCCCACCCGCGGCTCGAAACAAAGCTGCGAAACCCAACCGTTGCCCGGATTGAACGCCCGCGAGTCGTGAGCCGCCCGCGTCAACGGATAATTTTCCCGGTAATATCCGCGAACTCGATTCCGGAATTCGCGGTAAGAAAGCGTCACGCCAAACGATTCCGTCCACGGATGCTCATCCGGCGGAACCGCTTGCTGCGTCAGTTGCCCGCCAATCCAATCCGTCTCCTCCGTCAGAATAACCGTGCTTCCATTGCGAGCCGCGGCCAGCGCCGCCGCGCAGCCGCCAGTTCCTCCTCCGATAATGACGACATCCGCCCGCAGCGTTTTTTCTTTCATGCCCTAAAAATTAATAGTTTCCGCTCGGCAGAAGACAAGGAGGAAGGAAAATCGCAGCCATTGACCCCAAAAAAGCAGAGGGCGTTGCCACCCTCTGCTTCCAAACCGAATCAATAACCGCAGTTACAAAAAAGTCAGGCCTTAGGCACGAAGCGCTTCTCCTTCACCTTCACCGCTTCCTTGCCGATCCGGTCGCGTAAATAATACAGACGGGAACGCATCACTTCGCTCTCGCGCTCCACCTCGATCTTCTCGATGTTCGGCGAATTCACCGGGAAAACGCGCTCCACGCCTTCTCCGTAGGAAATCCGGCGAACCGTGAAGGTTTCCTGGATGCCGAAACCTTTGCGGGCGATCACAATGCCGGCAAAAATCTGGATTCGCTCTTTTTCCCCTTCGCGCACCTTCGTGTGGACGCGCACGCCATCGCCAACCTTAAACGGCGTGATATCCTTTTTCAGTTGGTCCTGGGTGACTTCTTGAACAATCGCTTTCATTGGTCTGTTTCCTTAAATAAATCTGGTCTTAGCCGCTTCGTCCTCTCCACCCGGTGCTCCTGCCGCCATTTCTCGATCTGAGCATGATCGCCGCTGAGCAGAACGTCCGGCACCTTCATGCCGCGAAACTCCGCGGGACGTGTGAACTGAGGAAAAGAGAGCAACTTGTTCCGAAAGCTATCTTGCGTCAAGGATTTTTCCTCACCCAAAACACCCGGAATATAGCGGCCCACCGCGTCGATAAAAACCGCCGCCGGCAACGTCCCGTTCGTCAAAACAAAATCGCCGATGCTGATCTCCCGGTCGATCAACGAATCCCGCACCCGCTGGTCCACCCCCTCGTAATGCCCGCTCAACAACAGCAAATGCGGACACTTCGCAAACTCCCGCACCAGCTCCGTCGTCAACTTCTCCCCGTCCGGCGCGAAATAAACCGTCGTCGTTTCCGGACGCCGCAACTCCTCCACCGCCGCGAAAATCGGCTCCGGCTTCAACAACATCCCCGCCCCGCCGCCAAACGGACGGTCATCCGTCGTCTTATGCTTGTCCGTCGCCCAATCCCGCAAATTATGCACCGCGATCCGCAACAACCCCGCCTCCGCCGCACGACCAATCATGCTTTCGCTCAGAAAGCCCTGGATCATGCCCGGAAAGAGAGTAAGCAAATCGATCTTCATCGCGAAACCGCAGGCCGCGAAAACGAAAAGGCCCGGAAATCCCGGACCTCTTCAAAGTAGAACAGGCATCCCTGCCTGTTAAAAAAGCTTAAGCGCTCGCCGCTTCCGTAGCCGTCGCGCTCTTCCGCGCCGTCTTGATCAACGACCGGCAAGTGTCCGTCGGCAACGCGCCGTTCTTCAGCCAATATTCCGCGCGCTCCACGTTCAAACGAAGCTGCTCGCCTTTCGCTTTCGGGCTGTAAGTGCCGAGAATCTCCACGAAACGACCGTCGCGACGCGTCCGCGCTTCGCCGACCACCACGCGGTAAACGGGATTATGAGCGGCGCCGCCGCGTGCCAATTTAATCTTAAGTGCCATAGTCGAATCTTTCGGATGAATCGAAAAAAGTAGAAGATATTCCGTCTTATTTTAAGGTTGTCAAGAGGGTTTCCTCCGATTCAAGTCCCTTTATCCATGTTGAAAGCAGGCATCGTCGGTCTCCCGAACGTCGGAAAATCCACTCTATTTAACGCGCTGACTCGCACCCGCAAGGCCGAAGCGGCGAATTATCCGTTCTGCACGATCGACCCCAACGTCGGCGTCGTCACCGTACCCGACGACCGTCTCGCCGTCTTGCAAAAGATCTCGAAAACGCAGGTCGTCATCCCCGCCGCCATCGAATTCGTCGACATCGCCGGACTCGTCGCCGGCGCCAGCAAAGGCGAAGGTCTCGGCAACCAGTTCCTCGCCAACATCCGCGAGGTCGATGCGATCGTCCACGTCGTCCGCTGCTTCGACGATCCCGACGTCATCCACAACATGGGTTCGATCGACCCGATCCGCGACATCGAAACCATCAACACCGAACTCATCCTCGCCGACATCGCCTCCCTCGAAAAACGGCAGGAAAAAGAACAGAAAAAAGCCCGCAGCGGCGACAAGGAAGCGCAAGCCAGCCTCGCTCTCATCGAAAAACTCCTCCCCCACCTCAACGAAAACAAACCCGCCGTCACCTTCGAAATCGCCGACGAGGAAACCCCCGTTCTCAAAAACCTCTTCCTCCTCTCCGCGAAACCGGTCCTCTACGCCGCCAACGTCGCCGAAAGCGATCTCGCCTCCGGCGGAAACTCTTACGTCGAAGCCGTCGAAAAATACGCCCGCGACCACCACGCCGCCGCCTGCACCGTCATCAGCGCCCGCATCGAAGCCGAATTAATCGATCTTTCCCCCGAGGAAGCCAAAGAATTCCTCAACGATCTCGGCGTCGACGATTCCGGCGTCTCCTCCCTCATCCGCGCCACCTACGATCTCCTCGGCCTCGCGACTTATTTTACCGCCGGTGAAAAAGAAGTCCGCGCCTGGACCATTCTCAAAGGCATGAAAGCCCCGCAAGCCGCCGGCGTGATCCATTCCGATTTCGAAAAAGGCTTCATCAAAGCCGAAGTCGTCTCCTACGACGACCTCAACAGCCTCGGCAGCGTAGCCGCCGCCCGCGAAGCCGGCAAATATCGCCTCGAAGGCAAAGAATACATCTTCAAAGACGGCGACGTAGCCCTCTTCCGCTTCAACGTGTAAGAAGCAAGAGTTGAGGGCCTCACTCCTTCCCTCCGTCGTTCAAGACAAGAGCGAGGCCTACAGCCCGTTTCCGTCGTTGCAAGGTCTGAGTGAGGGCTTCAACCTTTTCCCGTGCCCAAGCCCCGCCCTTCAAGGCAGGAGTGAGGGTTTCAGCCCTTAAAACGCCCCGCCTCCCTGCGGAACACTATTGCAAGTGAGCGGAGGTTTGGCTCGCTTTCGCCTCCACCTTAAACCGCTCCGCCTCCCCGGGGGAACACTATTGCTGCCCAGCCCATACTCGTGCCACATTATTCCCGTTCCTGACCCATCCGTCCCAAAACCGGGGCCAACCGCCCGTCCATTTGTCCCGGAGGGACATCCGAAAATAACCCGGCGTTTCAACGCCGGGCCCCCACATCCAATAGGAACAAGTCCCGAAGGGACGACTGAACCCGCCAAAATACCTGCTTCCATGAAAAACCAAAACGACCTTCTGCCCGAACCGCATCCCGGACAAATTCTTTTGGAAGAATTTATCAAACCGGCCAACATCACGCCTTACCGAGTCGCGGCGGACGCCGGCATTTCCCAATCGACAATGAACCAATTGATTCACGGTAAACGCTCGATCACGGCGGAAACCGCCTTGCGTTTGGCGGCCTATTTCGGCACTTCACCCGGCCTCTGGCTCAACCTGCAAAAGAACTACGAGCTTCGCGTGGCGGAACGCGAAATGCTGCCTCGCATTCGTCAGGAAGTAAAACCACTCAAAACCGCCTGAAACTCCTTCTAAACCGGATCCTTCACCTCGCCACTGCCTTACCCGACAATTGACAAGTAAGGCAGTGGCGGTAACGTAAAGCATGCTCAAAATGAAGCTCACCTCCAAACGGCAAGCCACCTTCCCCGCCCGCGTCTGCGAATCCCTCGGCATTGCCCCAGGTGATGAGATCATCTTAACGTCTCGCGAAAACAAGGATGGCTCCACCTCTTGGCTCTTGCAGCCCGCCCGGCCAAAAGCCCGTCCATGGCTGGGATCGCTTCGCGCATACGCGAAAGGCAAAGAGCATTCGATGGAAAGCATTCGCGAATCCATACGCGCGGCTCGATCAACCTCCAGCGAAAATGACTAAATCATTACCCGTCGGGCTGGACACATCCGTCGTGTTGCGCCTGCTCACCGGAGAACCCGAAAACCAAGCCAAGGCCGCCGTGGCCGCACTCGATGAAATCGTTACAAACGGCGGAAAAGCGGCCGTCAGCGATTTGGTCGTAACCGAGACGTATCACGCGTTGCAGTACCATTACGGCGTGCCCAAACCCGAAGCGCTCGAAACCCTGCGAACATTCCTCCTCTCGGATGAAATCCACTCCCTCGGTTCCGCGGCGCAAATCCTGCAACAACCTAACCTGGCCCAAGCCAAACCCGGTTTCGTCGACCGACTGATCCACGGAGAATACAACCAGCATT
This sequence comes from uncultured Opitutales bacterium, assembly GCA_964544025.1. Classification (GTDB taxonomy): domain Bacteria; phylum Verrucomicrobiota; class Verrucomicrobiia; order Opitutales; family T3Sed10-336; genus CAZJCL01. The sequence goes on along the minus strand of CAZJCL010000042.1, from coordinate 7,668 downwards.
GCGCGAAAATGATCTCCTTCGAACGCGCCGCCAAAAAATTGCCCAACGCTTCGGTAATCTAAGAACCTATAACACCTTCCCCCTCACAACCACTCCGCCCGCCGCTCCTCCGGCTTCCCCTTTCCCGATTCGTCCTCGACCTCGAAAACCCGGTAGCGCGATTCGAACTCGATCTCCCGGTCCGTCGTCTCGATCGTCAGCAAAATCACCCCCGACATCTTCGAAGCCGCATCCGGAATAATCTCGCACGTAATAACCCGCGGAGGATCTTCCTCAAAAACCTTGCTGATCCCGTCCCCCTTCAAAACTCCCCCCGAATGAAACGTCGCCGGCATCTCCTGTTGAAACCCGAGATCGATCAACCCGTCGTCGTTCTTCGACTTCAGCAACGGCACCCGAATCCGGTATTCCCCCGTCACCCTCCGGTTCTCGATTTTCAACACACTGATATTCAATCGCACCTTCGCCACCCCCACCCGGGTCTCCGTGTCCTCCACATGAATTCGAACCCCATCCCGGAACAAAATATCGCTTTCATCGCCCCTCGCCCCCGCCACCTGAACAAGGAAAAACAAAACCCCCACCCCCAAAAACTGAAAAAAACCTTTCATCGGAAACACCCACAATACCCAAACTCCCCGCCGCGAAAACCCAATTCTCCTCCAACCCAAAACAAATACCACAACCTGGAGAGTCTCAGTCCCTGAGACCCCCCGTGGCAAAAGCCCGCCCTCCCCGAAACCCCCAATCCCCCGCGCCAAACCCGGTCCCCACTTGCCGTTCCCGCCTCCCCGGATTACGATTTCCCAGAATCCACTTCACCGATGTCATCCCCAAAAACCGCGCAACACCCAGTAACCTTCCCCGTCCCCCACCAAATCTTAGGCCTAATCGGCTGGCTCGCGCTCTCTTTCGCCGTCGCATGGTTCGGCAGTCAATTTTCCCCCGGCCCATGGTATGCCGACCTGAACAAACCGCCCTGGACGCCGCCCGGCTGGGCCTTCGGAGTCGTCTGGCCGATCCTCTACACGCTCATGGCGATAGCCGCCTGGCTCGTCTGGCGGCGAGGCGGATTTGCCCAAAACCGTCTCCCCCTCGCCGCCTACGGATTGCAAATCCTCTTCAACGCGCTCTGGTCGTGGCTCTTCTTCGGATCGGCCCGAACCAGCTGGGCACTCCTCGACCTGATTCTTCTCCTCCTCGCCCTCACCGCAACCATCGCTCTTTTCCGCCGCCGCTCCCCCCTCGCCGCGCTCCTCCTGCTCCCCTACTACCTCTGGACCCTCCTCGCCCTCTCGCTCAACACCTGGATCTGGAGATACAACTAACGGCCTAAAAAAAGCCCGGTTTCACAGATGCTTCTCAAAAGCATCATTAACCAAAGTGAAAACCATGTAAGGAATGCCAAAGGCAAAAATAGGCGCAAAGACAAACGTCCAGCCTTCGCCCTCCAAAACAACAGAGAATACAACATAAACCAAAGCCGCAGCCGGAAAGATCCATCCCAACATACGCACCGCCCGGTTTCCCGGAAAAGCCGCGAGAGCCGCCGAAAGAACAAAAAGGGTAAAAACTCCACCAGGCCCGCTAATCACGCCTCACAAAATACCGCGCCCCAAAAAAAACGCAACCCTCCCCGCCTCCCCCCCCACCGTCCGTGTACTCTGTACTACAATCCGCCAAAACCTTGTTCTTTGAACAAGATTTTTCATGTCGCAAATCCCGCCTTTATCTGTGCCCATCTGTGACGTAGCGGGAGCGAAGATGGCGAAGCAAATCTGTGGTTAAACATCCAGAGTCAATTCCACGTTCATTCGCGCCCCTCCCCATCTCCGCTATCCCTCCCGTTCAAAACCTCCTTCGCTTCCTTCGCTACCTTCTGTTAAATCCCGATCCTAATAAATTCGTGTTAATTAGTGTTAATTAGTGTCCATTCGTGGTTGAACTCCGCCCCTTCCGCCACTCCCCCCGACCCATCAAAACACAAACTTCACCTCCCCATCCACCACCGCCAGCTTCGCCTCGAACTCCTTCCCGGCTTTCGACGTAAATCCCGCCAAAACCTCCGTCACCCCGTTCTCCAGCAACTGCGCCGCGATCTCCACCGAAATCTCCTTCCGCGCGATCGTCTTCCAAATCGTGAACCGGCAACCGTTCTCCCAATTCGAACAACCATACGCCTTCTTCCCCTCCACCACATCCCCTCCGCAAACCGGACACGCCCCCATCCGCTCCGTCCCTCCGCTCGTTTTCACCACATCCACCGCCTCGTAACCCAACTCCCCCTCCTTCCCCAAAACCAGCGTCGCGAAAACCTTCTTCCCCTCCACCTCCACCGAGTGCGGCCGCAAACTCCGCTTGTGCACCAAAATCTCCCGCGCCAACTCCGCCCCCAAAGTCACCCCCCAAATCTCCCCCGGCAAAACGAATTTACACCCGCTCTTCCACTCCGAACACCCATACGCCCGCTTCCCCCGAATCACCGGCGCGTTGCAAACCGGACACGGCCCCAAGTTCCCCGTATCCACCGTTTTCGCCGAAGTATCCCGCAAAATCTCCCGCGTATAGTCCGCCACCTCCGCCATGAACTTCTCCGGATCGTATTCCCCCCGCTCGATCTTCTTCAGCCGGAATTCCCAATCCCCCGTCAACTCCGGCGACTTCAACCGCTCGTCCCGCACCAGCGAAATCAACCCCCGCCCAAACTCCGTGCTGATCAGATTCTTCTTCCGCCGCTCCACGAATTTCCGCTGAATCAAAACCTCGATGATCGCCGCCCGCGTCGCCGGCGTCCCCACGCCTTTTTCCTTCAGCGCCTCCTTCAACGCCTCGTCCGTCACGCTCTTCCCCGCCGTTTCCATCAACTGCAACAACGTCGCCTCGTTAAACCGTTTCGGCGGCGACGTCTTGAACTGCTGCAACGACGGCTCATGCGGATTCGACTCCCCCTTCCGAAAATCCGGCATCTCCTGCGCCGCTTCCCCTTTCCCATCCTTCGCCCCGTCCGAGTCCTCCGGTGCCGCCGTCCCGTAAAGCGCCCGCCAGCCCGGATCCAGCAAAACCTTCCCCCGCGCCCGAAACGGAATCTCCCCCGCCAACGCGTCCACCACCGTCACCGCCTGCACGCAAGGCGGATAAAACACCGCGATCAACCGCACCACCACCGCGTCGTAAAGCTTCCGCTCATCCCCGCCCAACCGATCCCCCAAAACCTCCGTCGGCAAAATCGCGTGGTGATCCGAAACCTTCTTGTCGTCCACGATCCGTTTATTGAATATCAGCTTCCCCAAATCCAGCGCCCCGATCTCCTCCGGTTTCAACTTCCGCAAAGCCTCCAGCAACGGCGCGATCGTCGGCTGAATATCCGAACTGATATAACGGCTGTCCGTCCTCGGATACGTCAAATGCTTGCTCTCGTAAAGCCCCTGTGCCAGCCGTAAAGTCTGATCCGCCGTAAACCCGTACATCCGGTTCATGTCCTGCTGCAACGAGGTTAAATCGTATAATTGCGGCGGATTCGCGTTCTCCTTTTTCTTCGAAACCGATTGCACCACCAACGGATGCTCCCGCGCCGCCTCGACCACTGCCTGCCCTTTCTCCGCCTCGTCGAATTTCCCTTCCGTATGCTTAAACGTCGCCCCCCGGCAAACCGTATGCACCTCCCAAAAATCCTTCGGCTTGAAATACTCGATCTCCAAATCCCGATTCACGATCATCGCCAAAATCGGCGTCTGCACCCGCCCGATACTCAGCAGCAATTTCCGCTTCCCATACTCCAGCGTGAAAAACCGCGTCGCGTTCAACCCCACGATCCAGTCCGCCTCGCTCCGGCACTTCGCGGCCCGGTAAAGCCGGTCAAACTTCTCCAACGGCTGCAAATTCCCAAACCCCTTCTCGATCGCCGCCGCCGTCAACGAACTGATCCACAACCTCCGGCACGGCTTCCCCTCGCAACCGGCCCAAGTCAAAATATAACGAAAAATCAACTCCCCTTCCCGCCCCGCGTCCGTCGCGCAAACAATCTCGTCCGCCTCCCGAAACAGCCGCTCGATCGTCCGCAACTGCTCCGCCGCCGACCCATCCTTTCGCGCCCGCAGCTGAAACGCCTCCGGAATCACCGGCAAATCGCTCAACCGCCACACCTTCCATTCCGGCCGGTAATCCTCCGGCTCCTGCAACTCCACCATATGCCCGAACGCCCAAGTCACCCTCCACCCGTTCCCCTCGAAAAACCCGTTCCCCCGCGAACCGGCCCCCAAAAACTTGGCCAAATCCCGGGCAACCGACGGCTTCTCAGCAAGAACGACTTTCATCACGGAAAGGAACTACCTTCCCCCGCCTATTCGTTCAAATCCGTAATCCGCGAATTTACGCCCCCCTCACTCCGGCAACGTATACCGCGCGCAAATCAAATCCCGCACCGCGTGCCGCGACTGCTCCGCCGAAATTTCCGGACAACGCTCCAACCGCTCCACCTCATCCGCCATCGGCCCGTCCCGCACGCATTCCCGGATCCAGCGCGAATAATCGCCGCGCCGGAAATGATACATCCACGTCTCCTCATCCACTCCCGCCGCCAGCTGACAAAAAACCGCCAAATTCTGCGCCCGCAAATTCAGTGTCCCCTCCGGCCCCCGAAAGTAAAAACTATGCCACCGCAAATCCCCCTCCGCGTATTTCCGGTGATGACGAATCCGCTCGCCATGCCCCGGTTCCGGACGAAGCGAAAACGGCTCCTCCTTATTCAGAAACCACGCGACCACATGTTCCGCCCGGTAATCCAATCCTTCCGGCCACCGCAACTCCTTGCCGCTGACTCCGGAAAAACTCGCCATCGCCCGCCGCGGATCCCGGCCGACCGCGACCACCAAATTAATCTCCGAAAGAACCGACTCCGACACATGATTCGGATGCACCGTCACGAAAATCGTTTCCCCGAATGTTTTCGGCACAGCCGCCGCACCGAGTCCCCGCACCGGCGGCAACAGGTGATGCGCCTCGTCCACCACAAACCAGTGCGGCCGCCCCGTTCGCGCCCGCATCGCCTGCAAATGCGGAAGCAAACGCGCGAAAAACTCCGGCCGGTCCTCCAACGCGATCCCCAACAAATTGATCGCCAGATTCACCCGCGAATCCTCCAAAATCGCGATAATTTCCTGAATATTCGGCTCCCTCCACCGGTTGCCCAAAGCCACCAAATTCGGCAGCGATCCGTAATCCCCCTCCGGATCCATGATGCAAACCTGGTAATCCTTCCCAATCAACCGCTCGACGATCGCCGCCGCCAGAGTCGATTTCCCGCTGCTCGACGGCCCGACTATCAGCACGCTTTTCCCGAACGGCGCGATCGAAACCGGACAACCGTCCTCCTTCGTCCCCAGCGAAATCAAATGCTGGGGTATCTGCCCTTCCATCCGCCGAAGATCGCTCGCTACCAACTCCTCGATCAACTCGCACACGCCCGCCCCGTTTTCCGCCTTCGTGACAAACGCCACATCCTCCTTGATCGAGGGAATCGCGTTCGCCACCGCCACCGCGCATTCGCACCGCGCCAGAAAAGAATGATCATTCTCCGCGTCTCCGATACCCACCACCTCGTGCCGCGATAACTTAAGCACCCGCAGCGCCTCCCTCATCCCCGAAGCCTTGTTGACTCCGCCCGGAAGCAGCATCACGGCACCCCGATTCCCGATGATTTGCACCTCCAATCCCAGCTCCCAAATCGCCTCCTGCGCCGCCCTCCGGTTCGGCTCATTCGTCGCGATCACGACTTCGCCGACATCGAGCGGTTCCACGCCTCGCACCCGCAAAGCCTGCACCAGCTTCTTCGGCGGCGGGTTGGCCAGACTCCGGGCCGCCCGCGTCTGAGGATTATAAATCACCGCCCCGTTTTCAGCCACGATGCAGTCGAACAACCGCTGATGGGGAAACACCGAAAACAAATCTCCCAACCGCCGCCCCGTCAGGAGAATCGCCCGTCGCCCCGACGCCCGCAACCGCTCCAGCGCCGCCACCGCCTCGTCGCCCACCCGGTCATGATGCGCGAGCGTCCCGTCATAATCCGTTATCAAAGCCAAATAACGCATCGTCCAACACCTCGCGTCAGATTACTCCAACCGCCCCCAAAAGCAAAACCCGCCCAACAGACCGGCAACCGGAAAGCGCCAACCGAAAACCACAGTTTGACCTTTCTCCGCACGTTTCTCATTCTCCCCCCGCACGCTCATCGCAAATCCCAAACCCGGTTTCCACTTATGCCGCTTCGCTCCTTCTCCCTTCTGCGCCTGTTTTTCGCCGCGACCCTCTCCGCTTCTCCCGTTGCCGCGGTTCCCTTCACCGTCGAAGGACCCCATGTCGACCCCGCCGATTTCCGGATCACCAAATTCGCCGACCGCCTCCATTTCCCACTCGGGATGGCCGAGCTTCCGGACGGATCGCTCCTCGTGCTGGCCAACAACGGAACTTCGTTTTCACAAAGCACCGGTCAACTGCATCGTTTCCTGGACGCGGATGGCGATGGCGTCGCCGAATCCTCCTCCGTCGCCTACACCAACCTTCCCGCCGCGCAAACCGCCGTCGAAGTCGGAGGCTCCCTCGTTTTTGTCACCGGCCGCAGCCAACCGATCATCATCCTCCGAATCGGCGACTCCCTCGACGCCCCTCTCTCCCTCGTCGGCCAAATCAACTTCGCCTATCCCGGCAACAGCGCCTATCACTCGCATTCAACCCTCGAATTACGGGAAACTCCCGGCGTCGCGAACAGCTACGACCTCTTTTTCCAAATCGGCTCCGAACACAACTTCGCCCCCTCCACCCGGGTCGTGAAACTTTCCAGCGCGAACGTCCCCGGCGTCTCCGGACAAGAACTCGCGGGCGCCGCCGCCTACATGATGACGATTGCCGACGAAGGAACCACCGTCCGCATGACCGGCGTAACGCCGATCGGAACCGGCCTCCGCAACGCCGCCGGCTTCGCGATCCATCCCACCACCGGCGATCTTTATTTCCAGGACAACGGCATCGACGGACTCGCAAACGTCAACGAACCGCACAGCGCCGACGAGATCAACTTCATCGCGCGCGAAACGATCGGCCAAACTCCCGTCCCCGATTTTGGTTTCCCCAATAACTACACCGCCTATCGCACCGGCCAAATCGTCGGCGGCGAAGGCGTCCAACCGCTCATCGCCTTCCAACCGATCCCCGACCCGATGACCGGCCTCCGCGCCGAAGGCCCCAACGATGTCGTCTACGCTCCCCCCGGATTTCCCTCCTACCTCAACCGCGGCCTCTTCATCGGATTCCACGGAAAATACAATTCGGGCGGGCTTGATAACGATGAAAACCCCGTGATCTTCGCCGATCCCGAAACCGGCGAATACTTCCACTTCATTCGCGGCCGACAAGTCGGAATCGGCCATCTCGACGGCCTCCTCGCAACCCGCGAGTCGCTCTTCATCGCCGACTTCGTCACGGGCGGGCACACTGGCAACGGCAGAGGCCAAGGCGTCATCTACCAAATCAAATCGCTCGTCCCGCCCACCCCGCCGGACCTCGCCATCCGCCGCGCCGATTCCGCAATCGAACTGCTCTGGGATCGCGGATCCCTCCAAAGAGCCAACGAACTGACCGGCCCTTGGGAAACCCTCCCCGACGTCTTCAGCCCCC
>CAZJCL010000041.1:0-14704 GCA_964544025.1 uncultured Opitutales bacterium | reverse complement strand
GGTGGAAACGCGGTCGAGTTGAGCGACGGAGGCGGGGAGATTTACGTTCGGGCGGAGGTTGCCGCGGTCGATTTGAATACGCCCGCGACGTTGGAAGCGTTTGGGAGCCGGTTTGTCGCCACGGCACTTTATTTCGAGCAGGATGGGGCGACGGTCAGTTTCGGCGGCGAGGATGTGAACGTTCTGTTGATGGCGGGCGAGACGCGGGTCATCGGGATTCGGGACGCGGATTTCGCCTTCGTTTTTGGCGAGGCGGGTTTCTACGGCGCGATGCGGGAAGCGGTCGTGGATGGTCCGGAATTTGAAGGATTCGTTCTCACGGGAACGGCGGCGTTGGAGATCAACACGACCGGCGTGGCTCAGACGGTGACACTGGGTGGAGACGCCGTTAACTTGAGCGATGGAGGCGGCGCGGTTTATCTTCGGGTCGAGCTGAGCGAGACTCCGGAAGGATTGGCGACTTTGGCGATCGGGGGAGTTTTTGCGGTCGCGGTTTCGCGGATGGAGTTGATTGTCGATGGTCCGAGCGTTTCCATTCTGATCGACAACGCGTCCATGACGATCGGCGATCTGGCCGATCCGATTTTCACGTTCACGGTGCCAACCGAGTTTCAGGTGACGGTCGGTCCGGACGGCGTCGGGATCGACGGGTTCAATGTGAATCTCGCTGGGATTTTCCGGAGCGGTTCGGGGGATGCCGCTCCGCAGGGAATTATGTCGCCAGCTTCCGCGAGCATGCTCGACGGAATTCTGGAAACGGAAGGGTTGTCGGTTACGATCGACGGTTTCAATTTCTCGTTCACCGACTTGAGCCTTTCCGGAACATTCACGGTGGAGGCGGCTTCTGCCAAGCTGTTCCCGAATGTGAACGGCGGACGCGGTCTCGCGAGTGCGACGACCTATACCGATCCGGTGTCCGGTGAAACGACGCCCGGTCTTTACGCGAGCCTGAATACGGTGGTCGGCAGCCTGGAATGGAAGACCGGTTTTGTGGAGGCGGAGATTTCGGGCGTGTTTTACGTGACGGTCGCGGATGCCGAGATCAACCTCGGCGCGGTGGATGCGGGCGCGCCGCTGTTCCGGTTTGCGGAAGTGACGGCGGAGTTCCTTCCGCTGGCGGGAATTCGGGTGGCCATCACGGAGTTCCAGTTGACGCAAGAGGGAGCGTTCACGTTGGGAAGCGCTTCGGTTTTGGCTGACGCGGGATTCGCGGCGGCGCTCGGACTGGGCGGCATCTTGCCGTTCGATGTGACGGCGGTGACGATCGACTTCATTGGCCCTGTCGATGAGCAGGGGCAGCGGGACTTCAGCGATTTCGCTCTCGAGGTGAGCGGTTATTTTGATTTCGGCGTTTTGGCCGGATTGCCGTTTACGCCAATTCTCCGGATCGGCGATACGGAGGAGATCACGGATGGCACGCAGACGTTCAGTTTCGGGGTGTCGATTGTCGACGGGGTGATTCGTCCGACCGATATCGGCCCGATCACCATCGGATTCGCGGATCTGAATCTGGGCCCGCTCACTTTGGGTGGAACGCTGACGTTCGGCGGTTATCAGGATGGGGCGTTTGTAACGGATTTCGGCGGTTCGTTGAGCATCGAAGCCGGTTTGGAGACGAGCGGCGCCGGCGCGTCGATCGATCTTTTCGGTTCCTACGACATGGAGACGGGCCGTCTGGAGGTCGAAGGGATGTTCGGCCTGAGCTTCTCGTTGCGCGGCGGAGCCGTGGTGGTGGAGAACGCGCAGCTCGGATTCGATATGGTGATCGACTTCGGGGATTTGACCTCCATCGAATTGGAATCAATCCAGTTGCTCGGTGCGGGAATTGAACGGATCCGGGTCGAGTTTGGCTCGTTGATGGTATTTCAGGCGACCGAGGCTTCCATCGATTTCAATCCCGGACCGGGGGAATATTTGATCGAGATCGGAACCATGAGCGTTTCGTTCCCGGGAATAGGCGGACTGGGCGGCGGCGCGGCGAATTTCGCGATCGACGCGGATTTCAATTTCGTTCCTTTGGCCGGATTCGCGGTGACGATCAATCCGCCGACGCCCGGAATGTTCGGATTCCCGGACTGGTTGCCGATCGAACTTTCGAACATCACGGTTCGTTGGCATGATATCACGGCTGATCCCTTCGATTTCATCCTGAGTTTCTCCGCGCGGATCACGGATGAATTTCCGCTGCCGATGACCGGGAGCGTGGACAATGTTTCGCTCGACATCGGGTTGTTGAGAGCGGGCAAGTTCCCGATCGTCAGTTTGGACGCTTTCGCTCTTTCGACGACGTTCAACTTTGGCGGCGGCGTTGCTTCGGCGAGCCTAACTTTGGGGCTCGCGCCGTTGGATGCGGATGGGAACCTCGTGCCCGAGGTGGATCGGGGTAACGAGGAGATAATCGACCGCCGGATAATGTACGCGATGATCCGGGGCGAGTTCAACATGGCGGGCAAGTTTGGAACGACCCTGCTGATGGGCTTCTCCGAAGTCGGACCGCTGGTGATCTACGTTTCGGTGAAGGCGCCGATTCTCTTCGAGCCGACGACGGGACTGGCGCTCTCGGGCGTTCGCGGCGGAGTTCGTTTTGGAGCGGAGTTCCCGAGTATTTTGGACGAGGAGGGCAATCCGGATCCGTTGCGATTGCGCGATCCGGAATTCCGGTCCGCCGATGAGATTTCCGCCGACGAATGGGTCGGGTTGCTTGAGCAGCAGGTCGCGACACTCGCTTCCGGCGGTCCGTCGCTCGGACTTCCGGGATTGGATTTCCTGACCAAGCCGATGATGTTCGAGCTCGGCGGAACGTTGACTTCCGAATACGTGCAGGGAATCCGCGGAAATGTCGATATGATGGTCAGCACGCAGGGGGCGTTCCTCTTGTCGGGCGATATCGAAGTTACGGCGGGCGGTGTCGGGATCACGCTGGTGAAGGCGAAGATGCTGGTCGATTTGAGCGATCTCATTTCCTCCGATACCGGTGTTCCGTCGGGAGCGCGGATGGCGATCCTGGTCGATTTGCCGGAAAATCCGGCGATTCTGACGATTCGCGGTTCGCTTTCGTTCGAGATCACGACGGCGTTGAATCTCGAGGGAGAGGAAGTTCCGGCCATTCGTTTCGTGATCAACGGCGGGATGGATTTCAACGCGTTCGTCACGACGTTTAGTTTGGAAGGACAGATCGCGATCAGCGCGATCGGCGTCGGGTTGGTGGAAATCGAAGTGGAAGCGTCGCTCGATCTGAATCCGTTTGGTGAAGTTCGGGCGGGTGGCTTGGCTTATTTGACTTACGGGTTGGAGGGGAATCCGCAGTTCTGGGGCGCGTTTAATGTTCGACCGGCGGTTGGATCGATTTTGGGCGCGGCGGGAATCGAACTCGACGCCCGCTCCGTCTTGCAGTTCAACACGACCTCGGAGGTGAAGACGCTTCATGTCGCGATGCCGGGCGGCGACGAGACGGTGCAAATCGATGTCGGACCGGAATCGCTCGCGCTTTATTCCGAGGGTAATCTGTATGTGCGTCCGGCCGGATTCGAGCTGTTCCGTCTCGAAGGGATTTTTATCAGCGAGATGAGCGCGGCCGCCGGGCTTCTGATGTACGCCAACGCGGACCTTGTGGTTTCGCTGCCGAGATTCGAGGAAGAGCCGATCGAGTTGCTCCGTGTCGGCATCACTGGCGGACTCAAGCTGGATCGCGACGGGTTGGCGGCGAGGATCGACGGAAGCTTCGACGCGCAGATTTGGACGGATCCCGATTTCAATTTGTTCGGCGATTTTACCCTGGTCGTAAACACGACGGGTGGGGCGGTCGATTACACGCCGCCGCCGCTTTGGGGCGAACACAGCGGAGAGGCCGGCGAGTCTCCAGAGCCGATCCATATTCCGGATTCGCCGAATCCGGGCGAACCGGGCCGGATTTACGCGATGTTCCGGATCGCGGGCGGTATCCGGATTCAGGACGTCTACGAGCTTACCGGCGAGTATGAGCTGGAACTCGAAGCGGAAGGAATCTCGTTTGGCGTGCCGGCTCATTTGGCGATTCCGTCGCCTTTCGACGAAGGAGAAAACCTTCTCGAGTTTACCGGCGTGGGGGCGTTCCAGCTCAACGGCCTCGGTTTGGCCGGGATTGTGAAACTGGAGTTGGTGACGAATCTACCGGCTTCCCTCGATGTGGAGATCGGCGGAGAGTTCCAGCTTTTGGTAAATACGACGTTCCGCGACGCCACGATCGAGATGATCGATGGCAGCGAAGTGACGGTGCGGCGCGGGCTTGAGATGGATTTTGTTCGGGGCGGTCTGAACGGCACGAAAGCTTCCGGAACAATCGATCCTTCGGGGAATCACAACGCGCTTCGGATCGAGGCGCGGGAAACCGGCACCGAATGGAACGGATTGACGGTGGTTTTCGCGGATACCGTGACTCTCGGAAACGAGTACGCGGAATTCGACGCGTCCGATTTGATTCTGACGATTCACATCGCCGGCGGCATCGATGGGACCACGGCTTCCCGGGTGGTGGAAGTGGTGAACGACGCGATGATTCCTTACGTCCTTTCACTCGACCAGGATATCGCCGGGGCGAACGACGGAAGCGGCACGTTCGAAGCTCAGACGTTCGCGCGGACGGATGGGGAGATTTACGTGACGATCGACGGGCAAGGGATTCTGCGGGTTGGCGGTTTCAGTATCGAAGGACTTTTCGGTCTGACGGTCAGCCCAGGGTTGCTCCAATACAACTTTCTCGGCCGCATCGATTTGGAGGTGGGCGGCATAGAGGTGATTTCCCTCGGCGCGCTTGGCGCGCTCGAAATCAACGGGGATGGAATCGTCGCCAAGGCTGAACTCTGGCGGAGATTCGAAATCGACGAGGGCCACGGCCTCGGCTTCGAATTTGGCGCGGAAATCCGGTTTGGGCTGGAGATAAACACGCGCGGCGTCGCAGTTTCCCATATCGGTGCGCTGGAGGTGAATTTGCCGGAGGGGAATTATCTCCGCATTACGGCGAACGGTGCGCTGAACATTCTCGACGTCGCGTATCTGGAGGGGAACTTCCTGTTCGAAGTAACTTTGGACGGGCTTCTGATCACTGCGGATGCCCGGATCGGCGCTTCGGCGGCTGGATTGGGATCGCTGGAGTTTTCGGTGGTGGGAGTGCTGGTTCTCAATGGCGACGGTTTGGCGGCGCAATTGTCGGCGGGCCCGAGCGCCGGGTTGCTGGAAGCGGCGGGAATCCGTTTCACCGACGGAACCGGACTTTTGGCCCAGATCAATACGACCGGTCAAGCCATCGACGAAATCGGCGGGTTCGAAGTTTCTCTCGACGCAGGAACTTACGTGCGCGTCCGGATCGGCGGCGGGGTGATTTTCGAGATCGACGACCGCGAGTTTTTCCGGGTGGAGGGTCTCGCGATGCTGGAGTTCAGCGATCAAGGCGCGGCGTTTTTGGCCAACGCGGATTTGGTGATTGTCAAACCGGGAACCGACGACGCGTTCCTCCGGTTCGAGGCGGGCTTGCTGCTGGTGATTACGGCGGACGGTCTTGTGGGTCAGGCGTCGGTGGCAATCGATGCCGATCCATTCAAAGATATTCCAGAAATCGATTTCGCTTTCGGCGGCTCCTTCCTCGTGACGATCAACACGACGCGGAAGGAGTTCACTTTGACGGCTCCGGTCGGAATGACGTTGCCGGACGGAAGCAATGAGCTTCATCTGCCGGATTCTCCTGGCGGAAAGCCGCTCTTCGGCGGGCTTGGTGAGGAAACGGGCCGGATGTACGCGCTCTTCGAAGGGGCGGGATACGTCAGCATGTTCGGTTTCGAGTGGCAGGATTCGTTCGCATTCGAACTCTCGATCGAAGGAATTCTTTTTTACATTCCGGAAGTCGAAATCGCACTGCCTTCTCCGACCGGCGGCGATCCGCTGCTCGCTTTCGCATCCGGGGGCGCGTTGCTCCTGAGCTTCGAGGGAATCGTGGGACGGTTCAATTTGGACTTGGAGTCGAACTTTCCGGAATGGACGAAGATGACGATCGACGCGGCCTTCGAGCTGCACATCAATACGTTCGGCCGCGATCTTCATTTGGAAATGCCGGTGTTTATTCAGCGTCCGGCCTGGTTGCCGGAGAAGTTCTTCGTTTCCGGCGCGCCGGGCGGTTACGCGCATTTCCAATTCAGCGGCGGCACGGATTCGGAGAAGGCGACAGCGAAAATTCATCAGACGGATCCCCGCACCGGTCTGACTACGCCGAACAGCGCGATCCTGGTGACTGCGGGCGAGACCGGCGAGGCGGTGAACGAGTTCCAATTCGTTCTGGTAGACGACGTGGTGAAGGGGGCGGAATTCGCGATCTTCGACGGAGGGTCTACGTTGACGGTCCATATCCAGGCCGGCGCCGACGGATCGACCGCGCTCGATATTATCAACGCCATCAACGCGGAAGGAACTTTCTCCGCCGCTCTCGATTTGACGGAGGATCCGGCGAACGATGGCAGCGGCGCGTCGTTCGAGGCGACCGGTCCGTTGGCGGCTTATGGGCGGATTATGGCGCACGGGGAATTGGAGGCGTTTGGTTTCCGCGTGTTGGGCTCGTTTGGTTTGGAAATTTCGGAGGTTGGTGTCGGGATCGGAGTTCACGGTCTTTTCGAGCTGGGAATCCCGATGACGGATGTGGTTTTGATCCGTTACGATGTGTTGGGCGCGCTGCAGATTTCGGATAAGGGAATCGCCGGGAAATACGAGCAGCGATTCCGCCGTGGTTTTGACGCGAGCGAAGTCGAGTTTCTCCCCGGCTTCTTCTTCGGCCAGGACATGAACTTTACGGTGGAGATCAATACCACCGGCGCGCCGGTCGGTTCGATTCTCGGAATTCCGGTCAATTTGCCCGCGCCCGACGCGGCCCATGCAGAAGGGTTCCTGAATCCGGCTGGCGAGAACAACGCGATCCGGTTGCGGACGCTGGATCCGTCGAGCGCTTTCAACGGGATGAAGTTGCGCCTTGTCGACGGCGCCGCGGCCGGCGAGGAAACGGTGGAATACGATTCGGAGACAAATGTCCTGACTGTCCGCATACAAGCGGGCGAGGGAGGAACGACGGCGACGCAGTTGATTGCCGCGATCAACGGGGACGACGCGATCAACGGGCAAATCGTGGCGATGCTGGATCACACCGGCGCGGTGAACGATGGTTCCGGAACGTTCGCGGCGGGCGAATTCGAAAACGCGCTCGCGGGCGGCACCGATAGCGGCAGCTATTTCCGGATTCGCTCCGAAGGGACGATGGGAATTCCCGGTTTCTCCATGGAAGGGCGTTTCGACTTCTCGGTGATGGGGAGCAATGTTTACGTCACGGCGGATGCTTCGATGGGTGTGAATATCGGACCGGAGAATCCGATTCTGATGTTCCATGTGCTTGGGGCTTTCGAGATCGCCGAAAGTGGAATCGCGGCGAAAGTAATGCTGCGGAGCGAAACGAACGAACTTCTCGACGAAGCGCTGGCGGCGATCGGAATCGAGTTCGGCGAAGACAATATTTTCCTCCTGGAAATCAATCAGCGGTCGGAAGCGGTGGAGAAGATCGGCGACGTGACGGTGAATCTCGCGGCCGGCAAATATGTCCGGATCGAGGCACGCGGTTCGTTGCGCTTGGTGCCGGGCGGTGTCGAATTGTTCGCGATGCGCGGAGTTTTTCTGCTCAGCGCCGACGACACGGGACTTTCCATCTACGCGTTGGCCCATCTGTTCATCGCTTCGCCGGATCTCGATAATCCGTTGATCGTTTTCCACGCCGAAGGGATTCTTCGCGCGGACGAGGAGGGGGTAGCCGCCGATATCCAGGCGACTCTGGAAACGCCTTTGGCCGAGTCCATCGGGATCACGTTCGAAGCGGCTTTCTCGCTCGTCGTCAACACCACCGGCCGTGACATTGTTCTTACGGTTCCGGATGAAGCAGGCGATTCGAGGGAAATCACGGTTTCGGCAATTCCGTATGAAGGCATGGAAGCGCAACCGTACGCGCTCGTTCATGCGGTCGGCACACTTGAAGTCGCCGCGTTCAAGATGGAAGGGGAATTCTATCTCGAGGCGCGCGACGGGTTCCTGATGATTACCGCGAGCGCGATTCTCGGAATCTTCGCCGGCGAAACGCCGATCTTCGAACTCTCCGCCAAGGGGGCGCTTCAGGTCGACGAATCCGGGGTGGTTGCGAGTCTGGAATTGCGCCGCGCCTTCGAGGTTGACGAGGCTCCGCTGGGAATCGAGTTTGACGTCAGCTTCCGTCTCGAGGTGAACACCACCGGCGAAGCGGTCGATAGGATCGGAGGAATCGAAGTCAATCTTCCGGCGGGCGTTTACGGGCGGGTCGTGATGGAAGGCGTTATTCGTCTTCGGGTGGCGGACGCGGAACTTTTTGCGATGCGCGGGCTGTATCTCCTTCAGGTCGATCCGGAAGGTGCGATGCTCTTTATCGATGCCGACCTCTTCCTGGCCTCGCCGGATTTGGATAACCCGTTAATTCGGTTCTCGGCCGAGGGCGTGATGGCGATTCGGGAGAGCGGGGTCGCGGCGGATTTCGCGATGAGCGCGGATTCACCGTTCGCCGAATCGCTGGGGATCGTTATCTCGGCCGATTTCACATTTGTTGTGAACACGACCGGCAGCGATCTCGTGATCGATCTGCCGCCGGAAGCGATCGACCTCGGGCATCCGGCGCAGTGGATCATCGCGGGCAGCTCGCAAGGTCCGGTGGGCGCGGGAACGGGTGCGGGTTACGCGATCGTTCGGGCGAACGGAACGGTGGACATCATGGGTCTCCGTCTCGAAGGAAACTTCTACCTGGAAGCGCGGGATTCGTTCCTAGCAATGACCGCCGACGCGACGCTTTCGCTTCTGGCGGGCGAGGCGACCATTTTCGAATTCGGAGTCCAGGGGGCGTTGCAAATCGACGAAACGGGAATCGCGGCCCGGATCGCGTTGGACTACACGTCGGATATCGACGAATCACCGATCGGACTTTATTTCGACGCGACTTTTGCCCTCGAGATCAACAGCACCGGAAGGGCGATCGATACGATCGGCGATCTGGAGGTGAATCTGAGCGCGGGCGAGTATGGACGCGTTGTCATCGAAGGCCTTGCCCATCTCCGCATCGGCGGGACGGAACTTTTCGGAATGAACGGCGTGTTCCTTGTCGAGGCGAATGGCGACGGTTTGCTGCTTTACGCCGCGGCGGAAATATTCTTTGGCGCGACAGCTCCAGAAGACGCGCTCCTTCGCTTCGAAGCCGACAGCGTATTGGCGATTCAGGAAGGCGGAATCGCGGCGCGTTTCGAGCTGGACTCGGAAAATCCGTTCACCGAATCGCTCGGAATCACGGCCGAAGCCTCGTTCCTGTTTATCCTCAATACGACCAAACGCGACGTATCCATTACGATGCCGCCATCGGCAATCGATCGCGGACATCCGGCGGTTTTGGTGATCGACGGTTCTCCGGACGGGGAAGTCGGCGAGGAAGAGGGCGTCGTTTACGCGGTGATCCGGGTGGATGGGGCGTTGGGCATCGGCGGATTCCTGATCGAAGGCGCGTTCGGTTTGCGCGTGGCGGGCAACGAAATTTGGGGTGCGGCGAACGACCTGTTGGTGAAGCTCGAAGCCGGACCAGTTTACGTCGAACTCGCGAACGCGGAATTCGGCTTCATCCTTGGAACGAATCGCGTGGCGTTCGAGTTCTCGAATGGAACGTTCCGCGCCGGAATCGACGGGTTTACCGGGGTTTCGGCCGACGAAGTATATGTCCAGTTCTCGACACCGGGGACGACGGTGAACGCGGGTCACACGATCAACGCCGCGGGCGTGAGTTACACTTTTGAAAACGGCATCGACGGCGGGGCTGTGGCGTTCGCGGTTCTTGGTTTCCAGGCCGATTTCCTCGGAGTCGCGGATCTCCATGGTAACTTCGGCTTCGGGGTCAAAGATAACAACCTGATCGCCGCCGCCACGGAAGTTTCCGCGACTCTCGGTGGCGGAGGAGTGTCGGTCGGCGTTCGCGACGGATCGCTCGGTCTCAGCGTGGGCGCGGCCGGATTGGCGCTCGAAGCGCAGGGCGGGATTTTCTTCGCCGGTGGCGATTTTGCGAATGTAGCGGCTTCCCGCGTCGCGCTTCGCATCAACCAAACCGGCCAAGAGTGGACCGGCGAGACTTTGGCCATCGGCGATCTCTCCTACACGTTCACGGATCTGGCGGCTTCCACCGGATATTTCGCGGTCAGCGCGACCGGTTTCGAGGCGAATCTGTTCGATGTCATTACTCTTGGCGGCGATTTCGGATTCAGCGTCGATGGCGAAAACGGCACCTTGTCGATCGTCGCGACCAACGCTCGCGCGGCCTTGGCGGTCGGTACGTTCTCGGTCGGAATCGAGAACGGCAACCTCGGCCTGTTCCTCGACGAGCAAGGAAAGGTCGCTCTCGAAGGATCGGGTTCGCTCTTCGCGATTCTTTTCGACGGCGTCGGACTCACGGCGGAAACGGTCAGCCTGCGGGTCAACCAAACCGGTCTCGCCCACACCGGCACCGTTCTGGAAGCGGCCGGCGTTTCTTACACTTTCAACGATCTCGAAGCTTCGACCACGCTGATGGAAGTCGCCGTGGGCAACGCCGCTTTGTCCATCGCGGGCTTTATCGAAGTCGGCGGCAATTTCGCGGTTCGCCGCGACGCCGGGCAAGCGACGCTTTCGGACGAATCGGAAGTTGCGGTCGATTATCTGACGCTCGGCGGCAGCGACCTTTACGGGTTCCTCGGTTTCAACGGCGGGTCCTCCGACGCGATCGGGTTGGCCCTGACGGATGTGAACCTCGCTCTGGCGCTGATCAACGAAACCGGTGGCGAACGCCGCGGATGGGCGGCGGTCCAAGGCGGAGTGGGGCGAGTCGGCCTGGTCGGAATCCCCGGATTGACGTTGGAAGCGAACAATCTCGGTCTCGAGGTCAACTTGGCGGCAGGCGACGGAACGGTGGTCGATTTCAAGGCCGATCCGTGGGCGGTCGCGGTTGGGCCGGGCGAGAACGTTTCCATCGAGATGGATGGCGATCGCGGCGAATTGGTTCGGGCGGTCGGCGCGGTCGAAATTGCAGTTGTCGATTTCTTCAAGGTTACCGGTTCCTTCGCATTCGAAAGCGCGAGCAGCCAGGTTCGTCTATCGGACGGAACCTTCGCCGACGTGGATTTGCTGTCGGTTGGAGCAATGGATGTAAGCGCGTTCGCGGGACTCAACGGTTACACGCCGGAGGCTCTCGGTTTCAATCTTTCGGGAGCGAACTTCGCGTTGGCGATCATGACCGACAAAGCCAATTCCGCGCGCAAGTGGATGGCGTTGAAGAGCGAAGTGGCCGAGGTCGGATTTATCGGAATCGACGGTCTTGCGGTCGAAGCCGATTCGCTGCTGATCGAGATCAACCAGAATATCGGTACCGCTGGAGATCCGGTTCCGCAGGATCCGGTTTTGGTCGAGACGGTGCTTACGCTTCATACGGATCTCGTCGCGGGTAAACTGGTTTTCGGACTTCGCGGAGAAACGGCGGAAGTTTCCATCGGCTCCGGCGACACGGGGCTGACCTTGCGCCACGCGATCCGGACGGCGCTCGAAAGTCTCCCGGCGGTCGGCGCAGGGAACGTCACCGTAATGGGGGATCGCGACGCCGGCTTTACGTTGACCTTCGGCGGCGAACGGGCGGGTGAGGATTTGAGCGATTTGACCGTTAGCGCAATCGGTTCGGAAGCGACGGCGACGGTGATTGAGCGCGTGCCGGGCCAGGAAGCGCAGGACGAGACGACTCATCATCCGGTGGTCGAAAACACGCGGCTCCGCCTGTTGACCGATCTGGCCACGGGAACGCTGACGCTTCGTTTGCGCGGCGCGGCGCAGAGCATCGCTTTCGCGGCGGGCGATTCCGACGCGGTTCTGATCGCGCGTTTGCGGACGGCTCTCGAAAGCTTCGCGGTCGTTGGAGCGGGCAACGTCATCGTCACCGGAACCCGGACGGGCGGTTTCGAGATCGAGTTCAACAAGGATTTGGCTGGCGAGGATTTGAGCGATTTGACGGTTTCCGTTTCGAC
The DNA here is from genome assembly GCA_964544025.1 of uncultured Opitutales bacterium. Taxonomy (GTDB): domain Bacteria; phylum Verrucomicrobiota; class Verrucomicrobiia; order Opitutales; family T3Sed10-336; genus CAZJCL01. The sequence continues at coordinate 2,603 of CAZJCL010000041.1, read as the reverse complement.
GCCGGGCGTGGAAAGTTCCGTGGCGGTTCTGGTCAAGGGCGAGGAAAAGACCACGAAGACGACCACGCCGGGGCCGAATGTGCGGGAGCAGCAATTGATCAGCTTCAGCGACGGGTTCCGCAGCACGAACACCCGTTACTCGCTTTCCTTCAATGGACTCGCGACGGGACTTCTCGATTTCTCGGTGAACAGCCCCGCCTACAACGCGGCGATTTTGCAATCCGCGTTGGAGAGCCTGACGACGATCAAGAAGGGGAACGTCAAGGTAAGCTTCGACCAGAGTTCGACCTCGGCCTCGCCGCGCTACTTCGTCGAGTTTACGGGCGCGCTCGCTTATCAGGACGTTCCGGAAATCGCCGTCGTTTCCCATAACAACGTCAACGTCAGCGTTTCGACGGTTCGCAATGGGCAAGGTTCGACCGTCGTGGAAACGACTACAGTCATCGCGATGGAGCAGGAAGTACGAGTCCGGTCGGCGTTGCCGGGGACATTTACGCTGAGCCTGGATTACGACGGACGGCGGTTGACGACCTCCGATTTGAATTTCAATGCCTCGGCGAACGAGGTGCGGGCGGCGCTCGCGGCGGCCTTCGGCGATGTGGCTGGCGCGGAGATCGCGGTGACGAGCGCGACGACGGGAGTGTGGAAAATTGTTTTTGGCGGAACGCTGGCCGGGGCCGATATCGAGCGGATGAAAGTGGAGGCGACGGTGGCGCCGGCGGCGGCTTCGGTTGCGGTTCTCGCCCGCGGAGTGAACCGGCAGGAAAGCGAAACGGTGACGACTCCGGGAGTGGACGAAGTGCAGCGCGTCCGGATTCAATCCGCCGGTCCGGGAACTTTCACGCTTGGTTTGACGCATGACGGCTCGGATTGGATGACGGGTGCGATCGGATTCGACGCTTCCGCGGCGGACGTGTTGGCCGCGCTCGAAGCGGCGTTCGCCGATTTCGACGGTGCGACTTTCGGCGTGACTCGCGTTTCGGCGGGAGTCTGGGATATCCGTTTTGGCGGAACGCTGGGCGAAACCGATCTTCCGGCAATGAATGTGGTGGCGACGCCGGAATCGGGATCCGCCTCGTTGACCGTCGATCAGCGCGGCGAGACGATTACCCGTCCGGATCTTTACGCCGATCCGAATCCGAATCTGGTGGTCGATTTCGGCGCGCAAAACCTGGATGTGGCGACCGGTCCGACGACTTGGATGACGTTCGATATGGATGGGCTCGACGGGGCGTTGATCCGGGCGAGCGGCAATTTGACGATCAACGTTTTCGGTTTCTTCCGGGTCGACGGCGGTTTCGCTTTCGAAAAATCGACCACGACGATCGCGATTTCCGATGGAACCGAAATTGTCACGGATATGATGACGGTCGGAGCCGGTGGAGTGAACGCTTTCGCGGGTATCAATGGCGGAACGGAGGATGCGGTCGGGCTTTCGCTGAGCGAAGTCGATTTCGCGCTCGGAATTTTTGCCGAACAAGAAGAAGGCTCGACGCGGCAGTGGGTGGCACTGAAGGCGACGGTCGGGGAAGCGGCGTTCGTCGGAATCGACGGGCTCACTCTGGCGGTGCGGGAGTTCGGCGTCCGGATCAATCTCGCGGCAGACGACGGCAGCGTCGCCGATTTCGCCGCAATGAGTCTCGAAGTTCTTACCGGCCCGGGCTTGAGCCTGACGCTGGATATGGACGGGCAACGGGGAGAGATGGTCGAGGCGTTTGGCGAACTCGATATCGACGTCGCCGGTTTCGTTACGCTGGGCGGTTACTTCGGATTCACCCGGACGACGAACGAGTTCATCGCCGGTGGATCGGATGTGACGGCCAGCCTGAGCGCGGGCGAATTGGCGCACGTTACTCTTGCTGACGCGGATTTCGGGATGATTTCCAACGCGGCGGGCGAATTCGGATTCGAGCTTAAAAACGGAAGTTTCTCGGCGGCTATCGAGGGTCTGACGGATATCGGCGCGCAGGAGGTTTTCATTCAATACACGAACGCGGCGACGGCGATTGAAGAAGGACGGACGATTTCGATCGGCGAACTCGAATACGTTTTCGAGGAAGCGGTCGCGCCGAATACGATTGCGTTCGCGGCGATCGGATTCTCTGCCGAAGTGCTCGGATTTGTCGCGCTGGCCGGAAGCCTCGGATTCCGGCTTCGGGATGAAAAACTGGTCGCGGCTGGAAACGGTGTCGGCGCGCGTTTGGCGGCGGGCGGGGCTTTTGCCGAATTGAAGAACGCCGACTTTGGCCTGATCTCGGGCGCGGGGGAAACCGCCTTCGAGTTGACCAACGGGGAATTCGCGGCGGAGATTCCGGGATTGGCGGGGATCGGGGCGGACGATGTCTTTATTCAATACACGAACGCGGCGACGACCGTCGACGCCGGTTATGAGATTTCGGTAGGAGGCGTTTCGTATACGTTCGCGGACGGAATCGCGGCGGATACGGTGGCGTTCGCGGTGACCGGATTCCGGGCGAACGTGGCGGACTTCGTTTCGATGAGCGGCGATCTCGGATTCCGGAAGCAGGGGACGGAGATCGTGGCGGTGGGGAGCAACGTGCGGGCGAAATTGGAGGCCGGTCCGGTTTTCGTGGAATTGGCGA
>CAZJCL010000040.1:0-14765 GCA_964544025.1 uncultured Opitutales bacterium | reverse complement strand
CCGCTGGCGATGACTTGGACGAGTCCGGAGGTTTTCGCGGCCAGAGATGGGAGTTGTTCGGGGGGAGCGAGGGGATTGTCTTTTCCGCGGGTGGCGAAATTCCAGTCGGCGGTGAAAATTTCGGCGAGTTCGTGGACGGCGGGTCCGGAAATGCGGGCGCCGAAATCCTGGAAGCGGTCGGGATGCGGGTCGCGGCCCATGTAGTCGGCGGCGAGATTGTGTCCGCCGACGATCGCGGTTTTGTTGTCGAAGATCGCGATTTTGCGGTGATTGCGGAGGTTGGCGGACCAGCGAATCGGGAGCCGGAGCATCGGCATGAAGCGGGCGGTTTCGCCGCCAGCGCGATGCAGCGGTTCGAGGAAGAAGTCGCGGGTTTTCAGGGAGCCGAGGGCGTCGAGCAGCAGGCGGACTTTTACGCCTTCGCGGGCCTTTTTTGCGAGAAGTTCGACGAGGTGGCGGCCGACATCGTCGTTCCCGAAAATGAAGGTCATGATGTGGATCGACTCCTTCGCGTTTGCGATTTCCGCTTCGAGGGTGGCGAACGCGTTTTCGCCGTTGAGGAGAAAGTCGAGCTGGTTTCCGGCGGTTGGCGGCATGGAGGCGGCGCGGAAAAGCGGGTGGCCTTCCGCCCATTCCTCGAAGCAAACCGGATCGCCGGGGATGCGGGCGGGATAGAGTGGGCGCTTGTGGGAGGCGAGGCGGCGGAGTTTTCGGCCTCCGATTAACAGGTAAAGTGGGACGCCGATGTGAGGGAGGAAGACGATGGCGAGCAGCCAGGAAAGCGTGGTGCTGGGCTGCCGTTTTTCCCGCATCAGGCGGGCGATGAGAACGATCGCGAGGAGAAAGCCGCCGATGGAAAAGATGTAGGAGAGGATCCCGGTGAGAATGCCGATCCAGACGGCCTCTTCGGCTCCGTTTGTCTGAGCCAGCAGGACCCAGTTCATAGGGCGCAGCGTTTCCGCTCGCCTATTTTGGTCAGGAGTTCGGAAAGCGAATGGTCCGCGAGCGATTCGAGGCGGAGGTCGGGGTCGTTGAGCGGGAGGTTTCGGGTGAGTTGGTTGGGGACGGCGACGGCGAAAATACCGGCGCGTTTGGCGGCGAGAATTCCGTTGGGGGAATCTTCGAGGACGAACGTGGCGTCGGCATCCGCGCCGAGCGCTTCCAGACCGGCGAGGAAGAGATCGGGCTGGGGTTTCAGGCGGGAAACGTCGTCCCGGGTGCGGAAAGCGCTGAAGTAATCGAGCAACTCGAGCCGCGTGAGGTGCGCGGTGACCCATTGGCGGGTGGAGCTGGAGGCGAGCCCGATGCGGAGGCCGAGTTCTTTGGCGTCGGCGAGGCATTCGCGGACGCCGGGGAGGGCGTCGTTTTGGTTAATGAGCTCGGTGTAGTGCGCGGAGATTTCCGGGCGGAGTTTTTCCCAAGGGAGTTTCCGCCCGGTTTTTTTCTCCAGATCCGCGTAGGGGCTGAAGCTGTCGTGGTTGCTGCCGAGGCATCCGGAATATTCCTCGAGGGTGAGGGTGCATCCGTGTTCCTCGTAAACGCGACGCCAAGCGGTGAAGATTGGCGTCTCGGTATCCAGAATTAAACCATCGAAATCGAATAAGACTGCGTGAATCACAGCAATGCCAGACAGTCAGCCGGCGGAAAAGCTCCCTTGGGCGAGTTTTATCCGAGGACTCTGTGGTAGAGAACGATGCCGGTGCGGGCGGCGAGATAAACGACGAGCACGAATCCGACCGCCGCGCTGATCCGCATCCAGAGAGGCGCGATGTCGCCGTTGTCGGCGGGCTTCATCGAAAGCCAGAGCAGGATTCCCGCGAGGGCCGGATTTCCGAGAACGGTGAGGGATTGGGCGAAAATGATGAGTGTGACCGGCGCGGAGCCCATCAACTGAACGCCGACGGCGACGCCCATCCCGATGGCAAGCGAGGTGACCGTGAAGATTTTTGGCCACTTGGTGTCCATGTCGCTGCCGAGGCCGAGACCATCGGACATCAAGGTTCCGCCGATGAGGGCGTTGACAAGGAAGGAACTCAGCGCGCCGGCGAAGATTCCGAGCGTAAAGAAAATGGTGGAGGCGCGGCCGAAGAGTGGTTCGAGTTGCTTGGCGACCTCGGTGGTGCTGGTGAGCTCTTCTCCGGAAATTCTGCCGTAGAGGACAGCGGCGGCGGTGACCATGATCATGAGCGAGATGACGCCGAGCGCGATGATTCCGACGGCGGAGTCGGTGAAGCCTTTTTTCCAGTCCTTCGCTTTCCAGCCTTTCTTTTGAACGAGGTAGGCGAGGTAGAAGGCGCCCGCGACGGAGAATGTGGTGCCGATCAGGCCCTGGACGGGCTGAAATGGGTCGGACAGGCCGTTCTCGGTCATCCGTGGGAAAAGTTCGGCGATGGAGTCGATCGGGAGGGTCGGCCAGAGTCCGGCAACGATTTTTATGACGGAAGGCTGGGCGAGGAGGATGTTTCCGGCGAAACCGATGATCATGAGGCCGACCATGACCACCATAATTTTCTCCAAAGGCTGGTAGAGTTTTTGGAAGCCGAAGAGGGCGGCGATTACTAGGATGTTTCCGCCGATCAGGATCGCGATTTTGACGCCGGGTTTAATGGCGGCGAATGGCTCGAGTCCGGCGAGGACGCCGAGGTTGTTGCTGAATTGGAAGCAAGTGCAGACGAGGAACACGCAAACGCCGGCGAGAATGGCGATGCCGGGGCCGGAGCGGGCGCGGATTTCGTCGCAGAGGCTCTGTTTGAGATTTACGCCGAGCCAGCCGGAAAGGGCGGTCATGCCGAGCATGAGGAAGCAGCTCAAGGCGAGCACCCAGATCATGGAATAACCGAAATCGGTGCCGACGCGGGAGGCGGTGAGAATACTGCCGGGACCGACGACGACGGAGGCGACAATCAGCGCGGGACCGAGGGAGCGCAAAATCGCGACAAACTTGTTGGGCGTGCCCGAGGAGGGAGCTGTGGGATCAGCGGTAGCGGCTTCGTTTTTCATAAATCGGATTCCGAGCATTGCGGGCGAGCGGCATCCGTCAACGCGGAAACCGGAATCGCGGGAAAGGTAGAAGGAAAAGGCGGAACGCGAATGGAGACGGAAGCAGGCGAAGAGGAGCTGTTTTGAAAAAAACGTTTGACGGTTGCTTAAATCGGTGGCGTGATTTTCGGTTTCATTGAATTTTTAGCCACGATATATGTCTATCGAGATCAAAATCCGCAAGGGTGAGCCCATGGACCGCGCGATCCGCCGGTTGAAGAAGAAACTGGACCGCGAAGGCGTCATCCGCGATGTGCGGGCGAAGCGTTACTTCGAGAAGCCGAGCGAGGTGCGCCGTCGCAAGAAGAAGGTTGCCGCATTCACGAATATGCTGCGCAACCGTTACAATCAGTAACCGGCCAACGGTCTTGTTCGGATTGTTTGCGGCACCTAATCTTTTAAAGAGACGGGGCCGCATGTGTTTTTCCAGAAGCTGCTTTCGCCATATTCAGGCGGGCAGATTCTTTTTTTAATTCCCTCCGCGACCCATGAAACCGACCATTTCGCTTTCCTCCTGCTGGTGCTCCGGTCGTCACCGGGATGGATATGAAATGGCGCGGGAGATGTCGGATCTCGGTTTCGAGTATATCGAGCTGAGTCACGGGATCCGGATTTCGCTGGTGCCGGGGATTTTGCGGGCGGTTGAGGAGGGAATCGTCAAGATCAGCTCGACCCATAATTTTTGTCCGTTGCCCCCGGGGATCAATCATCCCGCCCCGAACCTTTATTCGCCGTCGAGCCCGGATATCCGGGAGCATCAGCAGTGGCTGCGGCATACGCGGAGGTCGCTGGAGTTCACGCGTCAGGTAGGGGCGAAATATATGGTGACGCACATGGGGGGAGTGCGTTTTTTCTGGAGCAAGCCGGGGAGCAAATTGAAGGATTTTTTGGCGAAGAATCCGGAAACGCCGGTGAAGGAGGATGCGGGATATTTGAAGCTTTCGGCGAAGGCGATGCAGAAGGTGCGGAAGCAGATGCCGCGGTTTTGGGAGCAGCTTTGCATGAGCCTGGAGGAGATTTTGCCGGAGGCGGAGCGGTGCAACGTGATTTTGGGGGCGGAGAACCGGGAAGGATTTGAGGAATTGCCGCTGGACGCGGATTTTCCGGAGTTTTTCCGGCAGGCGAAGGATCATCCGAACTTGGCGTGGTGGCACGACGCGGGGCATGCGCGGATCAAGGAGCGGCTGGGGCTTTTGGATCACCGGAAGTTTCTGGAGGAGAATCACCATAAGTTGGTCGGCTTTCATTTGCACGATGTCACGGAGGAGGGCGGGGATCACCAAACTTTGGGTACGGGCAGCGTGGATTTTGGGATGCTGAGCGAGTTTTTCCGGCCGGAGCATGTGTTGATTCTGGAGCTGAGTCCGCGGCTATCGGTGGAGGAAGTGGTGCAGTCGAGGGATTATTTGATGGGGCTTCTGGCGGAGAAGGTCTGATTTCGAATTTTAGATTTTAGATTTTGGATTTGGGGAGGGTTTGGGGGTGGATGCTGGATTTCTCGGTTTTTGGGTTGAGAGGTTGGGGGTTTTCTGGCGTTACTAGAGGGGATGAAAAGTGCTTCTCTTCTGTTTGGACTGCTTGTTTTTGTTTGTTCCTTCGTGGTTTCCGGATTCGCGGCTGAGCCGTTGCGGATCGGGATGATTGGACTGGATACTTCGCATTGCGTGGCCTTTACGAAGTTGCTGAACGATCCGAATAAGTCGGATCATGTGCCGGGCGGGCGCGTGGTGGCGGCGTTCAAGGGTGGAAGCGACGATATCGAGTCGAGCTATTCCCGGGTCGATCGATTCACAAAGCAGATGCAGGAGGATTTCGGGGTGAAGCTTTACGACACGATCGAGGAGCTTTGCCGGAATGTGGATGTGATCATGCTGACGAGCGTGGACGGGCGGAAGCATTTGGAGCAGGCGCGTCCGGTGATCGAGGCGGGGTTGCCGCTGTATATCGATAAGCCGATGGCGGCTTCGTTGGAGGATGTGATCGAGATTTTCCGTTTGGCGAAGGCGAAGGACGTGCCGGTTTTCAGCTCTTCCTCGTACCGTTACTATGACGGGTTGGTGGAGTTGCAGAAGAAGGATGTGGGGGAGTTGCGCGGGGCGATCTCGTATGGTCCGGCGCATTTGGAAAAGACGCATCCGGACTTGGCTTATTACGCGATTCATCCGCTGGAGGCGCTTTTTACGGTGATGGGGACGGGGCTGGAGTCGGTTTCGCGGGTTCACACGGACGACACGGATGTGGTGACGGGAGTTTGGGAGGGTGGAAAGGTCGGGACCCTGCGCGGATTGCGGAACCAGAAGACGCCGAACAAGGTGATCGTTTTCGGGACGAAGACGGTGGCGGAGCAAGGGCCAGGAGCCGGGTACCGGAATCTGCTGGTGAAGGCGATCGAGTTTTTTGAAACGGGGGAGCCGCCGGTTTCGCCGCGGGAGACGATCGAGATTTTCGCGTTTATCGAGGCGGCGGATGAGAGCAAGCATCTCGGCGGAGCGCCGGTGAAGATCGCGGACGTGCTGGAGAAAAACGGTTATACGGCGGATTTGGCGGGGAACTGATCGGCGGGTTGTTGTTGGAACTTTAGGAAAACGCGGCGCGTTGGCGAGAGCTGGCGCGGCCGCGTTTTTGTTTGGGATGGAATCGCAGAGTTGCGATGATGGGCGCGGGCGGTACTGTTTGCGGTATGCGATTGTGGCGCGCCATTCTTGGAGTTGTTTTACTTGTTGGCGGCGCTTTGTTTTTAACAGCTTGTTCGGAGGGTAATATGGCGGAAACGACGAAAGGAAAATTCAATCAGCTTACGCCGGAGGAGGAATATGTTCTCCTGCACAAAGGGACGGAGCGGCCGTTTACGGGGAAGTGGCTGAACAACAAGGAGGCGGGGACTTACACGTGCCGGCGTTGCAACGCGGAGTTGTATCGTTCGGCGGATAAATTCGAGTCGCATTGCGGGTGGCCGAGTTTTGACGACGAGATTGAGGGGGCGGTGAAGCGGGTGCCGGACGCGGATGGGCGGCGGACGGAGATCGTTTGCGCGAATTGTGGCGGGCATCTGGGGCACGTTTTCGAGGGGGAGCGTTTTACGGAGAAGGATACGCGGCATTGCGTGAATTCGTTGTCGATGGATTTTGTGCCGGCGTCGGGGAATAAAGCCGAGGGGCCGGTGAAGACGGAGACGGCGATTTTCGCTTCGGGTTGTTTCTGGGGAACGGAGTATTTTCTGGAGAAGATGGACGGGGTGATTTCGGCGGAATCGGGGTATATCGGCGGGACCAAGGAGAATCCGACGTATGAGGAGGTTTGCACGGGGCGGACGGGTCACGCGGAGGCGGTGAAGGTGGTTTTCGATCCGGAGAAGACGGATTTCCGGACGCTGGCGAAATTCTTTTTCGAGACGCACGATCCGACGCAGCGGAACCGTCAGGGGCCGGATATTGGGACGCAGTATCGCTCGGGGATTTTTTATACGAGCGAGGAGCAGCGGAAGATTGCGGAGGAGTTGGCGGGGATTTTGCGGGAGAAGGGGCTGGACGTGGCGACGGAGATTACGAAGGCGGATACGTTTTGGCCGGCGGAGGGGTATCACCAGGATTATTACGGAAAGACCGGCGGGCGGCCGTATTGTCACGCGTATCGGCCGCTGTTTTGAAGGTAGAACTAAGAATTTAGAAGTTTGAATTCAGAAGGTAGAATGGGAAGGTGGGGGCCGGTTTGTGAAGGCGCGTATTACGGTTATTACGTTGGGGGTGGACGATCTGGAGCGGTCGGTGGCGTTTTATCGGGATGGGTTGGGGTTTTCGACGAAGGGGATTGTTGGGCGGGAATTTGAGCATGGGGCGGTCGCGTTTTTTGATTTTGGGGGCTGTTTGAAACTGGCGTTGTGGCCGAAGGCGAGCATCGCACACCATACGGGTTTGGCGGAAGGGCCGGCTTCTGCGGTGGAGTTTACGCTGGGCCATAATGTGGGGTCGAAAGAGGAGGTGGATGCGGTGATGGAGGAGGCGAGGAAGGCGGGAGCGGTGATTGTAAACGAAGCGGAGGTGGCTTTTTGGGGCGGATACGCGGGGTGTTTCCAGGATCCGGATGGGCATGTTTGGGAGGTGGTTTGGAATCCGGATTTTGAGGGGTTGTGAGAAAGGGAGGCTTGGGCAGCTGATTTATTCACCACGGAGGCGCGGAGGACACGGAGGCTTTGGCTGGAAATCTTAACACAAAGGGAGCAAAGGGAGCGAAGGGCTTAGGCTCTGTTTTTTTAACCACGGATGGCACAGATGGGCACAGATGAGACGGGAGTGACGAGCGCGGGGAACGGTTGTTATAGGAGTTTTGGGGAGAGGATTTCGTTGATCCAGCGGCGGTGGGGGCCGGAGAAGGGGAGGTTTTCCAATTCGGTTAAGGGGGACCAGAAGAGGGTTTTGGAGGCGGTGGAGGAGGGGGATTCGTCGAGGCGGTAAATTTGCTCGGTGATGGAATAGCGGGTGATGCTGCGTTTGCGATGGAGTTGCAGGGTGGCGCGGCGGGGGAGTTCGGCGGGGGAGATCCCGAATTCTTCGGCGGTGGGGAGTTCGCAGAGATCGGAGAGGCGGCGGGCGGTGGATTGGGCGCGGGAGAGGAGGAGGCGTCCGTCTTTTTCGTGCCAGACGCGGAGGACGTGGAGTTTTTCGATTTCGCGGGGCGGGAAGGCGGGAATGGTGTCTTGTTTTCCGAGGCGGCGGGCTTGGCAAAAGTTGGCGACGGGACAGGCGGCGCAGTTGGCTTTGCGTTGGCAGACGGTGGCGCCGAGTTCCATCATTGCCTGGTTGTGGTGGCCGGGATCGGCGGGGTCGAGGAGATGGTCGGCGAGGGGTTGGAAGAGGCGGGCGGCGGTGGAGGAATCTTTGAGGGGAGCATCGTAGGCGCTGAGGCGGGCGAGGACGCGGACGACGTTTCCGTCGACGCAGGCGGCGGGGGTGCCGAAGGCGATGCTGGTGATGGCAGCGGAGGTGTAGGGGCCGATGCCGGGGAATTTTTGCCAAGCGGCGGCGTCGCGTGGGATTTCGGGAAGGGCGGCGATCTCGCGGGCGAGGCGGTGGAGGTTTCGGGCGCGGCGGTAGTAGCCGAGGCCTTCCCAGAGTTTGAGAATCTGTTCTTCGGGAGCGGCGGCGAGAGTTGCGAAATCGGGGAGCGCGGTGGTCCAGCGTTCGAAGTAGGGGAGGACGGTTTCGACGCGGGTTTGCTGGAGCATCAGTTCGGAGACGACGGTCCGGTAGAGGCTCGGCTGGGTGCGCCACGGGAGCGGACGCTGGTGGGCCTGGTGCCAGCCGGCGAGGGCGGCGCGGAATTCCGGCGCGCCGTCGAGGAGACGGGCGGCGCCGGGAGTGGGAGGTTTTTGTTCCGCAAGCTTCAAGCGATCCGTTGATTTAACCACGAATGGAGACGTTTAACCACGTGGAGACGTTTAACCACGTGGAGACGTTTAACCACGAATGGACACGAATAAACACGAATTGAAGCTTATGAACCGGAGCAAGGAAGATCGAATTGTAGTTAACTAGGAGGAAGGATTTTGTGTTTCTTGGAGTTCGCGGGCGATGCGTTCGTTTTCGCGCATCACGCGGAAGAAGTTTCCGCTCCAGATTTTGGCGATGTCTTCTTCGGAATATCCGCGGTCGAGGAGGGCGCGGGTGACGTTGGGGAATTCGCTGGCGTCGTAGCAGCCCCAGACTCCGCCGCCGCCGTCGAGATCGGCGCCAATGCCGACGTGATCGATGCCGACGATTTTCACGACGTGGTCGATGTGGTCCATGACGTCGTCGAGGGAGGCGAGGTCGGGCGGAAGTTGGCGGTCGATTTCGGCGCGGGCGCGGCGGGCTTCGTCGCGTTTTTCAGGAGGGAGGCCTTCGATGTCGCGGCCGTATTTGGCGCGCCAATCGCGGATGGCCTGGCGGCGTTCGGGAAAGGATTCGAGGTCTTTGAGGTAGCCGCTGAACATGTTCATTTGCAGGACGCCGCCTTTCTCGGCAAGTTTGCGGAGAATGTGGTCGTTGATGTTGCGCGGGTGCGGGTAGATGGCATAGGCGGAGGAGTGGGAGGCGATGACGGGCGCTTTGGAAAGCGCGATCGCTTGGAGGGCGGCGTCGTCGGAGATGTGGGAAATGTCGACCATCATGCCGAGGCGGTTCATTTCCTGGATGACGACTTTTCCGAAATCGCTGAGGCCGCCGTGTTCGGTGCCGTCCGCGTCGGTGGAGGAGTCGCAGATGGCGTTGTTTTTGGTGTGGGAAAGGGTGATGTAGCGGGCGCCGAGGTTGAAAAACTCCTCAATCAGATCGAGATCGCGGCCGATGACGTATCCGTTTTCGATGCCGATGTAGATGGCGCGTTTGTTTTGGGCGACGATGCGTTCGGCGTCGTCGGCGAGGAGAGCGAGTTCGACCTGATCGCTGTTCTGTTCCACCATTTCGTGGATGCTGGCGAAGAGGTCGCGGGCCTTTTGTTTGGCTTCGGCGCGGCCTTCGGGGGTGCGGGGGCCTTGCGCGACCCAGACGGCGAAGAATGCGGAATCGAGACCACCTTCGATCATGCGGGGAATGTCGAGTTGGCTGTCGTGTTCCCACGGATCGTGGCGGTGGGAGATGTCGAACGATGGGCGCGCCATGACGATGGGGGTATCGACGTGGGTGTCGAGGGTGAGCATGCGCTCGTGGATTTTGGCGATTTCGGCGGCATCGGGAGCGGCGGCGAGGGCGATGGGGAAGAGGGCGAGAGGCGCGAGGAGGATCGGGAGGGTGCGGGTGAGTTTCATGAGGGTGCTACGCGGTTTACATTTGTTGGTTGAAAGGGAAGGAGAATAGAGGGTGAGGGCGGCGGGGCAAGAGGGAAGCTGGGGAGTGGGAAGGTGGAAGGTGGGAAAGTGGGAAAGTGGGAAAGTGGGAGGGTGGGAGGGTGACGAGGCGGATTTCGAGGATGCGGCGCACGATGTCTGGTGAGGCTGGGGCTGATTGCAATTCCATGGTTTTCTCGAAGGGTAGTTTTATGATTCATCGCGAGAAAATCCAAAATTGAACTGGTCAAGCTGGTAAGCGGTGAGCGTTTAATGCGGATCGCCGAGCCGGAATCCGGCCTTGCTCTTTAGAAACGACTGGATCCGGACGTGTCGGTTATCCGGCAGAGGGAACGGTTGCTTGAAATATTCGAGGCGGTTTGGGCCAAAGTGAAGTCGTCGGCGGCGTAATCTTTTCCCGCTCATTCGTTTGTTATCTTGGAGCGGATGAGGAGGAGGGTGGCGATTTGGGCTATGAGGAGGCGCATGTGGGTGGCGGCGGTGGTGTAGGTGAGGGTCGCTTCGGTGGCGATGAGGAAGGCGGCCCAGAGGGCGAGGCTGACCGTGAAGGCGCGGGTGACTTCGTCGCTAGTGCCGGGTTTGCCGCCGAGCATGCTTCCGAAAGCGCGCCAGAACAGGAGGCTGGCGAGCAGTTGCCAGAGAATGACGATGGCGAAGAGGAGGGCGGCGACGATCGCCGGAGCGCCGTGAAAACCGACGGCGGCGGCGATGAGGTTGTAGTTGCCGGAGGCTAGCGTCCAAGAAGCGGGCAGTGCGCCGAGTTGTTTGAGGGCGTCGAGGAGATTGGTGGTGGCGACCAGAGTGAGCCAGATCGACCAGAAGAGCAGGAGGCCTTTTTGTAATGTGGAGAAGCGGAGGTTGGTTAGCATGCGGATGAGAGAGAATGGCGGAATAATTCGCGACGGATGAAGTGAGGCGGTCATGTTGAGTAACGAGCCGTCGGGCGCAAGCTTGGCGTCTCAAAGCTGGCGGGCGGGGGACGTCATTTTAAGCGTCGACGCAAGAAGTAAGGGCTGACCTCATTCGACCCATTCCCCATCGTGCGTCCCGTTATTCGGTGTCGTAGTTTATCTGAAGACGAACAAAGGCGCTCGGGAGGTCGTCATCAATTTCGCGGCGGTAGACAACCTGTTGAAAAGGGTCATCTATTGGGGTTGAGGCGAATTCTTCGAAAACTTCCGGACCAGAGATCCATTCTCTGAGATCCGGCGAGAGTTCAGGGAAGCAGAGGAGAGCTGGATCGCCGGTGCGGAGCTGGATCGTAAGTGTAAGGTAGCGTCGTTCGCCGTCGGTCGCGATGGTGAGCGCCTGGAGGTCCGCAGGTGTATGCGCCTCCAGTGGTGGCAGGCCGAGGGCGTATTTGACAATGTTTGGAATTCCGTCACCGGCCGGCGTGGCGAGATTGCCCCAGAGGGTCGCTTCCAGTTCCGGATTCGCGAGGTCGATGGCTGAGAATTGATCCGATCGCCAGAGGGCGAAACCTGTGTGGTAGATCTCGAGGGTAATTGTGGTGTTTGCGGAGCCGCTGCGGGAGGCTTGCAGGTTGAGCTCGAAGGAACCCGCTTCGACGTTTGTGAAGCTGACGCCGGTTGGGGCGCCGAGGGTGGCGTTGATCGCGCTGAGCGGGGCGGTGATGGAAATATTGGGCGAATCATTCCCGACGATTTGTTCGGGGGTGACGCCGCCGGGAATGGCCGTGTCTATACTAAGTATACCAGACGGCACGGTTAATTGGAGAAGGATTAGGTGGCTGGCGGCAGAAGGATCCGCGAGGTTTATGCCGCGCAGCCGAACGGGTTGTCCAGCGATCGCTTTGATAACTGCGGGGGCCGTGATCGCGGGCGGCGGAGACGTCGCCTCGACGGTTAATTGAAAGGTGGCCGAGACGGATTCTGAACCGTCGCTGATGGTCAATGTGATCGCCGTTGAGCCGGTTTGGCCGATCGCCGGAGTGATGGCGACGGCCCGTTGAACACCGCTTCCGGATACGACGATATTTTCAGAAGGAATCAAATTATCGTCGTTCGCGGTTGCGGTAACCGTCAGTGACGATGGATCGGCGGACACATGGCCGACGAGGAATGGGACGGTCACGGTTTCGCCTGCGCCGGTGACCACGTCTTGCACCGGGCCGAGGAGCACGCTGGTTGCCGTAGTGACCGCCAGGGTAAAGTTGCTGCTGGAGGACATGTCGCCGTCTGAAACCGTGAAGGTGATGACCGACGAACCGGCGGTTGCCGGTGCGGGAGTGATCGTTGCGGTCCGGTTGCTGCCGGAGCCGCTGAGCACGATGTTTTCAACCGGAACAAGCGCTTGGTTGGACGAATGTGGGGTGACGTTCAAAAACTCCGGGGGCGTGTTGACGTCGCTGATTTGGAACGATACGTCGATGGTGCCGTTGACCTCTACGGATTGGTCCGGGAGGGCGGAGATGCTAGGAGGCGTGTTGGTGGGAGGAGGTTCTCCGGGGAGTTCGCCGCCGGTGTGCGTGGAGAGGTCATAAAAAGCGCGGACCGTCCCGCCCTGGTTTTGTCTTACCTCGAGTTCGATTCGCCCGACATGGAACGAAATGATTTCGTGCGTCGTGTCGTTTGTTGCGCGGGTCTCGTAGGCCGTCACCAAAGCGTCGGAGAGGGTCACCTGCAAAAACCAAGGCGTGCCATGTTGGGTAGTTTTGTGAAAGTCGATGACGACTTCGGGGATCGCGGAGCCTGTGACCGCGCTTTCGAAAAGGAGCGGAGACGTGCGATCAATTTGCTTCGTGATTGTGATGTCTGAGAAGTCGGGATAGCCGGTAGGGGTGCCAAGTGAGCGATCGGTCGCGCGCGCGACCCCAAAAACAATCGACTGGATGTCGATCCAATCCTTATACCCCTCTCGCCGCGCCTCACCCTTTATCGCTTCGATGTGTAAGAACCCGGGCTCCGCAGCGAGCGGGAGTTGGCTTGCTACGACCAGACAGACCGCGGCGATAGCGAGGCACGCGGCGGAACTTCGGAGCGCGTTCATGGAAGAATCTGGGTGGCGGGTGTAAAGTCGATCGGGAGTCTGTTTCGGTCTCTCCTTTGTCAGATATCGGAGGAGATCGTGTAACTTACGACAACGGGTTCCCCCTTGTCGGGAATATACCTCATGTCGATCCGGCTAAAATTGAGGCTCACTGTTTCCAGGAATTCCTCCGACCCGGAAGTCGATATGGACGAGACTAACACGTCGTGCAAGGTGATCTCGAGGTAGACCTTTTCACCTTGGGGGGACGGTTTCGTGAAATGGATTTCGGCCCGCTTTGGCGTTCCCGTGACGGCCGCCAAAAACAACAAGGGGCTCGCCCGGTCCATCCGTTTGATCAGAGAAAGGTCGGAAACAATCGGCTTACCAGGAACGGGTGAGCCTCCCGGACGGGAAATTGGCCGACCGGCATTGAACTGAATCGATTCAATCTCGATCCAGTTCTCGAAATCCCTGTTAGTCGATTCTCCGGGAATGCCTTCGAATTCAAGATATCCGGCAGCCTGGGCGACAGGTGCGAGGAGGTGGCCGCCGACGAGGAGCGCGAGCGCTAATCTAACTGCAGGAGCAACAGGGAGGGACGTTATCTTCATGGGTCGTGAAAGTTTAGTAGCTGAACGAAGGATACTACTTCGCTGGTAAATGGGAAGTGAGATCTTTTGGGAGGTGAAGTTTTCTTGCACCTGCTACATTTTGACGCAGTCGGCGTGATCGGCGGTAGTGTTTGCCGCGCCAAGGCTGGACAAGTGGGGGGAGCGCGGTTTTTTGTTAGGCGTGATTGAGAAAATTCGTATTGGTATCGCGGGGTTTGGGAATTTGGGGCGGGGCGTGGAATTGGCCGTCGAGAATTGTCCGGATATGGAGTTGGCGGGGGTTTTTACGCGGAGGAATCCGGGGGAGATCCGGTTGCGGGACGCGGCGGTGCCGGTGCGGGGGATGGAGGAGTTGGATAGGTTTCGGGGGGAGATCGATGTGCTGATTTTGTGCGGGGGATCGAAGAGCGATTTGCCGGAACAGGGGCCGGAGTTGGCGGGGAGGTTTAACACGGTCGATAGTTTCGATACGCACGCGAAGATTCCGGAGTATTTTGCGGCGGTGGATCGGGCGGCGAAGGGGGCGGGGACGACGGCGATTATCGCGGTGGGTTGGGATCCGGGGTTGTTTTCGATCAACCGGCTTTTCGGAGAGGCGGTTTTGCCGGCGGGGGCGACGTATACGTTTTGGGGGAAGGGGTTGAGTCAGGGGCATTCGGACGCGATCCGGCGGGTGCCGGGGGTGAAGGGGGGCGTGCAATATACGATTCCGTCGGCGGAGGCGGTGGAGCGGGTGCGGAGCGGGGAGATGCCGGAGCTTTCGACGCGGGAGAAGCATACGCGGGAGTGTTTTGTGGTGTTGGAGGAGGGGGCGGACGCGGCGGAGGTGGAGCGGGCGATCGTGTCGATGCCGGATTATTTCGCGGATTATGATACGACGGTGAACTTCATTTCGGCGGAGGAGTTGGCGCGGGATCACGGGGAGATGCCGCATGGCGGGTTTGTGATCCGGAGCGGGAAGACCGGGGGAGCGCGGTCGCAGACGATCGAATACGCGTTGCGGCTGGAGAGCAATCCGGAGTTTACGGCGAGCGTTTTGGTGGCGTACGCGCGGGCGGCGTTTCGGTTGAACCGGTCGGGGGACGTGGGGGCGAAGACGGTTTTCGATGTGGCGCCGGGGTTGTTGTCGCCGAAGTCGGCGGGGGATTTGCGGAAGGAACTTTTGTGAATTTTGAATTTTGGATTTTGGATTGCGGATTTTGGATTGGGGGTGGGGAGGTCGATGGATTTGGGTGGTGGCTTGGGCTCGGGTTTAACCACTAATGGACACTAATTCACACGAATGGCTTGTGCTCTGGGTTTTT
>CAZJCL010000039.1:7672-14855 GCA_964544025.1 uncultured Opitutales bacterium | reverse complement strand
TGCCCTGCAGCCTCAATCCGAACAAACCCTCCTCCCGGCGCAGCTGATCCAGCGCATTTGTCAAATGCCGCTCGCCGCTCGAATTCTCCCCGCGCGCGAGGAAATCGAAAATCCGGGCCGGCAAAACATATCGGCAAGCGATCGCCAAATTCGAGGGCGCGAAACCCGCCGCCGGTTTTTCCACCAATTCCTCCAACCGCAACACCCCCGGCCCGATCTCCTCGCCCGCCGCGATTCCGTATTTCCGCGTTTGATCCGGCCGAACCTCGGTCAACCCGATCACCCCGCCGCCAAACCGGTTGCGGCACTCGATCAATTGCCCCAACGCCGGCGTCGGACCATCGATCACCGTATCCGGCAAAAGCAGCGCGAACGACTCATCCCCCACAAAAGATCGCGCCGCCGCCACCGCGCCGCCCAAACCGTCCAAATCGCGCTGCCTGACCGTGTGGATTTCCACCGAATCGATCAGCCGATCCAGCTCCGCCAAAGCCTCCGCCTCCTCGCGACCCTCCAGATGACGCTCCAGTTCCGGATTCCGATCGAAATAATTCCCGATCGCTTCCTTCCCCCGGCTCGTCACGATCAAAATCCGCTCGATCCCCGAGCGCACCGCCTCCTCCACCACATAATGAATTGCCGGCTTATCGATGATCGGCAGCATTTCCTTGGGCACCGCTTTCGTGAACGGCAAAAACCGCGTCCCCAAACCCGCCGCCGGAATCACTGCCTTACGAATCTTCATCAAACCTTTCTTCATAACAAATGCCCCTGTAGCGAATCTTTCCACAAAAAATTCGACGGCTCCGGCTTCCGTTATTCCGCGAGAATCCGATCCGTGGTCAACCTTTCCACCTCCGGAATTTCTAACCACGGACAGCGCGGATAAACACAATTTTCGCACCAATCTCTTCCTCTTCCTTCGCGATCTTCGCGCCCTTTGCGGTTCAAAATCTTCGCGTGCCGGGTCGATGAAGCTTGGGCTTCATCGCTACAATCCCCGTAGCGAATCTTTCCGCAAAGATTCGATCCCTCCGTTCAATCTCTTTTTCCTCTGCGTCCTCCGTTACCGTCGTATCAAAAACCGTAGTTCACGCTTCCAGCGTGAAGAACAGGCAAGGATGCCTATCCTACGTTTTTTCGCGCTCTTGACCACCGATCTTAGCGTCCTTTGCGCCCTCGCGCTTAACTTTCCCTGTTCTTCAGGTGGTCGATGAAGCTTGGCGTCATCGCTACAATCCTCGTAGCGAATCTTTCCACAAAGATTCGATTCCTCCGTTCAAGCCCCTCTTCTTCGCGTCCTTCGCTCCCTCCGTGTCAAAAACCGTTCTTTACGCCCAATCGTAGTTCACGCTTCCAGCGTGAAGAACAGGCAAGGATGCCTACCCTGCGTTTTTTTTCGCGCTCTTGACCACCGATCTTAGCCTCCTTTGCGCCCTTTGCGGTTCAGAATCTTCGCGTGCCGAGTCGATGAAGCTTGGGCTTCATCGCTACAATCCCGTAGCGGATCTTTCCACAAAGATTCGATCTCCCTTTCTGCTTTCCTCCTTCGAAGTTGAACGTTGAACGTTTTCTTCCAATCCCAAGCATCCTCTTCCCTTTGCTTCCTTCGCTACCTTCGTGTTCAAAAAACCGTCTTTACGCCGTGGGTCGATGAAGCTTGGGCTTCATCGCTACATGCCATGGCTACATGCCTTCGGCGCGAGATTCGTTCCGGTCAAAAAAACGAAGAGAAGCCTTTTCATGCGCTCCTTCCTTCCTGTAGAAGAAGGGGATGGTTCGCCGATACCATTTCGGACGATCGGATCGCGATTATGAAGATTTTAGTGACAGGCGGGGCGGGGTTTATTGGGAGTCATTTGGTGGATCGGCTGTTGGCGGAGGGCCATCGGGTGGCGGTGGTCGATAATTTCGATCCGTTTTACGATCCGGCGATCAAGGAGAACAACGTCGCCGAGCACCTGAAGCACGACAATTACCGCCTGCACCGGATCGACATCCGGGATTTGGACGCTATGCGGGAGGAATTACCGGGGGATTTCGATTGCATCGTGCATCTGGCGGCGAAGGCGGGGGTGCGTCCGTCGATCGAGGATCCGGTCGGTTATCAGGAAACGAATGTGCGGGGAACGCAGAATTTGCTGGAGCTGGCCAAGGAATGGAAAACGCCGCAGTTCATTTTCGCCAGTTCCTCCAGCGTTTACGGGGTGAATCCGAACGTGCCGTGGAGCGAGGACGAGCTGGTTTTGCGCCCGATCAGCCCGTACGCCAGCACCAAGATGAGCGGCGAATTGCTGGGGCATGTTTACAGCCACCTCTACGGAATTCGCTTCCTGGCGTTGCGCTTTTTCACCGTCTACGGACCGAGGCAAAGGCCCGATTTGGCGATTCACAAGTTCACGCGGCTGATATCGGAGGAGAAACCGGTGCCGTTTTTCGGCGATGGTTCCACGAGCCGGGATTACACTTTCGTGAGCGATACCGTGAATGGCATTCTGGGCGCTATCCGTTACTCCGCCAGCGATTACGAAATTTTCAATCTGGGCAACGACGCCACGGTGACGCTCTCGGAAATGGTCGAAGCGATCGAAAAAGCGGTCGGCAAACCCGCCAACCTGAAGCGGCTGGGCGATCAGCCGGGAGATGTTCCGCGGACGTGGGCGCGAATCAAGAAGGCGCGAAAGCTGCTCGATTATGCGCCGCTCACCGCGTTTCCCGAGGGAATCGCGCGGTTTCAGGAGTGGTACGAAAAAAATGCGGGAGAATCCGCGTGACGGCTTGCGGCTTGGAATTTCCCGGTTCCAATAAGCCGGATGATTTTCGCTGGATCGGTGTTTGACAGATCTCCCTTTGCTGAGAGTAGATCGGGACGCAAAATTCTTGAGAAAGCAGGCGCAGGGAACATCATTTTAAATTAGTCCAACAAATCCGTTTTATGCAGAGACGCCCACCCCTCAACCTTCGCCAGATCAGCGAGCAGTTCCAAATTTTCGGCGAGTTCATCGACGCGGAACCGTTCGGAAACGGGCACATCAACGACAGCTACGTCGCCACCTACGATCAGGGAGGAGCGCGCATTCGTTACCTGCACCAGCGGATCAACCACCTGGTTTTCAAGAATCCGCGGACGTTAATGGAAAACTTCCGGCGGGTCACCGAGCACATCTGGCGCGGACTTCACGAGGCGCAAGTTCCCGACCGTTCCCGCCGCTGCTTGAGTCTGGTGCCGACGCGCGAGGGGATGTTTTACTGTCAGGAAACCAGCGGAAATTATTGGCGGACCTGCGTGTTTATCGAGCGGGCTACCACCTACGATGTCATTGAATCGCCGAAGCAGGCTTTCGAGGCGGCGCGGGCTTTTGGCTTTTTTCAGAAACAGGTATCGGATCTGGGCGGCGCGCGGCTTCACGAGACGATTCCCGACTTCCACCACACGCCGAAACGCTTCGAGGCTTTGCAAAAAGCGATCGCGGCCGATCCCCACAACCGGGCAAAAACAGCGCGGCACGAAATCCAGTTCGCCCTCAAGCGCGCGGAAATGTGTTCCGTTTTGCTGGATTTACAGGCGGAAGGAAAAATTCCGGAGCGGATCACCCACAACGACACCAAGCTGAACAACGTCCTTCTCGACATCGACACCGGCGAAGGCCTTTGCGCGATCGATCTCGATACGGTGATGCCGGGGCTGGCGCTTTACGATTTCGGCGATCTGGTGCGTTCCGCGACGAGTCCGGCGGCGGAGGATGAACGCGATTTGTCGAAGGTTTACATGCAGAAAGATATGTTCGAAGCCCTGGCTAAAGGCTATCTTTCCAGCGCCGCCGACTTTCTGAATCCCTTGGAAATCGAACTGCTTCCATTCGCGGGAAAATTGATCAGCTTCGAAATCGGCATCCGGTTTCTCACGGATTATTTGTCCGGAGACAGCTACTTCAAAATCCATCGCGAAGGGCAAAACCTCGACCGTTGCCGCACGCAATTCAAGCTGGTGGAATCGATTGAAGAACAGGAAGAAACCTGCCGGCAATTCATCGAGAAAGTATTGCAACAGCCGGCCGAGGCGATGTGAAGTTTCGGGCGCGCCCGACGGCGCGCGTTTAAAAACCGATTCGCCGCGCCTTGTTTTAGTGATTGTAATTGAAGGAGCGGTGGTTTGAATATCACCGGATAACCGGTAGGTTGATTTCGCCGCAGAGTCAGAGCAGGCCGCCGAACAAGGCTTGCTCCCGGTCGCGCCAAACGAAGCACTGGTTCAAATACTCTCGACGAAATTATCACGGTGTGGTGCAGGCTCCCGTCTATAATAGGCCGTGAGCCCGGAGCGATTCGGCTAATTGGCGAATCCCTTCGAACCCGCCAGCCATGGCGGCCGGCGAGCATGCGTTTCCAGCATCCTCCAAAGCTTCCGCACCGGCACCCAAACATAGGCCCAGGTCCGCCAAAAGGACCCAATCACAAACAGTAATGGAAGATACTAACGAAAATAAGCCGCAGGAATCCTCGGAGAACAGATCTTCGCAGGAAAATACCGGCGCCTCCGCCCAACGCGCGGAAAGAAGATCGCCTCCCTCCCGCAGGCGCCCCAAGCGGGTCAATCCTCCCCTCCCCTCCTCGCCCGGTGCCATGGTGCCCGAAGCGGGTGTGGTCGCTCCGAAACCGACAGCCGCTCCCGAACCGGAAGCGCGAGAAGAATATTTCTCGCCTTCCCGCGCTTCGGATGGCGGCGATCCGCGCCGGAACCGCCGCAGAGGCAGCCGCGCGCCGCAAACCGACGAGACGGAAGAGGAAGCGGTCCGCTCATCCGGACCCGACACCGAAAACGAACCGGCACCTCAAGTGCAGCCCGAAATGCGCGAACCGCGCCAACGGCGCGAAGACCGTGAACCACGCGAAGAACGGGAAGAACGCCCGGAGCGCGAGGATCGGCCGGAACGGGAAGAGCGGGCTCCGCGTCACCGGGGTCATCGACCAAGCGAGGAAAACGAGCCGGCACGCGCGTTTGACTCCGAAAATGAATCGCGCCCGCCGCGAGGACGCTCACGCGGGCCTCGTCGCGGAAATCGCGAACCTCGCGAAGGCGAAGACCCGTCCGCAGAATCGCAGGCCAACCGGCGTCCGCGCCAAGACCGCCAGCCGCGGGAAGAGCGCGAACCGCGGGAACAACGCGAGCCGCGCGATCAGCGGGAACCTCGCGAGCCGAGAGAACCGCGGGAACCGCGCGACGAGCGCGAACCTCGCGGCGAACGTGACCCACGCCAACCGCGTCAGCCTCGCGGCGACCGGGATTCGCGGAATCGCGGTCGCGGACAACGCGGCGGACAGCGCGGACCGCGGAACGACCGTCCGCAGCGCGACCGGGGCGACCGCCCCCAAGGCGGAAATCGCCAACCGCCGCCGCCCGCGCAACAGGAAGAGGAAGTCGCTTCCCCGATCACCAAGATTGTTGGCTGGGTGAAAAACTTCTTTGGCGGGGTTGAAGAACCGCCGCAGGTGACCCGTCCGACCCGTCCGCAGGATCGCGAGCGCCGCGAACCGCGTGGAAACCGCGAAGGTGGTGGCGGCGGGGGCGGACAAAACCGGGGCAGCCGACAACGCCGTCCGCGCAACGGCAACGGCAACGGCGGCGGCGGTGATCGCGACCGTCGCGACGGACCCCGGAACCGGCCGCCGGAAAGAAATCGTCCGAACTCCGGCGACGAATGGCGTCCGGGTGATTGACACGTTTCCTCGGATTGTCTCTCCTGACCTCAACTTATGGACGTTGTGCGCATCAGGGGAGGCAATCCTCTCCGAGGAACTGTCGAAATCAGCGGCGCGAAAAACGCCGCTTTACCCATTTTTGCGGCCACTCTTTTGACGGAGGAGCCGTGCATTATTCAAAATGTTCCGGATCTGAGCGACATCCGGTTCATGGGCGAATTGCTCGCTTATTTGGGAGCGAAAGTGGAACAGCTCGATCCGCACAGCTGGCGGATTGAGGCACGCGAGATCGCTTCCGTTGCCCCCTACGATTTGATGCGCAAAATGCGCGCGTCGGTCTGCCTGATGGGACCCTTGGTCGGCCGGTTGAAGAAATCGACGACTTCCCTTCCGGGCGGTTGCGTGATTGGCCCGCGTCCCATCGACCTGCACCTCAAAGGTTTCGCCAAAATGGGCTGCGAAATCGAAATCGAGGAAGGCTACGTCAAGATGGACGGCAGCGGCCTGCGCGGCGGCGATGTTTTCCTTGGCGGACGGCACGGCAGCACGGTTTTGGGAACGGCCAACATTTTGATGGCGGCGACTTTGACACCCGGAATCACGCGAATCGACAGCGCCGCGTGCGAGCCGGAAATCGTCGACCTTTGCCACATGCTGGTCGCGATGGGCGCGAAAATCGAGGGAATCGGAAGCCACGCGCTGGTGGTCGAGGGAGTGGAGCGTTTGCACGGTTGCACCTACGGGATCATTCCGGACCGGATCGAAGCGGGAACTTTCGTGATCGGCGCGGCGATGACGCGCGGCGATATCACGATCCAAGGGGCGCGGTTCGACCATTTGACCTCGTTTTTCGACAAGCTGGAGGAAGCCGGTTTGCGGATTGAACGCAACGGCGGCGACGCGATCCGCGTCAACATGAGCAACACCGAAATTTCGCCGGTCGACGTGATCACGCTTCCCCACCCCGGATTCGCAACGGATTTGCAGGCGCAGATTTGCGCGTTGATGGCGATTACTCCCGGCTTGAGCATTGTTACGGAAAAAATTTATCCGCATCGGTTTATGCACGTGCCGGAGTTGCAACGAATGGGCGCGGATATCGCGATGGAAGGAGCGAGCGCGATTATCAAAGGAGTTTCCGCGTTGTCGGGCGCGCCGGTGATGGCCTCGGATTTGCGGGCTAGCGCGGCGCTGTTTTTGGCGGGATTGGCCGCCGAGGGCGAAACGTGGGTGCAACGGATTTATCATATCGACCGCGGTTACGAGAAGATCGACGAGAAACTCCGTCAGCTCGGGGCGGACATCACCCGGATGCCGCAAAGCGAAATGCCGCGGCAATACCTGGACGAAGTCCTGGCGTAGGAACGGCGGGAATGAGCGAACCGGGCAAAGCGAATTATTTTCAGGATGTTCTGTCCGCTCCCCCGAACGCGGTGGAGGCGGCGCTGCGTCCGACCGGTTTCAGCGATTTTACCGGACAACG
>CAZJCL010000039.1:0-7572 GCA_964544025.1 uncultured Opitutales bacterium | reverse complement strand
GATCAAGGGCCGAACGCGCGGAGCGTGCGGCTGACGATTCCGCGATTCACGCTGGTCGGGGCGACGACGCGGAGCGGGTTGCTAACGGCGCCGTTGCGGAGCCGGTTCACGCTTCAAACGCGGCTGGATTATTACAACAAGGAGGATTTGCTGAAAATTATCCTCCGCACCTGTCAGCTTTTGGGCGTGGAAATCGACACGCCCGGGGCGAAGGAAATCGCTTCCCGCGCCCGGGGAACTCCGCGCATCGTCAACAATTTGATCCATTTCGTCCGCGATTTCGCCGAGGAACGCGCTTCGGGAAAAATCACGCAACCGGTGGCAGCGGCGGCGCTGGAATTGCTGGAGATTGACGCTCGCGGATTGGACGAAATGGATAAACGCATTTTGCGCATCATCGCCCAAAATTACCGTGGCGGGCCGGTCGGTCTTGGAACGGTGGCCGTCGCGGTCGGAGAGGAAACGGAAACACTGGAAGAGGTTCACGAACCGTTCTTGATTCAGGAAGGTTACCTCCAACGGACGCCGCAGGGCCGGGTTCTGACCGCACGCGGTTATGAAGCGGTCGGTTTGAAACACCTTGGCGGCGCGGATCAGCCGACGCTGTTTGGCGAATAGAGATCAGATCGCGCCGGTCTCGTTCATCAAACCGACATCGGGACTGAAAAGGCGTTTGTAAAAGCGGATCGCGTATCCGTCGGTCATTCCGGAAAGGAAATCACAGAGGAGACGCATACAGGCGCGCTCGTTGGGAATGTCTTTGAGATTCCGGGAAAGTTCGGTCGGCAGGAAATCGATTCCGTGGCCGTTGGTCTCGCTTTGGACCGCGTCGACCAGCGCGGCGAACATCCGGCGGAGAAGAAAATTCCCTTTGTATTCGAGGTGCTGGAGTTGCGGGGAGAGAAACACGATGTCGTTGGCGAGTCGCGAATAAAGGTCCGCCTCTTCCCTCACCTCTTCGTCGATCGCGAGTTCGAAACGGTAGCGATTCGTCTGGGGGCTCATGAAGTTCTCGGCGCGCGGCCGGAGGCGACAGCCTTGCAGGAATTTCCCGATTTTACTGCCGAAACGGGCTTCGATGCCGTCGTCGCGAATGACGATCAACAGTTGTTCGATATACGCGGTTTCGCGTTCGTTAAGCGGTTGCTCGCCGGCCCAATTTTCGATTTTTTCCGGCGTGATAAAACCGGCGCGAACGCCGTCGACAATGTCGTTCAGCGAATACGCGGTGTCGTCGGACCAATCCATGATCTGGCACTCGATGCTGCGGAAATAGTTGCGTTCGTCTCCGGCGGCGAGCGCGGCGAATCCGTCGTTTCCGTTCCAGACGAACTCGAGAAACCGGGTTTGCTCGTCGTAAATGAAATGGTTGAGCGGGTTGTCGAACTCGCGGTGGAGACTCTTGTATTTCAAGATTCCATCGAGAAAAGCGCGGGTCGGATTCATCCCCTTGTTGCGGCCGCGACCGGAATAAATCGTTTCCGTGACGATGCGAAGCGTCTGCGCGTTACCCTCAAAACCGCCGTGCTTGGCCATCAAACGATTGAGCGCGCGCTCGCCCGCGTGGCCGAAGGGCGGATGGCCGAGATCGTGCGTCAGGCAAATCGCTTCGACCAAATCGGCGTCGACGAAAAAATCGGGCGTTAAAAACTCGCCCCGGTGCAACAGGTAACGGCAAATCGAGCGCCCGATCTGGGCGACTTCCAGCGAGTGGGTCAGCCGGGTGCGGTAGAAATCGTATTCGCCGGCGAGGAAAACCTGCGTCTTGTTTTGCAGCCGTCGAAATGCGGTCGTGTAAAGGATGCGATCGCGGTCGGCTTGAAATGGGGTGCGGAAATCGGAATCGCGGGGACCGTCCAAATTTTCGGTGTCGAAAGCGGTATAGAAGCGGTTCTCCATGTCGCTCAAGACTATGCGGTCGGCGGCCGGTGTCGAGGCGGTTCATCGAGCGCGAATGAGGATCCGATTCTATTGGGTCGGCGATTCGGAGAGGAAGTGAAACCGCAACCGCAGGAAAAGACGTTCCGCTTCGCCGACCGAGAAGCGGGCCGTGCGGAATTGCACGCCATCCATTTCCCACGTCACCCAATCTTCCTGCGGCACTACCTGTTGCCAGGAGGCGAGGCTTTCCGCGCTTTCGAAAACAAACGCCACGCCATCGGCGGCCACGTTGCGCCGGTAATGCAGCTCGATTCCGCCGGGAGTTTCCGAGCGTTTCAATCGCGGAAGATCCGCGTGGGTGGCGGTGCGCGGATCGAGGCCCATCGCGAACGCCGCGAGGTTCGTCATGCCGAGAGGGCCGAACCGGTCGAGAGCGCCGCGTCGGATCAGAGGCAGATTTAACCGGTCCGCCCAGACGGCAAACGCCGCCGGCCAAGACGGATTTAATCCCACCAGCGCCACCCATCCCCGGTCGCGGCCGCGCGAAGTGTTCACGTCTTTCACGTAGCGCCATCGGACGATATTCGTTCCCTCAGACAACTCGTGCTGTTTCTCGTGCCATTCCGCGTCGCCCGTAATCCGTCCGCGCAAAGTCCCATTCACCCAAAATTCCAGCCAGTCGTAGCTATGCTCGGAAGAAACTTTCCACCAGAAACTCAGCGTGACCGGTCCGTCCACCACGGTCTCCAGCCAGCTTTCCTGATTGTGAAAAATGCTTCCGCTGACGGCGCTCGGAAAATAGTCCGACTGGAAATGTTGAACGCCCCAACCAGAGTTCCCACCAGTTTTCCAAATCCACCCGGGCGGACCGAGCGCTTCCGCCAGCGTAAACCCGAACTGCCCGCTGAGCGCGATTTCCGCGACCGGTTCGTCTGCGGCCGAGCTTGCGATAAACACTGTCGCTTCATGGCTGCCGGGAGCCGTCGGCTGATAAACGACTTCGAAATCGACGTTTTCTCCCGGAGAAATGACGAGGGGAAATTCCGGCAAACCCGAGAGCGCGAATTCCAGCGATTCCTGAAACCGCAGCAACGCTCCGTGCGCGTTCAACCGCCCGCCGGACGCGAGCAATCCCTCCAGAGCGGGAACCGGCGTCACCCCCTCCAAAATCGCTTTCCGCACCGCCGTGTAATCCGCCTCCGGTTTGAGGGAAAACAACAAAGCCGCCGCTCCGGTCACGTGAGGAGCCGCCATCGAAGTGCCGGATTGCTCGCGGTAATCGCCGTCCGGAACCGTGCTCATGATCCCGCTTCCGGGCGCCGCCAAGTGAACGGTACCGGCGCCGTAGTTGCTGAATCGCGAGAGGCCATCGCGACGATCGCTGCTGGCGACGGAAATGATGTTCGGCAGCGAGTAACCGGCGGGATATTGCGGATTATGATCGACCGATCGGGCCTCGTTGCCCGCCGACGCTACCACGAGATGATTGGCGTAACCCGCCCAATCGATCGCACTGTGAAGCGAATGGCTGTTGCCCTCGGCCCCCCAGGAGTGGTTGGAAATATGAGCCCCGTTCGCGACCGCGTATTCGAGCGCGGCGATCGCGTCCGCCGTGTAACCGCTGGTTCCATCG
Source organism: uncultured Opitutales bacterium (assembly GCA_964544025.1). Taxonomy (GTDB): domain Bacteria; phylum Verrucomicrobiota; class Verrucomicrobiia; order Opitutales; family T3Sed10-336; genus CAZJCL01. The sequence goes on along the minus strand of CAZJCL010000039.1, from coordinate 4,058 downwards.
CGGCCGGGCTTCATGAATTTCAACGCCATAATCCGCACCCGCGGACTCACGCCCGCGATGCCTTGGCCGTTTCCCGCGATCGCGCCGATCGTCCCGGCCACATGCGTTCCGTGGCTTTCCGAGTCCATCGGATCTCCATCGGAAACCGTTCCGTGGCCGCTGGTCCAGGAAGCGCCGTGGATGTCGCCAAATTGCGGCGACGGATTCACCCACATGTTTTCCGCCAGATCCGGATGCGTGTAATCGACGCCGGTATCGATCACCGCGACGACGATTTCCTCCGATCCCTCCGTCAGTTCCCAAGCCCGCAAAGCCCCGATATCGCTCCCCGAAATCCCCCCGTCGCGACCGGCATTATTCAGCGCCCAAAGCTCGGAGAAAAGCGGATCCGGCGCGAAATCGTCCGGGGTAATGACGTAATTTGGCTCCGCGAAAACTACGGAAGGATCGGCCTCGTATTCTTCGATCAGTTGCCGAAGGTCCGCGCCCACCGGAACTTCCACCACGTCGAGCGGAACGCGCTCCATCCGCCGGACAACCCGTCCTCCCGCCGCCGAATGCGCCGACATCCGGCGCGCCACCCCGCTCTCCTCTTTGAACCGGACCAAAATTGTCGACGGATCGTGCGGCCTTTCCCAATCCGCCTCCCGCCGCCGCAGAGGAAAATTGCCGTCGTCCGACGAAGCGACAACCGGTTTTCGCGATCCCGCGATTTCCTCCGGGATTCCGCTGATCTGAACGGACGAATTTTCGCTCGGAAGAATTCGCAGCGAAATCCGGTCGATCACCAAATCGTTTTCCGGATCCGTATTTCGAATCGAAACCGTCGCCCGCGCCGGATCCGGTCCCTCGTGTTTCCCGAACGCAAGAAGTCGGTCCGTCGCGTCGCCGATGGATTCCGAAATTTCGATCCTTCCTCCGTTTCCAAAGGCAAACGCCACCCGGTCCAGCCAGCCGCGCCCCTCCGGCACCGGAATTCCGTCGATCGGTTGATACGACCAGCGCAACGTGTGCGTTCCGGCCGCCAGCGAATGTCTCTCCAGCCGCCAACCCAGATCGTCCGAAATGCTCGCCCGCCGCTCGCCATTGACCGAAAAAACAAGCTCCGCAAGCGGGCTGACCGCGGCCACGCGCCACCTGAAACTAACCGCTCCCGGGCCCTCGACCATCGTTTCAATCCAGTTCGCCTCGCCGGCCCCGAAAGGTCCGCTTCGGACGGCGCTCTCGCCGTCGTAGGAAATTTCCTTCTGGCCAAACCAGCTGTTTCCCTCCGACGTGGTCCACGTAAGATCCGGCGCGTCCAAAGCTTCGGCGAGCGGAACGGTGAGCGTCAACTCCGCCGGATTGCTGACGGCGGTGCCGGCGATGTTGGAAACGGAAACCGTGTAATGGCCCTCGTCTGCGGCCTGAAAATTCTCGATGATCAACGCGTTGAAAATTTCGCCCTCCAGCGGGAATCCGTCTTTCATCCATTGATACGACAGCGGCGCGGTTCCGGCCGCGACGACACGCAGAGTCGCCGTCGCCCCCGGCACGACCACCTGATTTTCCGGCTGAGTGACGATCACCGGAATCGCGAAGTTCCCGAACTTTACCATCCAGAGATCCGAGTCCCCGAATCCGATCACGGTCTTGTTCCCGGATATCCCGCTTCCCGAGGTGAAAGCCACAACCGCTCCGCCCACGCCATCCGGCACCATTCGCGCATCGATTTCGACCTCGCTACCGCCTAAGGATCTTTCCCATTCTTTCCGGCCCTCAGCGTCGACAGCAACGATCCAACCATCCACATAAGAGGTGCCGAATCGCTCGCTTTGCTTGTTCCCCGAGGGAAACGAGAGCGAGCTGCCTCCGATCAAAAAACCGCCGTCGTCCCGCTCCATCGCGGTGTCCAGGTATTCGAAATCGTTTCCACCGAACGACCGGTCCCACTCTTTTTCCCCGTCAGCGTCGATCTTCACGACCCAATAATCGCTCTCGCCAAACCCCGGCGATTCCTTGTTTCCGGAATTGTCGGACGAGGAATTTCCGGCGATAAGAAAACCTCCATCCCGGGCTGGAACGACCGCTCGCAGCCGCTCGAGTTTATTCCCGCCAAAAGCCCGGTCCCATTCCCGCTCGCCGTCGGAATCGATTTTCACGACCCAAAAATCCTCGTCGTCCATCTTCACGCCAGTCACCCGTCCCGTGGCGTACGACCTCGTGTTTCCCGCCAAAAGAAACCCGCCGTCCCCCGTGGGAACCATCGTGCTAAGCTTGTCCCAATCTCCTCCGCCGAAGGTCGATTCCCAAAGCGTTTCCCCTTCGGAATCGATGGCCACCGTCCAAAATTGCGAGCCAGTGAAATACATATCGACCGACGTGAATCCGGCCAAAACGAATCCGCCCGCGTCGGTCGGCGAAACGCTCTCGATGTAGGAATAGTCCAGTTCCCCGAACGCTTTCTCCCATTGTGTGGTTCCGCCCGCATCTATTTTTATCACCCAAACATCGTAAATCCCGCTCTGCGGAACCGTGCGATTTCCCGACATCGGCGAACGGGAGTTTCCGATCAGCAGATATCCCCCATCGGCGGTCTTCTGAATATTTTGCACACTATCGCTTCCGGATCCGCCAAACGAGCGATCCCACTCCTTCTCGCCCTCCGCGTTCACTTTCACGATCCAGAAATCGCTCTCCCAGCCGAATGCGCGTTGGGGGCTGGTCTTGTTTCCGGAAACAGGCGAACTCGACGAGCCACCCAGCAAATAACCGCCGTCGTCGGTCTGCAGAACGAAAAGCACGGTATCCGTGCCCGTGCCGCCGAACGCCGCCTGCCACAGCTCCCGACCCGCCGCGTCGGTTCGAACGAGCCAAAAATCCCGATCCCCGAAATGGTCGCTCGTCTTGTTTCCCGAAACCGTGGAAAAGGAGTTGATGGCGATAATAAAACCGCCGTCTTCCGTCCGCTGCAGAATCGATCGCTCCTCCCGCGCATTCCCTCCAAAACCGCGCTGCCACGTGATGGAACCTCCCCCGCCACCGGTCGATTCGGCACCGAGAGAAACCGGAAGAAAAAGCGCGGTCCCGGCCGCCGCCAGCGCGCCATTCAAGCCGCGAGCCAATCGTCTCCATCCGCGTCGCGCGCCACCGTAAAATTTCATGACATTGCCCGGTTTTCCCGTTGAAATTTGCCGCCGTCTGATTTCCCGAGCTGGGACTATACCTGCTTTTATGTCCACCCGCGATAGAGGAACGCCGGATCGCACTACCGGTGAGAACACACAATTCTCACCGGCGAACCGCCCGCCCCCGGAAAGATGATTCCGCCGGTTCGCGCGAATCGCGATGCTTCTTGCCGAGGCGACGGATTTCGCGAAAATCGGGCTATGGTTTCGTTAGCCGATCTTCGCCGGAATTACACGCTCAACGGATTATCGGAAGCCGACATGCAGGCGGATCCGGTGAGCCAGTTTCGCATCTGGTTCGACCAGGCGCTGGCGGCGAAATTAATCGAACCGAACGCGATGACGCTCGCCACCGCCGGCCCGGACGGAATGCCGGCGGCGCGGATCGTTTTGCTGAAGGGCTTCGACGAGCGCGGATTCGTTTTCTTCACCAATTATCTCAGCGCGAAAGGCCGTCAACTGGCCGAAAATCCCCGCGCGGCGCTCGTTTTTTATTGGCCGGAACTGGAACGCCAGGTTCGGATCTCCGGCGAAGTTATTAAAACGAGCCGCGCGGAATCGGAGACGTATTTCCAAAGCCGGCCGCGGGAAAGCCAAATCGGCGCGCATGTTTCGCGTCAGGGCGAAACGATCGCGAGCCGCGCGGAACTCGAAGCCCGGCAGGCGGAAGTGGAAGAAGCGTTTCGCGGAAAGGAAATCCCCACCCCGGAAAACTGGGGCGGATTTCGGCTCGCCCCAGCGAACGTCGAGTTTTGGCAAGGCCGCTCCGGCCGCCTCCACGACCGCCTGCGCTACCGGCTGGAGCCCAGCGGTTCATGGAAAATGGAGCGCCTCTGCCCCTAAACCGCACGCCAAGCACCAATCCGTAGCATCAGGCCTTGCCTGATGACC
>CAZJCL010000038.1:0-14896 GCA_964544025.1 uncultured Opitutales bacterium | reverse complement strand
TAGCCGGTGGTTGAGCGAGGAACGAGCGACACCACCGGATTCCAATAAAAACCGTCGCGCCCCGGCAGGGTGCCAGCGATCGGCGGTTGTGTTCTCACCACATACCTGTCTCCTCTACCACCTCATTTCCGCAGCAAAAACCGCGTCCCCATGCGCCCCCCCTCGATCAGACGGAGGTCCGGTTCCGGCGGCGGACCCTGGTGATGATCAACATCCCGACCGCTCCTAGGCCCAGAAGCAGAGCCGTCGTCGAGGGTTCGGGAATGACCGCCCAACTGGTCCCATACTGACCGGCAAGATAGACTCCCGTCCGATTGAGGTCCGCCATGCTTGCTCTGTTGTCATAAACAAGCACATGCCCGATCTGACCGACATCCAACCCATTGCCGATTTCAAAAATGGCATTATCAATCGCGTACGAAGCCACACTGACACTCCTCGAATCGACTAACTGCCCGTTGAAGTAGAGTTCCTGCGAGGTGGGCGTCACCCTGGCGGTGAGGATTGCGATTTCGTTCAGGGCATAGGTGTCGAGGTAGTTGCTCCGCGGACGATCCGCCGCCCCGACAGGGTTTGCCTTGATCACAGCGGAGGTGGTACCGCGGTCGAAATAGAGACCCTGTGCGTCGTTCGCCCCACGCCACAATCGCTTGTATTGAAGGCCACTATTCAGGTTCGAGGTGAGGTTGAAAACGAGAAAGGTGGTGTAGCCGCTCTCGAGGGCGGCGGATCCCGGGGAGGCATAGGTCAATGCGCTGCTTGAATCGATCGATCCAGCATACGTGCTATTGAACTGGATCATCGGGGGAAAATTCTCCGAAAGAACCAAGTTCGTTTCCAGCCGCCCCGGTGTGCCGACGCTGCGGTTGTTGTCAGCCTGATTGACCCAACCGGTGACCGCGCCGTCGCCATTCGTGCTGAGTCCGCTGGACGGGTCGAAATGATCGACCAGTCCGGTCGTGCTGATCGACTGGGCATGGGATAAAACCGGCGCGACCACCAACAGCGAAACCGGCACTACCGCTTGAAAAATCTTGCGCAATGGGCTTGCGGCGAATCGCTCGGAAAGATTGACGCGGGCCATTTCTGCAGGGGTCTCGGCAGGCGAGCCGCTCCGGATCCGGGAATTAATGAGGACTGTTTTGATTTTCATGAAATTTTTGGTTTGGATTCGAAGGCTTTCAGCGTAACGACCGCCGCAAATGCAGCCTGTTGTGGCGAGCCAGAGCCGCTCTGGCAAGAACCTATCTCGCCAATTCCTTCACGCACACTTTTCACATCTTTCGGCATGAGATAGACGGGGCAGATTTGCGGTTTGCGGTTTTGCCAAACCACAAGCCACAAACCTTGCCGCCTTCATTCGATACACTTCATCCGGTATCTCGGCGGTTCCGGTCATTGAAGGTTTGTCTGCGGATGATCTGTCGTCCATTTTGGGGTTCATGTTTTCGCGCCTCCCCTTCGTTGCCTTGCTCTTGACCGGACTGCCGGGAGTTTTTCTGTTTCCTTTGCTCGGCGAGATGGCGTCGCCGCAAAACGAAACTCCGGTTCCCGCACTCGGGAGAACGTGGGAACTCAAGGAAGAGGGGAAAATTCAAGGATATCTGGTGGAAGCCGTGGACGATTCCGCTTCCATACAAAGAAGTGAGGACGGAACTATCGTTTCTCTACCTGTCGATTCGCTTTCGGACCGGGATCAGCGACATCTGGAGGAGGTTCTCGTGGCTGCGTTTCATCTGATGCATCGGCAAGCGCAAGAACAATTCTACGACATTTTCTTTTTTGGGAAGATCACTTCCATAACTTCCGACCATTGGGATTCATCTGTCGAGATTGGAGGGCAAATCGAGGCTTGGCTGAGAATCGATACGTCGGTTCCGGCCAGTATACTTGATATCGATGGATCACCTCCTACTTTGGCTATTTTTCAATTAAGCAGCGAGAATACGATGTATCAGATCCGGTTCGGAAACTACGTTCGCCGGGGAAAGAGCGGTCAGTTTGCGATATATAAAGAAAACAAAGACTTTGGCGACGGTTATCAGATCGATGGGTATCATCACCATATAGAATTTGATAATACGGGCCTGGATAGAGGGGGAATGGCCGTTAGGCTCTGGAGCAAAGACCGGATTGTCGCCAATATTTCACATCCGGTGGAGGAAATCCCGGTGCGGAAGTTCAACGGCTCCGCTTCCATTTCCGCCGGCGGTTATCGAACCGATACGGACGATTACGCGACGGTCATCGGTTCGGTGGAAGCTTATTCGGTTCGCCATCAACCAGGGCCGACCTTTATCGGTTCGGCGCGCGAATGGCGGGATCCAGAGGGACGAAGCTTTCAAGGACAACTTTTGCGAATCGAGGATGGGGCGGTCGTCATCCAGCGGTCCGCGGATTCGAAGGAATTTGCGGTACCGATTTCGCGGCTTTCGCTGGAGGATCGGAACTTTCTCTCCGAGATACAGGACGCGGCCCGAAGAAAGATTGGCCGTCTTCCCGGCGGGACAGAGAAGATGCCGGAGTAGCTTTAGAAAAATATCTTCCCGAGCGTCTGATTTTCACCCACCTTCAGCATTCATCCGAATGGCGGAAGATTGGGATTTTTTGTCTTGGCCAAAGGATTCCACGTTTCTTGTCGTCCAATCTTACAAATCGCTCGATGGATGAAAACAATACGGCTTCCGAGGAAAAGGAGTGGGTGCGTCTCGCGCAGGAGGGCGCGGCGGAGGCTTTCGGGGCGATCTTCGACTTGTATTATCCGATGATTTTCCGGTTGGCATATCGTTTGTGCGGGCAACGCGAGGACGCGGAGGACGTGGCGCAGGATACGTTCGTCAAAGCGGCGCGCTCGCTTTCGCGCTACCGGGGCGATTCCAGTTTTCGAACCTGGCTCTACCGGATCGCGGTCAACGCCGCCAGCGATTACCGGCGCAAAAACCGGCGTCACATCGCGGAAACTTTGCCCGCAGAAATCGAGGCCGAGAAAACGCGCCCTTCGCCGATGAGCGAACGTCTGCTCGAAGCATTGGAGCAACTTCCGCCCGCGCAACGAAGCGCGATCGTTCTCACCGCTTTCGAAGGGATGAACCACGCCGAAGCCGCGGCGGTGCTCGGTTGCGCGGAATCGACCGTTTCGTGGCGCATTTTTTCCGCGAAGAAAATGTTGAAAAAAACGCTGGAAACACCGGCGCTGGAAACCAGGAGGCACGACCGATGAATCCGGACAATCTCGAAAAGCGTTTGCGTGAGCTGGATGTCCCGGAACCCGATCCGGCGCGGATGCGGGAGGCGCGCCGGGCGTCGTTGGCCGCGTTTTCGGAGCATCATTCGCTCGGGAATCGGACGCCGGAATCGGGCGAACGGGGGCGGGTTTTCCGATTCGGAAAATGGGCGGCCGGAATCGCGGCGGGGTTTGCCTTGGTGGCGGGGTTGTCGGTTTTCCTGGCGAATCGGCCGGCGGAGATTTCCGGCGACGTGGCGGATTTGTCGCTCGACGCGCAACTCCAGGTTTTGGCCGAAGTGGAGCGGCTTTTTCCCGGACAGCTCGCGGGGATTTTGATCGACGGGGAGGATTTGGAGGTGCTGGTTTCGCCGCAAACGGTCGAGCGGGATCGTCCGGTGGTCGTCGAGTTTCGCCGGGGCGGGCGGACGGCGCGGGTTCTCACTTTCAACGGTCGCCGGATCATCGCCGAAGTGGACGGAACGACGCTGGCGCTGGATGTGTTGCTGACCGGAGAGGATCAGGTGATTTTGGCCGGTCCGGACTTCGTTTGGACGAATAATCGTTCGCCGGAAATCGCCGGTTTCACGATCCAGGCTTTCGCGGGAGGTCCGTCGTGATGCGGGTTTCGCTTCCATCGCTTTTGCTGGCCGCTCTTCTGCCGGCCGCTCACGCGGAGGAGAAACCGCGACACTTCATCGGCGCTTGGCAAGAGAGCGAAACCGTGGTGGTTTTTTCCGGGCGCGATGCCGAAATCGAAGTTCATCTGGTCGATATCGACGCGGCGAAACTGGAGTTGCGGGCCGATCTTTTTCAATCCGCGACTGAACTTGCGATTCCGGTGCAGCGGGAAATTTCCGGCGTGCCGGGACCGGTTGAAAACGCGGTGATCCGGCCGTGGCGATTCGTCGTAACGATTCCGGAAGTGCGCGCGAAAACCAGTTTCCTGTTGTTCATTTCCACCCGGAGCGATTCCGGCGAGGCGTGGAAGAGGATCGGCAAAATTGAGATCTTGGCGTTTCCGGCGGACCTGCTCGCGGACGCGCGAAGATTTGCGGAGCAGCTTCCGTTGTGGCTGATCGGGAATCGCGAGCTCGCGGGTTTTCAGGACTTTTTGACGGAAAGTCGCGTCGAATGGAAAACCGCCGGATCGGTGGCCAAGGCGGGCGACGGTTTGGTTTTTGCCTTGGCCGGGGAATCCGGAGCCGCCGATTTCCAGCCGCGTTCGGGGCAGGTTCTGGTGCTTCTCGAACGGAAAGAAACGGCCGGATTTTGGACGAGCCTGCAACGACCGCAACGCGGCGCGATCATTTCCGCGCCGGCTGCCATCTTCGAGAATTTGAAAGACGATCCCGAAAACCAAACCAAGTTTCTCCAGCTTTTCGAATTGGTGAAACCGCTACATACGAACCCTTCCGCTAAGACCGAATCCGAATTATGAAACGAAACCTCCTTCTCCTTCTGGCTGGCCTGACGATCGCCTTGACCTCGTTGACCGCGCAAACCGATGAAACTTCCGCCGATTTTCTGACCGTGGCCGTGCTCGATTTCGAATCGCCGGAAGCGCGTTTCGCCGATCTCGGAAAGCAAATGGCGACGCTGCTGAACGTGCATCTTTCGATGGCGGAGAATCTGATGCTCGTCGAACGGGCCGAACTCGACAAACTGCTCGGCGAACAGGAACTCGGACTTTCCGGCACGGTGAGTTCCGCGTCGGCGGCGAAGGTCGGTCATCTCACCGGCGCGAATGTGTTGATCTCCGGCCGCGTTTTTACCGCGGGCAAGGAAATCGTCGCCGTCGCCCGGATCATGAGCACCGAAACGAGCCGTGTTTTTGGCGAGATGGTTTCCGCGCCGTCCGACGAATCCGCCACCGCGCTCGCCGCCGCGCTTTCGGAAAAAGTTCTGGCGACGCTTTCCAGTCGCGCGGCGACGCTTGTTGTTAAACCCGAGCCGAAGGAAGACGTCATCGCGAAACTCCGCGAACAACTGGCTGGCCGCGATCTGCCGAGCGTTTCGATTTCGATTCCCGAGCAGCACTTGAACCGCGCGGTGGTCGATCCGGCGGCGGAGACGGAAATCGGACTCATTCTGGGACAAGCCGGTTTTCAGATCCTGAACGGTTCGGCCGATGTTCGCATCGAAGGCGAAGCGTTCAGCGAGTTCGGAATGCGCCGGGGAAATCTGGTTTCGTGTCGCGCCCGGGTGGAAGTGAAAGTGATCGAGCGAAGCACCGGGAAAATTCTGGCCATGGATCGCGAGACCGAAGTCGCGGTGGATTTGTCCGAAAGCATCGCCGCGAAAACCGCCCTCCAAAACGCCGGCGCCAAACTCGCCCAACGCCTCGCACCGATCCTGGCGAAGTAAATACAGTTGGCTGGCCCGCTCGTAGTTCCGCCTTCAGGCGGTGATTTGCTCGCGCAAGCGGGCGCGAGGGACCGCCTGAAAAGGCGGGACCACGAACCTGATTATTACGTGATGAATACATTGTTTTCTGCGGCACGGAAGATTCGAGGTCTTTGGTTTGCGGTCGTTTTTTTGGCGGCGGCGCTTCCTGTTTCGGGGGAGCGCATGGCGGCGGTTTTGCCGTTTTCGGTGGTCGATTCGCCGGAGCGGAATCGGGGCGTTGCGGCGGATTTTTCGGCGACGGTGCAGAATCTGCTTTTGGCGGATTCGGGATTCGTTTGGATTGAGCGCGGGGAGATCGACGCGGCGCTTGAAGAAATCGGTTTGAGCGCGGGCGGTTTTACCTCGGCCGCCACGGCGATTCGCGCGGGCGGTTGGTTGGGGGCGGATTTTTTGGTTTACGCCGAAATCCGAACGGACGGTTTGCCGAAACCGGTTCTCAATTTACAGGTGATGCAGCCGTTGCGGGCGGAGTTGCTGGCGCAGGCGAACGTCGAACTGGCGTCGCCGGCGTTTTCGGGACGGATCGTCTGGATTTTGCGCGACGCCGAAAACGTGGCCAAAGCGATTCGCGAAGCTTTGGCGACGGCGGGAAATCGGGTTGCGGCGCAACAGGGACGGCGGATTGTCGCTCCGCTTTATTTCAAAAATACCGGTGCGCACTCACGGGTTTCCTTTGTGGAAGAGCGGTTGCAGGCGGCGATTCAGGCGGAGGCGGAAAAGCCGGACGCGACGATTTACGCGCTTCGGTTTCCGGCGGCGCGGGAGGCGAGCGAGGAGGCGGAATTGGCGTTGCTGGGGTTGACCAATCCCGGGCGCTGGGCGGAGGTGGCCGATCTTTACGTGTGGGGCGAGTTTCGGGAGATCGAGGCGGAGGCGGATTTTAACCGGAATCCGCTGGAGGTTTCGATTTCGGTTTGGAACGGAATCGGGGAGCCGGAAACGATCGGGTTTCGTTCGACGGTGGGAGAAGCGGCGGCGTTGGCGGCGGAGATCGCGGCGCGAATCGCGACGGAGGCCGGCCAGCGCGGAGCGGATTTTTCGGAGGACCGGCGGGCGGCGGTATCGGAGGATTTGTTGCGGCGGGCTGAGGAGGTGGGAACGCGGATCGGTCGCAATCCCGACTTTATTCGTTCCGCCGCCGGTCGTCATCTTTACAGCTATCAACTGAAGCTGCTGGAAACGGCGTTGTTTTTCGATCCGGCCAATGCGCGGGCGCGGGAGCTGCGAATGGAGAAAGCTTGGGCGCGGCACAATCCGTTCGAGCCGCTCGCCCTGAGTCGGGGTCATTGGAAGCGAGTGGCGGAAACGGCGGAATCTTTGCGGCGGGAAAGCGCGGCGGAGGCTCCACCACGATTGGCCGCGCATCGGCAACATATTCAGACGATCCAGGATTTGGCGGTCGCACTCCATGGCAAGAGCGGGCTCGATCCGAGGGAGGAATATTTGCAGGCGCGGCGGGCGGCTGAGGTTTTTCGCGACGCGGTTTCGCGGTATTTCGAAATCGCGAATGAGTTTCCGGAAGCGAAACAGAAAACGGCGGAGGAGTTGTTTCGCTTTTTGTATATCGATATTTGGCAGAACCGTTTCAGCCAGGACGCGCATTTGCTCTATGTTTTGACCGAGGCGCTTTGGCCGCACTTCGACGCGTTTTACCGCGAATGGCGTCATAGCACGTATGAGACGCAATTCGAAACGGCGACGGCGCAGATTCTCGGAGCTTACGCACGTTTCGGTCGCGAAGGTCGCGCGATGGAATTTCTTTCCGCGCCGGATCCGGTAACGCCCGAAACGGATTCGCCAACTGAACCGGCGAACGATCCTGCGGCGGCTCGAGCGCGACCGGTACCGGTGACGAGATCTCCCGCGGCGATTCCGGAAAGCGACGCGGAAAAACCGATCCAAGTGGCGGAAGTTCGGGAGATTCCGTTTTGGCCGCTGCTTTATTTTCAGCGGGACAGGGAGGAGAATTCGCGAAACCTTCGGCTGCAAACCCAACCGGTCCACCGGTTCGGAATGTTGAAGTTCGAATCGGGGCGTTTGTGGATTTCGGAGACTTCGCGGATCCCGCTCCCCGCGCCGGATGGTTGGCGGAATTCCGGAGGAAATCACTATTTCTGGAGTTACGATCCGGCGACGCGGGAAGTGGAAAACGTCAGCCGGAAGATCGGCGCGCATTCGGCGGTGACGGCGGTGGTTTCCGATCGCGACGGTTTTTGGATCGGCTTGGAACACGACGGGCTTTGGCGGGTGTCGGCCAGCGGTGGCGACGTAAAAAAATGGACGGGCGAGGAAGGGTTGCGGAGTTTTCAAGTTCTTGCGTTGGCGCGGAGCGGGGAGGAGTTGCTGGTCGGCGGCGGAGGCGATGGTGCCGGATTGCTGAGCCGTTTGCCGCATGGCGCGGAGACGTTGCTGGATGTCGCGATTCCCGCGACTTTCGAGCGTCCCAAATTCGGTCCGGTCCAACCGCCGCCGGTTTCGATGGGGCCGGTGCGGACCGTGGCGGCGCTCGATGGATGGATTTTGGCGGAAGGTCAAATCTCCGCGTTCCGCGATCCGGCGGGAGAAGAATGGCGAATGTTGGGACGCGAGATTCCGATGGCGCGTGGTCCGGAAGCGCCGGGATTCGTTCCGGTCGATCCGATGCGGGCGGCGCGGCCGAATGCGCCGGCGAAGCTGGAGGCGGTGGCGGAGGAGGATGGGTTCTGGACGATCTGGGGCGGCGCGATCGCGTTCTTCGATCCGCGCGGCGATGGCAGCGGCAACTTCATTGCGCAGGCCGGAAACATTCGCGCTTGGGCGCACGATGGAGATTTTTTGTGGCTGGCGGTGGAGGACGAGATGGAGGGGCAGCGGCGCGAATCGGGACCGGGCACGCGGTTGCTTCTGTTCGACAAATCGAGGCGCGAATGGATCGGGAATTTCGCGCTGCCTCCGCTCGATGGCGAAGTGACGGCGATGGCGGCGGGAGCCGGGCGGTTATGGATTGGGGCGGGTCGCCTTTACGAAATGGATGCGTCGCCGCTGATCGAGCGGGCGGACGGTTCTCCGAGAGTTGCCGGTGTCGCGGTTGAAGTTTTCCCGTTGATTCGGGCTGCGTGGAGAGGCGATGTCACGGAGACGGAACGTTTGTTGCGGGCGGGCGAGGAGGTGAACCGGGCGACGGCGGACGGTTGGACGGCGCTTTTGGCGGCGGTGGATGCGGGATCGCTGGAGGTCGTGGAAACGCTGTTGCAAGCCGGCGCGAATCCGGACGCGGTGTATCGCAAGAGGTTTTTCCCGTTGCTGCTCGCGGCGGAAAAAACGCGGACGGATATCGCGGAGGCGCTTTTGAAGCATGGCGCGGATGCGAATTTTCGCGGTGGCTTGCCAACTGTATTGTTTAGGGAGCGGGAGGAGGATGTGGCGGTTGTTCGGGGACCGGCGAAGAGAGAGCTTTCGGAGGCGGCCGCGGAGGAAGCGGGTCGTCGAAGCGTTCCGGTTGCGCATGGACAAATTCCGGCTCCGCTTTTCTCGGAAGAACGGACGGCGCTGATGGAGGCGGCCGCGAAAGGCGACGCGGATTTCGTGGATCTTCTTATTCGCGCCGGAGCCGATTTGGAGGCGCTCGATATTTACGGCGACACGGCGTTGTTGTTCGCGCTTCGCCATCGGCACGCGGATGCGGCGGCGGTTTTGCTGGCGGCCGGGGCGGATGCTGGAGCGGGGAATTTGTCGGGAGAAAGCGCTTACGAATTGGCGCGGAAAGCGGGGATCGATTTGACGGTCCGGCGACGGGAAATCCGGACGGATCCGGAAATCGCCGCGCATCCCACGCCGTTGATGCTCGCGGTTCGCGCCAAGGATTTCGAGGCGGTGAAGGAGCTGCTCGAAGCGGGCGAAAATCCGAACGTTATCCTGCTGGAGGGCACTACCGCTCTGAGCGACGCGGTGTTTTCGGGACAAACGGAGATGGCGCTGTATCTGTTGGAGAATGGATTCACCCCAACTGCGCAATATGTCGATCCCCGGCAAAATCTCGACCGGGCGACATGGGAAGAGCAACGACGGGCGACGCCGGAGCATTTTTGGCATCCATCGCTTTTTGATTACGAAGCGTGGTTGGCCCGGCAAAAGCAGATCCATTCCAGCTTCTTGGGGGAAGGGGCGTTTTTCCAGGCGGCGGATCGGGGGGATTTGGCGGTTTTGGAAAGGATGATCGATCTCGGAATGCCGGTGGATATCGTGACCGGAGGATTCACTCCGTTGATGCGGGCGGCGCGAGGCGGGCATGCGGCGGCGGTTTCGCTTTTGCTTAAACACGGCGCCGACCCGGATGTGATGGAAGACGGCACGACGGCGCTTCATGTGGCGCAGACGGAGGAGGTGCGCCGGCTTTTGTCGGGAAGCGGAGCGCGAGTGATGCGGCCGTTGCCGTTGGCGCAGCAGAATTTGTTCGTCGGAGTTCGGCCTGCGGAAACGCCGGCGGTTTCCCGATCGGCTGCGGAGGCGGCGATGGATCGCGATTTGATAAACGCGGCCGCGGCGGGAGACGTCGCGGAAGTGAAGCGGTTGTTGCGGCGTGGCGTGTTGGTCGACGGACGGGATGAGAAAGGTTGGACGTCGCTTGCGCACGCGGCCCAGGGCGGAAACGCGGAGATGGTCCGGATCTTGATCGAAGCGGGGGCGAACGTGAACAGCGTGACCAGGCACGGAACGGCGATCCTGTTTTTCGCGGCGGCGGGAAACCATGTGGAAGCGGTGAATCTTCTTCTGGAAGCGGGCGCGGATCCGAATCTTTTTCGCAATCAGAGCAGCACGCCAATGGTGGCAGCGATTTTCTCCGGACCGGAAATGGCCCGGCTGTTTCTCGATCACGGCGGGTTCGTCGATCTGGTGAGTCCGATGAAACACGCGCAAGATCAAGTTCCGCTGGCCACGGCAGCACGGACGGGCAACCTCGAAACAGTGAAGCTGTTGCTGGAACGGGGAGCCGATCCGAACGGGCATCGCCTGCTCAGGAGCCGAAGCCACGGAAATTCTCCGGCATCCAGTCCGACCGGAACGACCGCTTTTCTGGAGGCGGCGCGGGCGGATTCGGTGGAGATCATGCGCCTCCTGCTCGAGCACGGCGCGAATCCGGATCATATCATGTATGAGAACTGCAACGCGCTTTGCACGGCGGCGGCGGGCGGCGCGGAATCGGCAGTGCTGTTTTTGCTCGAAAGAGGATTTACGAGCGAACGCGCCGTGGAAATCGCGGAACGCCACGAACATTATGAAGTCGTCCGCCTGCTGAAGGAGAGGATGAAGTAAATGGGAGGCATATGATCGAGGGAATTAAAAGTTTGAGGTTCGTTCGTGCGATCGCGGTCGCGCTTTTGACGGTTTTTGCCGCGACTACCGGCAAGGGTGAAGCGGATATCATGCTGGCGATTATCGGATCCGACGAGACTCGAGAGGCGTCGGATTTGCTTCTGGCGTCGCTCTCCGGGAGGAACTTCGCCGAGTTTGTGGAACGGGAGGAAATCGACCGGATTCTGGGCGAGCAAAGATTGTCGCTGAGCTCGGAAAACTCCGCCCTGCAACTCGGACATTTACTGGGAGCGGACGGATTGATTCTTGCGGAACGGTCTATGGAGAATGGATCGGCTTTTGTGGATTTTCGTCTGGTCGCCGTGCGTCCCGGAGCAGTTCTCGATCTGGTCCGGATTCCTTGGCCATTTCCAGACGGAACGGAATGGATCAATCGGGTTGAGAACGATTGGACACCTCTGTTGCCGAAGTTGAAGGTTCTGGAGAAAGAGGCGATTCCGGTTTCGATTCTGAATTTGCGGTCGGCCCTCGCTTCCAATCTGTCTGCAAAGACGGACCGGATGTTGACGCTCTTGCTGGGATCGAGGCTCGCGTCGGAGCCGCGGATATTCGTGCTCGAACGCCGGCGGATGGAACTTTTGGCGGGAGAAAAAGCGATCTCGTTCGATGAATCGCCCTTTTGGAGCGGGAGCTATTTACTGGATGGGACGATCGACGGGCAGAGTTTTTCCAATGCGGAAATCACGATATCCGCGCGGCTGCTCCGGCCAGACGGCCTGGAGGTCACGCCGGTCGAAGTGCGAGGACCGCGCGACGATATTTCGGAGGTCGCCGATGAGTTAGCCCGCGTCATTTTGGAGAGTCTGCTCGATTCTCCCCCCGCCTTCGAATGGAATCCTCGCGAGGAAGGAGAGCGGTATCTCGGTGAAGCCGGCTGGAGTTTGCGATGGGGACTGAAACGGGAGGCGCAGGAAGCTTCGGAAGCGGCCTGGGCTCTGGGGATCCGCGGCAGCGAGGCAGCGGCGGCCCGAGTGCGCGCATACTCCCCCACCCCGGCAAAAGCGAGCGATGTATTCCGACTCCGAACGCATGGGACATCGTCCGGGAGCTGGCATTACATGGATGGCTTGACGCCTCCGGATGACGATCTGTTGGCGGACGCGATCATGGCCATGCGTTATTACCGGACCTTCAGCGAGAATTTTGAGTTGGAACAGCCGGAACCGGCCGCCGAATGGTTCAAGGTTGGCGTCGCAACACTCGCCGACGTTTCGATGCTGTTGCAGCATTATCATTTTTTCCCGGCGGCGCAGGAATCGCGGAAGCAGGAACTCGCCGAGACGCGGGAGCTAGCCCGTTCATTGGCGAATCTCCTCGGGAATATGGGATCCTCGTCGGAGGCACTGAGCACGGAACTTTTCGGGAGCAAAGTCAAATGGGGACATTTTTGGCAGGAAAAGCCGGAAGACGTGTTGGCGCTGTTGGAGCAATTGATCGCTGATAAACGGTATCCATCGATGCGCGGCTCTCTCCATGATCGCGATGCCTGGAATCCGTTTCTGCCGGCGTGGAACCTCAGGGACGCGAGCCGGGGTCCGGTCTTGTGGAGCGAGTTTCTCCATCGTATTTCGGAGTCCGAAGCCCCGCCACGAAGGTTGGAGGGACGAATCCTGGCCGTGGCCACTTCCGCCCTGACGCCGTGGGTCCCGAAGAGTCGTGCCACGCAGGAGGAGTTACAAGACATCTTTCACGCGGGCGATACGGTGCGGCTACCGAGAGAGGGCGCAGTTCGCGATACTTATGGGGCTCGCGCGACCGATCAGGAATTGGAGAAGGCGTTCGACGCGTTCGCCGCGGAGGTGGAGGCAAGTTACAATTATCTCATCGAAGGTGCGACCGATCGGAATTTGTCCGCTGCGCTTTCTTCGTTCGGGAGGTTGGCTTCCGGGCGAATGACTCCGGCCAAGGAGAGGGTGCAAAACAAGATTCACAAACTTTCCCGCCGGATTTTCGCTCTTCCGGATGAAAGACGCGAACATGCGGATCGGTTTGCGCGCGATGCAGCGTTTCGCCAACAGTTGATTTCTCTTCGCGCCAAGGAAGCGATGAATGCGGAGACGTTTCGGAAGACGTTTCCCGATCACGATTGGGAGCCGGAACAAATCGCGCAAATGCGGCCCTTGATCCGCGATTACAAAGCAACTTTGGAAGCGAGACGAAAAAGCGCCGCCGGGGACGAAGCTTTGCGCCTCACCGCCGCCCTTCGTCTTCTCTCGTCCAAAGAGCGATATTTCGATGTGCTGTTGCGCCGCCGGGAGGAACGAAATGCCACGGTTTCCGCGCCGCCGCCAGACCGTGCCGTTCCCGCGCCCGACGCGGATAAGGCGGAAACAGCGGCGCTTCGACTCGAGCGTTTTCTCGAATTGCCGCTGGAAAGCGTCGGGCTCGTGTCCGGAGGAGAAACGCGGCTGGAATCCTATTATCTGGCGGACAACATCGTACATGCTATTTTCATGTACTCTGAACCGAGCCGCCGTGGTGCCTTGGTTGGCTTTTGGACGAGGCTTTTCGCGACTTTCGATTTCAAGAAGGAGGAGTGGACGCTGCAACGGATGACGATGGAGTCGACTCCGCCACGTCATACTCGTAATCTTTTCGTTGTGGCCGGAGATTCCCTTCTCTACCGGAGCCGCAGGGACACGATGCGCTGGCGCTTTGGGCAAACTCGGGTCGAGCGGTTTGAACTGCCACTTGAGGGTCCGCTAAGTTTTTTTCGCGCCGGGGATCGCGTGCTGACGACCAGTAAACACAACATCGCCGAAATTCTTCCGGAAGGATCGGCCATGAATCTACTCGCCAGCACCCGGCGGCGACCGCCGGTTTCGTCATTGGACGCGCTGCCGGAATTTCAGAATGCCGCAGTCATCCCTGGCAAAGGAGCAAAAATCCGCATTTTCGTGAACGACACTCTCTATGAGGAGAACGGAAAGGATTGGGAAGCGGTTTTTTCTTTTCCGCGGTTCACATCGGCCGAAACTGGAGCGCGGGCAACCTTCTTTTTTTTGAGAGACCGGCGAAGCGCGTGGATTCTTCCTCATGGCATGGAGCAACCACGACTACTTTATGAGCTGCAGCCAAATACGCTGCCACGACCGGATCGGACACCTTACTGGAGCACGCCGATCACTTTAACGGAGATCATTCAACCCTATGCGGCGATGGCGATGGGCAGCGAAGGGATCTATATCTTTCAGGAACATCTGGAGGTCAGCTTCAGTGAAAACGGTCCACGGGTTGAAATGAAGGATCGGCGACACGCGAACCTCGTTTACATCGAAGGGATTGATGGACCGCCACAAGTCATCCCGATTGTTTTTACCACTCCGCCCGAACCGAGAGGACTTTCAAGTCCATCGCAGCAGCCAGGGTTCATTCCGTCAGGAAGTTGGCGAAGCGATCCGCCCTATCATCTCATAATCGGTGACAAGAATTTAATTCTTCTCGGTGGCACTGCGAACGGGTGCTGGACTCTTCCGTTAGATGAAATAGAAGTCTATCGGGAAAATAAGCATAGATGAATGCCCCCTGCAGCTTCCTGGGTAATAGGAACTTCATACGCAGAAGGGACTCCGCCTCATACTCGACGATTTTGATCCGAAGTCCAAATCCCAACCTTTCCAGTCTCCCTCTCTTGCGCCAAGGATTAGCCAAATCTTATTCACCGCAGATCTTATAGGTTCAATACAATATGAATTATGAGCAATGACCTCATCCAACCCCATCTTTGGTAAAGCTGCCTCGCGATCCATTTGTGCCAAGACACGAGCTTATGTATCGGCGGGAGAGCGACAGCTATGTGCTGTATAGCGTCGGCGCGGGATTGGGTCGATACTCAGGCGGAGCGAATTCCGATGTCGGAGGAGGAGAACTGGCTATCTGGACAGACAGCTTGGGAGATATTTTGCTAACGGA
>CAZJCL010000037.1:0-15062 GCA_964544025.1 uncultured Opitutales bacterium | reverse complement strand
GGCCCCGCAATCAACAAAAGCTTCCCCGAATCGAAAATCATAAAAACCTCCAAAGTACCGCACGCTTCCACCGCGCCTCCCCTCTCACTTCCCTCTTCTTCCTTTTACCTTCTAAATTCTAACTTCTAACTTCTAACTTCCCCAAGGCTTGCCCGAATAAACGCCGCGAACAACGGATGCGCCTTATTGGGTTTCGACTGAAATTCCGGGTGAAACTGCACCGCCACGAACCACGGATGATCCTTCACCTCCACGATCTCCACCAGCGTCCGGTCCGGATTGATCCCCGAAAACACCATCCCCTTCTCCTCCAGCGCCGGCATGTAATCGTTGTTGAACTCATACCGGTGACGATGCCGCTCCCGAATCTCCTCCACCCCATACGCCTTCGCCGCCTTCGTCCCTTCCCGCAGCCGACACCGGAAACCGCCCAGCCGCATATTCCCGCCCTTCGTCACTAAACCCTTCTGCTCCTGCATCAAATCGATCACCGGCACCGGCGTATCCGGATCGAATTCCGTGCTGTTCGCCTGCGTCAACCCCGCCACATTCCGCGCGAACTCGATCACCGCGATCTGCATCCCCAAACAAAGCCCGAAATACGGCACCCCGTTTTCCCGGGCAAACTTCGCCGCGAAAATCTTCCCTTCCGTCCCCCGATCCCCGAAACCGCCCGGCACCACGATCCCGTCCAACCCCCGCAACAATTCCTCGCCCCCCTCCTTCTCCAAATCCTCCGCGTCGATCCGCACCGTCTCCACCCCGCAATCGTTGGCGATTCCCCCGTGCGTCAACGACTCGTAAACCGATTTATACGCGTCCTGCAGCTCGATATATTTCCCCACCACCCCGATCCGCACCCGATGTTTCGGCGCCTTCAAACGCCGCAAAACATCCTCCCAATCGTTCATCGGCCGAAACGGCGCGTCCAACCCCAAATGCTCCACCACCAGATCGTCCAGCCCCTCCTTCTGCAACTCCACCGGCAACTCGTAAATCGAGCACTCCACATCCATCTCCTCGATCACCGCCTTCACCGGAATATTGCAAAACAAACTCAACTTCTCCCGCAAATCCTGCGTCAACGGATGCTCGCAACGGCAAATCAAAATATCCGGCTGAATCCCGATCTCCCGCAATTTCGCCACACTCTGCTGACTCGGCTTCGTCTTCAGCTCCCCCGCCGCCTTCAAAAACGGCACCAGCGTCACATGAATAAAAAGCACATTCCGGTGCCCCACCTCCAACGCGAACTGCCGCATCGCCTCCAAAAACGGCAATCCTTCAATGTCCCCAGTCGTCCCGCCGATCTCCGTGATCAACACATCGACATCCTTCCCCGAAGCATAAATCCGCGCCTTGATCTCGTTCGTCACATGCGGAATCACCTGCACCGTCGTCCCCAGATAATCCCCCCGCCGCTCCTTCTGGATCACCGACTCGTAAATCTGCCCCGAAGTCAGATTGTTGAACCGCGACAATTTCCCCGACGTAAACCGCTCGTAATGCCCCAGATCCAGATCCGTCTCCGCCCCATCGTCCAGCACATATACCTCGCCGTGCTCGAACGGATTCATCGTCCCCGGATCGACATTCAGATACGGGTCGAATTTCTGAATCTTCACCGACAAGCCGCGGTGCTCCAAAAGGGCTCCCAAAGCGGCAGCCGTCAGGCCTTTGCCCAAAGAAGAAACCACGCCGCCAGTCAGGAAAATATACTTCATCGCACAAAATCAGGAGAACCCCGCGAAAATGACAAGAAAAACCAGCCTCCACCCCCACCCGATTTCGCCGCCTCCCCGCCCACTCCGCTCTCAAAGCCCGTTCACCCCGTAGCGAAATAAAACTCCCGTCCCCGCCCCAACAAAAAACAAGCGACGACTCCATTCAGCCGTCGCCCGCCCCGAACAAAAGCGCGTAAGTCGACGGCTCCGGAATCGCGACCACCCCGGTGATTTTTATCCCCCAGCGATTGACGACCGTCGGACTCCCGCCCGACATATCGGCCACGAAAGCGTCCATTGATCGCTCGCATTCGTCCCGACAAGCCGATCCAACCGCCACCCACCCGAAGAAAACACTCCGCCCCATCCCCGCCGCCGCCAGCTCCCTCCGCCACAAAATCGCCGATCCGGATCGTCGCGTCCGCCGACGACCGACACCGGCCCCGCTATTGATGGAACCTCTTCGAAGCGCGGAGGCCGGTCACGCTCATTCTCTTTTTCTCAAACGCTTTCGCAGGACGATCATCACAAATCCGGCGAGGCCCAGGAACAATCCCCAGGCGCGTGGCTCGGGTATGTATTGCAGGTAAAGATCGTTATCGTGGGAAGCGAGTGCGAACCCCCATCCTTCGGGAAGCAAATGGAAGGTTTCAAACGGAGCGATATCCAGAGCCAGCGAACCCAGGGAGAACCCGGTGATCGTTTCCGCCGTCGCGATTAACCATTGATCCGTTTGGGTCGGGTTAAAATCGCCCAAGGCACCGGGCGCGTCGTCCAGACCCAGAGAAACTAGCGAAATGACGAATGGATCGGCCTCGGTCGCGGTCACCAGCAGCGTCTCCTCCACGACAAACAGATCCCAGCCGAAATCCTGCCCGGCCGTTCCCCCGGCTTGCTTCATCTCGAGCTCATAGATTCCGCCCGAACCCCATTCAGCGGAAGCAACGGTCAACGTGCCGGGGCTGCTGCCGGGAGCGAGAATTCCGCCGTTTTCAATCGTCACCGGTCCGCCGATGATTCCGTTTCCGAGAAGGAGACCGTTGTCCGATACCCGCACCGTTGCCGCGCCGGTTGCGCTGCCCGAGCCGTTCGCGATCCGCAGCGAACCGTTCGTGACCTCAATCTCCCCCAGAAAATCGGCGTTCTCGCTCAAGACCAGTTCGCCGCCGCCTTCCCGCCTCAAGGTGCCGTTCCCGCGAAGAGCCCCGTTCAACTCGATCCTGTCGTTTCCGTCGAACGTGACACTTCCCGTCATCGAAAAATCGGATACAACTGAAACCTCCGGTCCCGCCGCCCGAAGCCGGTCTCCGTCCGAAAAATGCATCGTTTGCCCCGCGATCGGATCGAGTTCGAGTTCCAGCCCCCATTTGTCGATTTTCGCCGCGCCTCCCAGCGATTCCTGCGAGAGCAAAAGTCGCCATTCGCCCGCCGCCGCGTGTCCGCGGAAAGATTCGAGCAACTCCGTCCGGGGATCGGCGGCCGTCACCTCGCCGGGCGACGTGCCTCTGCCGTCCGGCGCCCACTCGCCCGTCAGCGGGGCAAGTCCAAGTTCGCCGACTTGTTCCCGATAGCGGTGGATGTCGAATCCTTCGTCGCGGAAAACCACATCGAACCCGTTGTCCAGATAGCCGAGCCGTTCCGAATCGCTTTTCCCGACACGATTCAGCAGCACGGCATAGCCGCCCTGGTCGTAGCCGATCCCGGCGTACCAGTCGCTGTTCGCCATCGGCCCGCTTTGCCCCGAAAGCGTAAGCCGCACGGCAACGTTCGCGATGGTCGCGGCACCGAAATCAACCTGCTCGATATTCGCCAGCTCTCCTCCTTCCGGAAGGTTCTGATTCACGATAAAATCGCGACTCACGACAAGAGAAGCCTCGGAGCCGGCAACCGGAATCAGAAGCCCCGCGACCACGGTGCCGCCCACGAGCGAATTTTTCATCCGTTGCGCGGCGGCATTCGGCCATCTTCCCACTCCATGTTCACATTTCTTCATGCCTTTTCCAATCGCCTCCTTTTCTCTTACTGACGAACCGCCCGGTAAAAACGCGCACTGACGCCCGTGATGTCTTCCTCCACGTATTCATAAAGCCCCGCTGAATCGGCCGTGCTCGTTCCGATGGTTTCCCACGGTCCGCCGAGATCACTGGTAGCCTGAATCAGGTAGGTTCGCCCTGGAACTCCGATAAAACGGACGCGGGCACCCGTGCCGCCGGAGATCACCTCGATCTCACCGTGCCGGTTCGGCGTGACGCCGTCTCCGCCGCCTTCGCGCATTGCGATCAGCACGGTTCCGGTGGCTTCGCCTCCCTTTCCATCGCTGATCGTGTAGGTAAAACTGTCGTTTTCGTCGAAGCCGTCGGGCGCGACGTAGACGACCCAGATCCCGGCGCGCGCGATTTCCGCACCGTGAAGACTGGTTTCCGCCACCGAAGCGAGAACCAGGGGATCTCCGTCGGGATCCGTGGCGACGGCGAGGAGTTCGTCCGCCGTGACTTTAACGTCCATGCCCGGAAGTCGCTCCAGAGAAACCGGTCCGGCGACGACCGGCGGTTCGTTGAACGGCGTGAACCGGATCCCCAACGTGTTTCCGTCTTCCTCAATCGAAAACGTTCCCTCGGCGGTGTCGTTGAAAAAATCGCTGCTGTCGACCACGACATTCGTCGCACTGAAGCCACTCACGCCGTTCGTCGTTTCGGCGATCATCCAGAGGTAATCCCGGTCGGGATCGAAGCTCCCAAGCGGGCCGGAGTTGCCGTTTTCATCCAGCGAAACGAGTCGGACGACCACGGGCGCTTCTTCGGTCGCTTCAATCGAAAGCGTTCCGTCGATTCGCAACAAATCCCAGCCGGGATCCTCGCCGGCCCTCCCCGCCGCGTCGTTGATCTCCCAAAGGATCGTGCCGGTTTGCCAGGTTTGGTGTCCAGAGGTCAATTCCCCGACGCTGCCGCCGGGGGAAATTTCCCCGCCCGCGAGATGCACGGCGGCCAGACGGCCGGTGCCGCTCAGCGCGCCCGATTCCTGAACAAGCGTCCTGCTGTAGAGCAGCTGGCCGTCCACGTGCAGCGGACCTTCTACGACGTTCGTCGTTCCGGTGTAGGCCGCGATACCTCCAATGATCAGAGGCGCGGGGCCGCTCTTGCTCAAGCCGTGCGTGATCGCGGCGTCGCCGATTTCGCCCGTCAGTCGCACTTCCGCCTCGTTTCGGAGATTTACGTCCGAAACCAGCGTGACGGGACCATCGAAGATCACCGGCTGATTTCCGCCAATGTCCAAATCGCCGTCGAAAACCGCCTCGTTGAGTTGCGCCGAGTTCGCCGCCTCCAACCGCGAGGAGGGCACGAAAACCGTCTCTAAACCAGCCGCCGTTTCGCCCGTGATAATCAGTCCCCAGCCGCGAACCCGGTGCCGGGTATCTCCGTAACCATGGTCGGCGACGGTGAGAATCCAATCGCCGCTGGCGTCGAGTCCGTGGAAGACATCGGTCAACTGGTCGCGCGGCCCGAGGCGGTTTCCGGGGACGACTCCCTCGTCGAGCGGATTGCGCCCGTCCGGTTGCCATATGCCCGTCAGCGGCTCCCCTTCACCGGGAATCTCGCTTTCCCGGTATTCGTGAATGTCTTTCGCGGCCGCGTTCTCCACGATGATATCAAGCCCGTTATCCGGATATCCGGCATACAAGTACGGATTCTCTTCGTTCTCTCCGAAAACCCAGGTCCCGGGCCGGTTTACAAGGATCGCGGTTTCGTTCCCGCGGGTGAGCGATACGAACAGCTCGCCGTTGTAGCCGCTTCCGTCGCGGCCTTCGATGTCGAGAACGACGCTTACGCTGGTGATGTCGATGATCGGCAGCGTGACGTGCCGCACATCGTTGACGAGGCCGACGTCCCGAAGATTCTGGTTTAGCGTAAATGGCAATTCGACGGTGACTTCCGCCGCGCGAACTCCAGGGATCGTGGCCAGGCAAATGAAGGCAAAGGTAAAGGACCTCATTGGACGGGGGGATTGAATTCAGGTTCGATGCTGGCCCGGTAACTGCGATCGACGACGTGCCCCGGGAGATTTTCCTCCGTGATCGAAAACCGGCCGTTTCTCGCGGCGGTCACAATCGTCACTTCCTCCCAGGCCGACTCATCGTCAATGGAAGGAGCGGCTTCAATTCGATAAGCGGTGCCCGGTACGCCGATGAAGTGCGCGGTGACCACGGTGCTATTGTTCCCGCTGTCGTAGCTGATCCCGAGCGGCGCAACCGGCTGTATTTGGAAATTAGGCACTTCCGCCGTCAAGTGAACGGTGCCGAAGTTCCAGCCGCCGGAACCGTAAACGACATAGTCGAACTCATCCGGTTCTCCCGTGTCCTCCATGACGGTCGCGTCGTAAACAATCCAGTCTCCGCCCGCAATCCTCACGTCCGCACCATTTGCGGACCAAGTCGGAAATCCAAACGGATCGGGAGGCCCATACATATCGTTGGGATTCAAAACCACTGAGATAGGGTCGCCGTCCGCGTCGAAATCGTTCGCGAGCAGATCCGCGATCCGGATCTTCGTGATCCCGCCGCGGATTCGCGTGATGTGATCCGGAGCAGCTTCGGGTGGATTGTCGGTGCCGCGAATCTCGACCGTCAGGGTCGCGGTCGAAAAACCGCCGCGGCCGTCGGAAATGGTGTAGGTGAAGATTTCCTCCACCGGCTCATCGGGCAGCAAATAGGCGAAGACGCCGTTGGTCTGGTAGGTAAAGCTGCCGTCGGCCTGCATCGTCAGCGTCGTGCCCAGCTCGGTTTCGAACGCGACGCCGATTAACTCCGGATCGTTGTTGATCGCGTGAACCGTGATTGGATCGCCATCCGGATCGGAGTCGTCGGTATCGGCGCCGCGGCCGGTCAATACGTTTTCATTCCGGGGCCTGGCGCCGTCGTAAATCACGAACCAATCGTCTATCGCGGCAGGCGGCTGATTTTCGCCCACGTGGATCACGTCGATCTGGAAATTTCGTTCCGTGGAAAGGCCGCTGGAATCCGTAACGGCCACGCGAATCGAATAAACGCTCCGCGTGTCATAGTCGAGCGTCTCCGCCGTGACCAGTTGCCACCCTTCGATAGCAAAGGCCGTGTTTCCTTCATCTCCCGGTCCCGCGACCAACTGAATATTCAGCAAATCCCCGGGATTCGGATCGGTTGCGGAAAACTCCCCGACGACCGTTCCCGGCGGAAGTCCTTCCTCGACCATCTGATGACTCAAAACCGGCGCGTCCGGCGGCAGCGGATTTTGGAACTCGTAAGCTCCCATATCGACGGTTGCCACGCCATCGAGATCGGCATCGAAGACCCGTGCGTTCCCGTCGAGATCCAGTTCCACCGTTTCGTCGAGAAGCGCGTTGCCGCCCGCGTCGATCGCGGGCGATCCTTCGAGCAGACGGAAGTCCCCCGCAACCGTCGGCGCGTCCGTCCCTTCGATGCCACTGACAAAGAGCGGATCCTGCTGGGAAATTCCGTTTCGCCAGTCGATCGCGGCCATGTAGCGCAGGATGCTGATCGTCAGACTGTGATCGACCGTCACGCGCTCGACATCCACCTGAGGAAAAATCGCTGGAAAACTGCCTACGTTCTTCCAGAGAATACTATTCGCGATATCGACCGTCGCGCGGTGGCCGGCGAAGATTCCGCCTCCATTTCCCGTCGCCCGGTTGCCCACGATCGTGACGTTTTCGAGATACAGGCTGGCGTCGTCGAAAACATACAAACCGCCTCCCGAACGAAACGCGGTGGGGCCGGAATCTGCCGCGTTGCCACTGAAGAGACTGTTTCGCGCCGCGAACGACCCGGTCTGGATGTAAACGCCACCGCCGCCGGCGCGACCGAGATTCCCGCGAACCTCCAGCCGCTCGGCGTCGACGACGCCGTGGATCACCGCCAAGCCGCCGCCGATCTCCGCCTCGTTCGCCGCGAAAAGCGTGTCGGTCAGGAGCATTCCGCCGCCGCGCACGGCGACCGCGCCACCGGCCGCGCCGGAGCGATTGCCGGTAAAAAACGTATTTGTCGCTTCAATACTTCCGTTGCGAACAAAAACGCCGCCGCCATCCGACGCCGCGCGGTTGCCGGCGATTCGGAGATTCGCCAGCGTGGCGGTCGCTTCTCCGACGAAAATGCCGCCGCCTTGGCGCGCCGGATTTTCCGCGTCCGCCCCGAATCCGGTGGCCGCTCCGCCGGTGATGGTGAAACCGTCGAGCACGGCGTCCGCGGCACCGGCGACGAACTCGACGACGGTGTAGCTGTTGTTCTCGCCGCCTTCGAGTTCGTCGAGATCCGTCACGACCGGCGATTGGCTGTCGTCTCCGTGGATGTCGCCGCTCAGCACGGTGTTGTTGGTTAGTGGATTCGGATTCCGCTGATCGCGCTCGGTTTCGGTTCCGGCAAAACCGCCGTAAACCCGCACGCTTTCGCCGATCGTCAGCCGGTCTTCGCGGCTGTTCAAAACTCCCGCGGGCGTGTAAACGCCTTCGGCGACCCAGACCTCCGTTCCCGGGCCGGCGAGAGTCAGGGCGTCGCCAAGATTTGTCATCGCATCTTCCCAGCTGGAGCCGTCGTTCACTCCGATCGCGTCGGCTTTCACATAAATGATTTCCGGAATGGCCGCCGCATCCACGACTTCCACGACCGGACTCGCCAGCGCATCGGGAAACGGCTGCCCGATCATGGTTTCGGCCGAAGTTCCGTTGACGATGATTTGCAGCGTTCCCGAGCCCGAGATCGAGGTGAGAACCACGACCGGATTTCGCGAAATGCCGCGCTCGATTTTCACGATCGCGTCGGCCGTTCCGGTCGTCACCAGCGTGACATCCGCCGGCGAAAGGCGGATCGTGCCTTCCCGGTTGTAGCTTACTTCGAACCGGATCGGTCCCCTCGATGTTCGCAAACGGTCCGGTGATGAAACCGCGATCTCCGCATCGGTGATCGCCCGAATCTCCACGCTGCTTTCCGTCGCTGCGGTTTCGTTTCTGCGGTCGTCGACGGCGAAACCGGCCGGCAGCGAAAATGCCAGCGTTCCCGCACCTGAGAGATTTGAGAAAACGATCGCGTGATCCGGAAACGTGCCGGTAATCGAAACGTCGAAACTCAAGTCGCCGGTGACGACGGTCTGGACCGCGTCGGCCGCGTCGTCGGCTAGCGCGTGAGCGTGCTCGATCAAAAGCGGAAACGCCACCGGCTCGCCCGCCGAAACCAACGGATCCGGTTCGCCGATCATCACCGCCGGGAGCAGATCGTAGAGGAGCGAAGGTGCTTCGGGAGCCTCCGCCGGATCGAAGGGCAGTCCTTCGGCATCGGCGATCCACGCGTCCTCCGCCCAATCGAGCCGCAGCCATCCTTCCTGATTGAAGTCCGCCGCAAAGACGAAAAACTCCTTCCCCTCCATGTCCGCTTGCGCGACGTCGAGCGACGCCGTCATCTCTGGATTTTCCGCATCCGGAACGACCGCGAAATCACTCGGATCCACGTCGAAGACCTGTTTGTCGAAAACCAGTCGCCAAGTCATCGGTTCCTCGGTCGTCCGCTCCTCGGCGGTTACGCTCGTCAGCCGCGCGGTTCCCGGACTCTCGTACGCGCCAATGTCCACGGTAACGACGCCGTCTTTGTCGCCGTCGAGCGCGCGCGGCATTCTATTAAAATCAAAAGCGACATCCGGTGCGCGATCATTGTCGCCGCCGTCGATCGCGGCGGATCCGGAAATCCGTAAATCGTGTTTCTCTCCGAAACCGGAACCTTCGAAATCTTCGAAAAAGCCGGGATCGTTTTCCCCGCCGGGCATGCCGAAAATATTGCCGCCCTCATCGACGATCGCACCGGAACCGGGCATGGGAACGAACCCGCTGGACGATTGCACGAGGTTGTGCGCCAGCAGCGGCTGCACCCGCGTCGTGAAAATCTGCTGATGCACCGTCTCGGTCAGCGACGAGGTATTGTTCCAGAAAATGTTGTTTTCCGCCCGCGGCTGCCGGGTCCAAGTTGCCGTGCCTTCCGGCGGATCGATCTGCCAGCCGCCCGCGGAATCGGCCGCGCCGGCACTGTTGCGGCTGATCGTGCTGTTGCGCAGTTCCATCGGAGAATCCACGGAATAAATCGCCCCCCCGTAGCGCGTCGCGCTGTTGCGGCTGAAGACGGAATTCGACACCTCGGCCCACGCCTCGACCACGTACAAGCCGGCTCCGTCCCGCGCCGTGTTCTCGAGAAATGCCACCCGGTCCATCGTCGGAGGAAGGCTCTGCACCCACATGCCGCCGCCGGGTCCGAACGCTTCGTTTTCAAGGAACGTCACGTCGGTCAAATCGAGAATCGCAAAAGAAAAAAGACCCGCGCCGCCGCTTTCAGAAGGGAGCACGCCGCCGAAATCCGGCATGCCCGGAATATCCCGGTTCGATACGAAGCGCATGTTTCTCAAGTTTTGCCGACTGCTGCCGCCCCCGGTCCGGATATACATGCCGCCGCCGGCGTAAGCTCGGTTGCCCTGCAGAACCGTATTCTCGATGACGAGATCGTCGTTCCCGGATTGATAAATTCCTCCACCGGCGATCAGAAACACGCTAAGCGGTTTAACGTGATCGGGCACGGCTTCGAATTCCGTCAGCCTGTCCGCCGAACCGCCGGTGACGGTGACTCCGTCGATCCTCGTTCCAATTCGCGGTGGCCCGGAGATCTGAATGACGGTGTGCAGGTTTTCGCCGCGAATGTCCGCCGCGTCCATCGTCACTCCGTTGACTTTATTCACGTCGTCGTCTCCGAGATCGCCCGAGATTACCGTCGGATACAATTCCGGATCGCGTACAGAATCGTCGGCAGATGCAGCCCGGTAACCCCCGAAGAGGCGCGTGCCCGTCCGAAACCACAAGCCCACGCCGTCACCGTAATGCGGACGATACACTCCCTGCGCGACGTAAATGATGTCCTCCGGCTCCGCTAACGCCACGACTTCGGCGAGATCGGTGAAAGCATTTTCCCAATCGGAACCGCTGTTCGAGCCGGTTGCGCCGGCTTTCACGAAGATTGCGCGGCCCTGCATCTCCACCGCGCCGAGATCCGCCGTCGGCGTTTCCGTGTAAGGGAGTTTGCCGTTTCGGAAGCGGGGAAGATTTCTCTGGTCCGCCGGCGGCATTCCCCCGGAATCCGAAATCCGGTCGCGCGCGGGACTCGCGGTTGCCAGCGCGTGCGTCAGGGTCGGTCCGCCGTTGTCGCGCAGCGGCTCCAGCTGCGGATCCGTGCCGTTGAGGACCGTCCCGCTCGCCCCGCCGATCAACGGAGCTTTCGAGTCGTCGCCGATCAAATTGCTCCCGACGCTGAACACCGCGCCCGCGACGTCCGCTTCCGTGTGACCGGCGACGATGCTCATCCCCAATTCCGCGGCCTCTCCCGTCGCCGCGATCCCCGATTCTCCATTCTCATAAATCGTCGAGAACCAAACGCCCATCGTTCCCGCGCCCGCGAGGCCGTTGGGGGAATTTCCGGAAACGGTCGAGGAAGTCATCTCGAATCGGCCGGCGCTCGCCGCGTAAACCGCACCGCCCGAATCCGAAGCTTCGTTGAAAGCCATCGTCGAGCGGTCAACCGTCGCGCTCGCGCCCGCCGCCACGAAAATGCCGCCCCCGCGAATCGCCTGGCTCTCGAGGATCGAACATTCGGCGAGCGTCAAATCTCCGCCCGCCACATAAATCGCTCCGCCGTCGGTGGCCTTTCCGTTGGTGAAACGAATCCCTTTTAGTAAAACCGAGTCGCCGGAAACCGTCAGAATGCGATTCATCGATCCTCCATCCAGCGTGATTCCGTCCTCCAGATGCGACGCGTCGATCGTCAGGTTTTTTCCGATTATCAGGTTGTTCATCGGAAGAACCGCTCCGTCCCAGAATTCGGGAAGCACGATGGCCGCACCAGGATCCGCCAGCGTGATCGCCCGCTCCAGTGTCAACTGGGAGGGAGGGAACGTGATCGCGTCGAATTCCACCGCGCCGATATCCGCATGGTCTCCCGAAAACCTCGCCTTTCCGCGCTGATCGTAATCGGGAATCGCCTCGAGCGTCTGTACCGCGTCCATGACTCGACCGCCCAGCCGCGGCGCGTACGTCGGCGTCCACCCGCCGTTGTCCGCCAGCGGATGCAGTTCCGGATCGACCGGCGACTCGGGCGTGCCCTCGATGTCGTTCCGTCGTCTCGCGAGCGTTCCCTCCACTCCGATGATCCCAAAGAGATTGTGCTCCGTGAGAAAATCGCTCCCCTTCAAATCCGGAGTCAGCCCGTCGTCAGCTTCGTTCAGCGCAACGATCGATTCGCGAATCGTCACATCGCCCTCGCCGTGGCGGCAGATACCGCCGCCGCCGCCTTGAGCTTCGTTATAAACAATGGTGGAAAAGCGTACCAGAAGACTTGACTCGGCGACGAGTTCTTCGGCCGGATCGTAAACGCCGTGGAACTGGTAAATCGCGCCGCCATCGTCCGCCGCGGTATTCTCGCCGAACGTGCTGTTGACGACCGTGAGATCGCCCATGTTGAAGATCGCCCCGCCGTAACCCATCCCGCGATTCGCGCCGCTTCCCCCGACGACCGAATTCTCTAGAAACGTGGAACCGACGATCGTGACGACGGCGTCGTTCCGGACGAAAATCGCGCCGCCCATGCCAGCGCCGCCGCCCCCCTGCCCTCCGGCGAGATTGCTGGCACCGCCGCCGCCGAAGCCGCCGCTCCCGGGAAAGCCCTCCACGCCGGACGCACCGGCTTTTCCCGCCTTAAGCAAAGGCGAGGCACCGAGCGCATGGTCGAAACCTTTATGCAAATCGGCGGACCTGTTTAGAAACGCCGCGCGTATCACATATGAGCGGGTAGATGAAAAAGATCCAAGATCGGTGTGCAGCCAATTCCTGAAACTGTACCCCCAGTCGTCTTCATGCGACATCGCTACGGGTTGATGGACGGCCTTGGGGACTTCGATCCACTTGGTGGTTTGCAATGTGCCATGCGGCCCGGTTGTCGCGTGTAAAAGGACCAGTCCGTGATACGGACCTTTGTATCCAGCGATCACGGCCGGATAGTTGTAATGATTCGACCGTACGACGGAAGCCAACGCGGGTTTACCCGGTGGACCCGGAATCCCGCCTCCACCGCCAAATCCGCCGTCCCCTCCGTTTCCGCCATCGCCTCCATCTCCGCTGTTGCCGTTCCGGCCTGCCAGCGCGACGCTTTTCCTGTCATCGAAATGCGCTGCCGTCAATTTAACATTCATCCCGCTGTCGCCACCGGGACCGCCCAACGCTCCGTCGCCTCCAGCCGCGCCTTTGCCTCCCCCGCCACCGAACGCGCCGCGTCCACCATCGCCGCCATCGCCACCGTTCCCGCCATCGCCACCATCGCCGCCGTCTCCTGCGGCCAGGGGTTTGGGCGCGCTTTCAGGAACAAATGACCACATTTGGAAAGCGGTTATGAGGTTCATTGGTCCGGCGGCTCCAGGCACATGCCCGTCAGCGCCCTTGCCGCCACGGCCTCCCACGGATCCATCTTTGCCGGAAAGTCCGTTCCCGCCCCGGGCACCAAGCGCGTACGGCGACGATCCGTCCGCTCCGCGTTCTCCGTCGGCACCGCGCCAGCCGGGTAAGCCGTCCAGTCCCGGCTTTCCCGGCCGAATGGGGCGGTCGCCCCGGGCGGGAAACTCGCGAGACGCCCCAGTCGTGGAACCCACCACGATTCGCGGACCCGACGTCGGCTGGCGAAAGGCGGTTCCGCCGACGGCGCGGTTGTTCTCGAACAGACAGTTTTCCACCGTCAGCTCCGCGCCCGGATCGACAACAATCGCACCGCCCATTCCCGCTCCCGCTCCCGCGCCGTTGTGGCCGTCATGACCGACGGCCCGGCCGTTTCTCAACGTGAGGTTGCGAAGCGTGACCTTACCGCCGGTGATGTGGAAGATGCGGATGAGGTTGTTGCCATCGATCGAGTGCCCGTTGCCGTCGATGACGACATTGCTGTGACGAAGTTCGACCGGCGCATCGAGAACGATATCGCGCATTAACACCAGGTGAAACGTGGTATCCGCATGTTCCGGGTTTTCCGCCGCCGCTCTCGCGACGACAAGCGAGTTCCAGAGACCTAACTCATCGTAGATCCGATGGGTATGCACCGTCTGTGCGTGGATAACCGACAATGAAAGAAAGAGCTGGGCAGAAAGGACGAAAAGCAAAAGTCGCGGAAGAAAACGGTTCAAGCCGGAGCGTGACGCGGTGTGCGATCGGGTATTCATTATCTGACGTTATTCGGGTGCGAGCGGCGGTTTTGTGATATTGCGTTCAAGCCTCTGAATAACATCGCGGGAATCAAAAGATTAAATTAAGTAGTTTCTACTCAAAGAATCGATTCGCCCTCCGCACCTGTTTAACAACGAATGCTAAGGCTCTGCATCTTTAAACAGAAGGAAGCGAAGGAAACTAAGGAAGAACGTTTGTGTGAGAGCTTCAGTCCTTTTTTCCCGCCGCGCTCAAAGCATCAGTCCTAACAAAAAACCGGTTCATTCGTGTTTATTCGCGTCCATTGCTTCGCCATCTCCGCTTCGCTCCGTCCGTGGCTAAAATCCAGAACCCAAGCCTTTGCTCCCTTCGCTACCTTCTGTTCAAATCCCAGAGCCCCAATATTCGTGTTTATTAGTGTTCATTAGTGGTTAAAAACCAGAGCCCAAGTCTTCCTTTGCGCCCTTCGTTACCTTCTGTTCAAATTCCGAGCAAAACTCCGAACCAAACCTGCATGGATTACAGCATCGTCATCATCGAAGATCAGCGGATGTTCCGGGATTTGCTCCGGAGCCTGATCGACGACACGCCCGGACTTCGTGCGACCGGCGAGGCCGCGAGCGCCGACGAAGGCTGGCGCGTCTGCAAGGCGGTGCGCCCCGATGTCGCGGTGATCGACCTCGATCTCGCCGGGTCGAGCGGATACGCGCTCGCCATGCGGATCAAAGAAACCCTCCCGAAAACCGCGATGCTCGCCGTCACTTCCCTCGTCGATCCGGTGACGACGACAAAGGTGTACGAGTCCGGGTTTCACGGATACGTCGAAAAAGACCAGCCGCCCGAAACGGTCATCGAAGCGATCCAAACCGTCGCCGAGGGCGCGCATTATTTCACCCAGCTCGTCCGCGAAAACCGCAAGCGGATCTTCACCGATCCCGACGCGGTCGATAAAATCCTGAGTCCGCGCGAACAGGAAATCATCGCCTGGGTTTGCCAACGGGAAACCAGCCGCGCCATCGCCGAAAAGATGAATCTCAGCCCCCGCACCATCGAAAACCACCGCTACCGGATCATGAAAAAGCTCTC
>CAZJCL010000036.1:8413-15137 GCA_964544025.1 uncultured Opitutales bacterium | reverse complement strand
CTGATTTCATGTATGTGTAATCGCACTAGCATCGGCGCTTCGCCGATGACCCACCATTTTCATTCGTGTCAATCAGTGTCCATAAAAAAAAACAGAGCCCCAGCCTTCGCTCCCTTTGCTACCTTCTGTTAAGTAACCAGAGCCAAAGCCTTTCCGTGTTTTCCGTGTATTGCTTCGCCATCTCCACTTCGTTCCGTCCGTGGTTAAAGCTCCCCAATCCCTAATCCAAAAACCCAGTCATTCGTGTCAATTAGTGTCCATTAGTGGTTAAAAAAAACAGAGCCCAAGCCATCCCTCCTTTTGACTACCTCCTGTTAAATCCCAAGCCCCAGCCATCCGAGCCTCAAGTCTTCCAGATCAAACCGAAACCGGCTCCGCCAGTTCCCGCAGATTTTGCCCCAAGCTCTCCAACGAAAACCGCTCATCGATCCGGCTCTCCGCCGACAACCGCGCCAGCCGCTCCGGTTCCTCGCAAAGCACCCGCAGAACTTCCGCCAAACGATCGCCGGAAAGCGGATCGAGCAAAACCCCGTTCCGCCCATCCTCCACGACATCCCCGCAAAATTTACTCGCGATCACCGGCAGCGCGTGCGCCTGCGCCTCCAACTGCGTCAGAGCAAATCCGTCCGATAACGTCGGCAACAGAAAGAGATCCGCCTCGCTATAAAACCGTTGCGATTCCGACCGCGAAACCGGCCCCACCCAACGGAATTGCGGCGACGACCGGAACCGCTCCGGCACAACCAAATCGGTCGGCCCCACCATCCAAAACTCGATCGGCTCCCCCTTCAATTTCTCCGCCGCCTCGAAAAGTATCCGCACACCCTTCCGCAAATTAACCTGTCCCAGAAAAAGAACCCGCATCGGCCGCTTCGCCGAAAACTCCCGCGGATACGCTTTCCCCGAAACCGGCTTCACCGGCCGCTCATAAGCCAGCGGCAACACCGCGATCTTCTCCTCCGAAACCCCCGTTTCGATCAAAGCGTTCCGTGACCAAACCGAATTCACGGCGATCCGATCCGCCAACTCCAGTTCCTCCCGCCAATTCGCCCAATATCCGGCCGGAGCCCGTTCCCATCTTGTTCTCAAATCCGGATTCCGCCGAACCTCCTCCGCCACCAAATTCTCCTCCACAATCCCCGGATCGATCTGCCCGAGAATCGTCGTCCACCCCAATTCCCGGAAAAACTTCAACAGCCGCCGAGCCGCATAACTATACGCAAAAAATACACCCGGTTCCCGAGCCAGCTGCGCGCGATATCGCCGCTCAAGAACGCGCAAAACCTGCTCCTGAAACCAATCATCACGGCGAAACGTCGTTTCCCAAAGGCTCCATTTCTTCCGCCGAGCCGCCAGATCGAACAACACCCGCGAAAAACCCGTATCGTAAACCTCCGCCGTCGCCAAATCGTCATGACGCCGTTCCGCCAACTTCCGGACCCCAGTAACAGGAACCGCCGACAACACCCCCGGCCGCCGCGACCAAAAATCCGTCAGCAAAAGCGCCAGCTTATTCTCCCGATGCAACACCCGCGGAATCGCATAATGCTCCCGCGACCCGATCTGACAACAAATCCACGGACGCTCCTGATCTTTATTACTATTAACCACAGAAAACACGGGAAAGGTTATTAATTATTCGTTATTGGTTATCGGCTATTAACTACCAGCTACCAGCTACCAGCTACCCGCTATCAGCTATCAGCTATCGGCTATCAACTATCGGCTATCGGCTATCGGTGAAACGACTGCGAGCACCGCCCATATCCCGTGGATCCATTCGTGTTTATTCGTGTTCATTAGTGGTTAAAAACAGAGCCCTTCCGTGTCTTCCGTGGTTCAAAATTCATTCTCCCTCCTCAAACACAAACTCCCCGCCCTTCGATCTCCGCGCACGCCGCCGAAAGATCCCGCGCGATCGCCGGCCACGTATAACTCGCCTCCATCAATTCCCGGCCCAGTTCCCCCCGCTGTTCGCGTTCGGCATCGCTCACCTCCAGCGCCAGCCGAAGTGACTCCCGAAACGACTCCTCCTCCGGCAAACATTCCCAAGCCGCCCCCGCTTTCGCCAATTCTGGAAAATTGCATTCGGTCGTGATTACGCTCGGTAACCGATGCGCCGCCGCCTCCAAAACCGCCACCGGAAAACCCTCCGAATACGACGGCAACACGAAAAGATCCGCCGTCCGAAAAACCGCCGCTTTCTTCCACCCCGACACCGGCGGCAAAATCCTCATCTGCCCGTCCAAGCCGTTTTCCCGGATCATCGCCTCCACCGTCGCTTGATACCCGCCTTCATCCGGACCGACGATCGCGACCTCCCAATCCGGAAACTCCTTCGCCAGTTTCGCCCACGCCGCGACCAGCAAATCCAATCCCTTCTTCGGGTGAATCCGCGCCAAAAACAGAATCCGTTTCGCCCTCCGGCGCTCCGCGTGCGGCAACCGCGAAAACGCCTCCCCCTCCGGAATGTCCTGGTCGATCTCATCCAAACGAACCCCGTTCGGAAATACCTCCACCGGCGCCCGGATCCCCACAGCGCGAATCTGATCCACCTCCTTCCCTGTCAGCGCCCGCCACAGCCGAACATTCCGGAAAACCTGATCCTCGAAAAGCCAATGAGCCAACCGCTTCTTCCATCGTGAACGCGGAAGAATCCACGGATCGAAAAACCCCTGCACATGATAACACAACGGCTTCCCCTGCCGAACCGCTTCCCTCCCGATAATCGCATTCGTCCCCACATATAAACCATGCCCATGCACCCAATCCGCTTTCGCCACCTCCTCCTTCGCCAACCGCTGAATCTCCGGTGACAAATAAAGCATCGCCGGACCTTTCCTCACTCCCTGAATCACGCCCGGCGAAGGATCATGAAAATCCGCGGCGCGCGTACACATCAACGTCGATTCCCCGGTTTCCCGCATGGCCAGGTGCAACCCCAAAGCCGCCTGACCCAGTCCGCCCCCTTGAAGCGGCTCGATCGATTGAACAAAATGCAGGGCGGACGAAGAACCCTGAGAGCGAATAGGAGAAACAAAATCCACGCCCCGAATCCTACAAAAAAACCTCCCCTTCCGTAATAGGGCCAACCCCGGTCAAAAAAACCCAACTCCCATCCCACCCCCCCAGAAAAACCCCTAAACCCTCCCCACCTCCCGATCTCCCCATTCAGCCCTCAGCCTTCAGCCTTCTGACTTCCGCCTTCTGACTTCTGACTTCTCCCGCCTCCCCTCTTCAAATACATTCCAACCCAAACTGCCGGCAACAATTCAACAACATCTCCGGCGTCGGCGGTTTCACCAAATAACAATCCGCCCCCGTCTCCCTCGCCCTCCGCCGGTCCACCTCCTCCGGCGACGAAGTCAAAATCGCCACGTTCACCTCCGATTTCCATTCCTGCCGGATCCACCCCAACACATCGAAACCGTCCATCCCCGGCATCTTCAAATCCAGAAAAATGAAATCCGGCAGCGGGTGTTTCTCGCGGTCCGCGAAATCGCGCAACCCCGCCAAATACGCGATCGCCTCCTCGCCGCTCTCGACGACGTGCAGCGACGCGCTCAGCCCCGCGTCCTTGAACGCGCGTTTCATGAAAAACGCGTCGTCCTCATCGTCTTCCACCAACAGAAAAATGCACCGTTCACCGTTCATCCCTGTTTTAATTCGATCCAAAAATGGCTGCCATTTTTTCCATCCGAGGCAACTCCCAAAGTTCCCCCCATTCGCTCCACCGCTTTACGCACAATCGCCAAACCAATCCCCGTCCCTTCGTAGCCGCTGCTCGACGGCAACCGTTGAAACATGCTGAAAAGCTTGTTCCGATGCTCCGGCGGAATCCCGATTCCATTGTCGATAATTGATAACCGCACATTTCCCTCCCGAATCTCCGAAACGACCCGCACCGACGGCTTCACCCCCGGCGCCACGAATTTCACCGCGTTCACCAGCAAGTTGAATACCGCTTGGTTCATCGAAACCTCGTCCCCGATCGCCGAATGCGGCGCGTCGATCGTCACCTCCGCGGCCGGAGCCTGCATTTCCGGATGCTGCTCCACGATCTCCTCGATCAACCGTTCCAGCGGAATCGGCTGCAGCCGCATGTCCGCCCGCGCCACCCGGCTCATCGTCAAAACATCGTTCACCAGCCGCTGCATCCGGTGCGAACCCCGCGAAATTCGCTCCAAATACCTCCGCCCCTCCGCCGGCAAAAGTTCGCCGTAATCCTCCCGCAAAAGCCGCGTGTAACCTTCGATCGCCCGGATCGGTGCCCGCAAATCGTGCGATACGCTGTATGAAAATTCCTCCAACTGCACCACCGCCTCCTCCAGCGACGCGGTCCTCCGCGCAACTTGTTCCTCCAACTCCTCCGCGTGCCGGTTCAGTTCCTCCTGCGCCTTCCGCAACTCCTCCTCCACCTTTTTCCGTTCCGCGATTTCCTTCTGCGCCGCCTCGTAAAGACGCGCGTTATCGATCGCGATCGCCGCCTGCGACGCCACCCCCACGATCAATCGTTCGCTTCGCTCCGAAAACATGGCCGGCTTCGAATGACCGAAAAACAATCCGCCGATCACCTCGCCGCTCCGCAAAATCACCGGCACCGCCAGATAACTCCGCACCGGCGGATGCCCCTCCGGAAGCCCGAAATGCGGCCCGTTTCTCCCGTATCGCGGATCCTGCGAAATATCGTCCGACCGAATCGCCTTCTCCCCCCGGAAAGTCGCCCCGAAAAGCGATGTCGCCCGCGGCTGACCAAATCGCTCAAACGCCTCCCGCGGCGCTCCCGAAAGCGTGAAGAAAAACGAATGCTTCTCCCGCCGCTCGTCGAAGTTGTGGAAAAACGCCCCGAATTCCGCGCCGCACAATTTCGTGGCCGCGTCCGTCACCTGCTGCACCACGCTCTCCAAATCCAGTTTCGCCGAAATCGCCTTCCCAGTCTGGTTCAGCAACTCCAGAATCCGCGTCTCGTCCCGGATCGCCGCCTCCGCCTCCTTTCGCGCCGAAATATCCTTGATCACCTCGATCAGCCGCAACGGATTCCCCAACTCGTCTTTCAATACCGTCACCGTCGTCAGCGTCCAAACCGGCGATCCGCTTTTGCGAACATACCGCTTCTCGTTAACAAAATGAGAAAACTCCCCGGCCAACAACCGGTCCATCTT
The DNA here is from genome assembly GCA_964544025.1 of uncultured Opitutales bacterium. Classification (GTDB taxonomy): domain Bacteria; phylum Verrucomicrobiota; class Verrucomicrobiia; order Opitutales; family T3Sed10-336; genus CAZJCL01. The sequence goes on along the minus strand of CAZJCL010000036.1, from coordinate 9,975 downwards.
TTCCCCCGCCTTCATCCGGTCCTCCGGATGAATCAGCTCCGAAATCTGCCGGTGCCGCAGTTCCTCGCTCGAATAACCCAAAATCTCCTCGAACTTCTGATTCACCTTCTGGAAACCACCTTCCAGCGAAGTCAGCGCGATTCCCACCGCCGCGTGATCGAAAACGCCCCGCCACCGCGCCTCCGTTTCCCGCAACGCCTCCTCCGCCCGCCGCCGCTTCGTCACGTTGTACAGCACCATCACCGCTCCCGTGATATTTCCCGCCTCGTCCGTGATCGGCGCGACGCTTTCCTCGATCCCCGTTTCCGAACCATCCTTCGCAATCAACGCCGTCAAATTCGGCCAACCGACGATCCGCCGCTCGCTGATCGATTTCTCCACCGCGATCGGCGCCGGCTCCCGCGTGTGCTGGTTGATAATTTTGAGAACCTGATTCAGCGGCTGCCCTCGCGCCTCCTCCGATTTCCAACCCGTCATCCTTTCCGCCACCGGATTCAGAAACGTGATCTTCCCTTCGTTATCGGTGGCGATCACTCCGTCGCCGATACTCCGCAGCGTCACCGTCAGCCATTCCCGCTGTTGCCGCAGCTCGTCCGCGTCCCGCTTCCGCTGCGTCATATCCTGGAAGAAAATCGACAATCCCTCCCGCGTCGGATACAGCCGGATCTCATACCAAGTGTTCGAAACCGGATTCAGATACTCCGCCTGATCCGGTTTCCCGCTCTCCATCGCCCGCCGCAAACGCGTTTCGAGCTCCGTCCCCGCGACATAAGGAAACGCCTCCCAATACGTCCGCCCCGAAAGGCTCTGCACCCGCTTCATCTCCCCCAGAATCTCCTCCGTCCGCCGGCTCACGAACACGAACCGCCAATCGCGGTCCACCGTCATGAAGCCATCGGCGATACTTTCGAGAATCCCTCTCAGGTGGGAATCCGCAAGAGCCGGATCGCGTTCTGAACTATTGCCATCGGTCATGCGGCGCGAGCCATTGTCCTCAAAACTCTCCTCCACGCCAACCTCAGGTTTCATCTGGACGTGTATCGCCCGGGGCGGCGGCGACGGCGGACGGTTTGGATGTGTTCATGGTGATCAGGCGGAAAACAAAGAGCGTGAGCGAAAACTGTAATCCTTTCCCCCAGATCCCGCAAGGCGAATTCATAACCGTTCATAATCCGCGCCATTATGGCTCGCCGCCACCGATCCCAACCAAGCCTCCAAATCCCGCCGCAACCTCGCCGCGATCTCCCGATTCTCCTCGACCAAATCCCGCCTCTCCCCCGGATCCTTCTCCAAATCGTACAACTCCCACCGCACCCGCTCCCCATCGCCCTCGATCCGGTGCAACTTCCAATTCCCGTCCACCCACGCCGCATGACCCGGATAACTCCCCTCCGTCGCCATTTCCGACTCCACCCGCCCCGCCTCCGCGCCAAACCGCGCCGGCAATTCCGGTTCCCTCCCCGCCAACTGCGCCTCCCGCAACTCCTCCATCCACTCCTTCGCCGGTACCCGTTTTCCCCCGATCCGGTAATGCCAAAATCCCAGCGGCGATTCCCGCTCTT